>NZ_JBFUKI010000004.1:0-405085 GCF_056400925.1 Alsobacter sp. P4_H11
GTCCGTTGCGGGGTCGGGGCGCGGCGCCTGCGCGGGTGGGGATACCGGACCCACCCTCCCGGGAGGCCTTTCCGGAGCGGCCGGACGGCGGGTTCGAGGGGTAACAGCCTCAGCCGACCCTAAGTCRGGCAGTCAGCCCGCCCGCCCCACACTATGGTGGGGCCGTGGACGCGGCCACCTTAACACCCTCGCGGTTGCTGCCCACAAGGAGCGGCCCCGAGGAAGGAGCGCGGGTCGGGAAGGTTCAAAATCGCCGGTCGCGGGGCGTCGGTCCGTCCGAACCTACGCGTAAAACCATTGATGGACCGACGCCTCGCGGCGCCCCTCCAACTGCTTGCCTCACCTCCGCCTGGACGGAGAACGCGGACGCATGCCGTTTAACGCGCGCTTCTTCTCCCCCCGGGAGAAGATGGCCCGAAGGGCCGGATGAGGGACTGGCGGGAGTCCAGATGGCGCGACGTCGAGCCAAGATCTCGTTCGGCTAGACCCTCATCCGTCTGCTGCGCAGACACCTTCTCCCGGGGGGAGAAGGGGCCGCCGGGCGGGGGAGAAGGGCCAAGAGGGCACAATCCCTCCGCCGTCATCCCCGGCGGCGCGCAGCGCCGGGAAGGGGATCCAGGGGACTGGGCGGACACTCAGGCCCATGGCCCCTGGATCCCCTTCCCCTCCGCGCCTTCGGCGCTCCGGCCGGGGATGACGGCGGGGGAGTGTTGGACCCAGCAAGTCGCCCGCACGCGTGCTGGATGGCGCTCGTTAACGGGCCGCTAACCATGCACCCGGCAGAAATTGCCCAGAGCTGCGTCTGGACGCGGCCGACATCGAGGACCGCACGCGCATGACCGACCTTTCGGTGGTCGACGGCAGACCCGCCAAATCCGCACCGGACGGCAGCGGCGTGCCGTCGTTCGGGCAGATTGGCGCCCTGCTGGGCCGGTCGGACATCGCGCTCGCGATCGCGGTGATGAGCATCCTGGTGGTGCTCATCATGCCGCTGCCGGCGTTTCTGCTGGACCTGTTGCTGGCGGTCTCGATCATCCTGTCGGTGCTGATCCTGATGACGGCGCTGTTTATCGAGGCGCCGCTCGAGTTCTCGTCGTTTCCCACCGTGCTGTTGATCGCCACCATGCTGCGGCTGGCGCTGAACCTTGCGTCCACGCGCCTGATCCTGGCCAACGGCCATACGGGCACGGGCGGCGCCGGGCACGTGATCGAGGCCTTCGGGGCCATCGTGATGGGCGGCAACTTCGTGATCGGCCTCGTGGTGTTCGCGATCCTCCTGGTGGTGAACTTCGTGGTCATCACCAAGGGCTCGGGCCGCATCGCCGAAGTGGCGGCGCGGTTCACCCTTGACGCTATGCCGGGCAAGCAGATGGCGATCGACGCCGATCTCAATGCCGGCCTGATCGACGAAGCCACCGCTAAGAAGCGCCGCAAGGATCTCGAGGACGAGTCGTCCTTCTTCGGCGCCATGGACGGCGCGTCGAAATTTGTGCGTGGCGACGCCATCGCGGGCCTGCTGATCACCTTCATCAACGTGATCGGCGGCATCATCATCGGCGTCGTGCAGCACGGCGTCAGCTTCTCGCAGGCGAGCCGCACCTACACGCTGCTGACCGTGGGCGACGGCCTCGTGTCGCAGATCCCGGCGCTGATCGTGTCTACGGCCGCGGGCCTGCTGGTCTCCAAGGCCGGCGTCTCCGGCTCGGCCGCCAAGGCCCTGTCCAAGCAGCTCGCCACCATGCCCAAGGCGCTCGGCATGTCGGCCGCCGTCATGGTGGCGGTCGGCCTGCTGCCCGGCATCCCGATGCTGCCCTTCTTCGGCCTGGCGGCTGGCGCGGCGTGGTTCGCCCGCAAGCTGCATATCGCCCGGGAAGCGGCCGCCCACGCCGACCCCGAGGGCGTTCCCGGCGCGCCGGGAGCCGCCGCCGGGCAGGCCCCTCGCGAGGAAACCATGGCCGAGGTGCTCAAGATGGACGATCTCAAGATCGAGATCGGCTACGCGCTGCTGCCGCTGGTCAACGATCCCCATGGCGGCGATCGCCTCACCGAGCAGATCAAGGCGCTGCGCCGGACCCTGGCGAGCGAGATGGGCTTCGTGATGCCGTCGGTGCGCATCCTCGACAACGTCCAGCTCGAGGCCAATTTCTATATCGTCAAGCTCAAGGAGGTCGACGCCGGCCAGGGCGTCGTTTACCCGGGCCAGTTCATGGCCATCGACCCCATGGGGGGCGCCATCGAGCTGCCGGGCCAGCACACGATCGAGCCGACCTTCGGCTTGCCGGCGACCTGGATCGACGCCTCGCTGCGCGACGACGCCCAGATCCGCGGCTACACTGTGGTGGACGCCGCGACGGTGATCTCCACGCATCTCACCGAGATCCTGAAGGCGAATGTCGGCGAGCTATTGTCCTATGTGGAGCTGCAGAAGCTGCTGCGGGACCTGCCCAAGGAGCACGCCGACCTCGTCAAGGAACTGACCCCGAACCAGATCCCGATGACGACGATCCAGCGCGTGCTGCAGATCCTGCTCGGCGAGCGCGTGTCCATCCGCGACCTCGGCACCATCCTGGAGGGCATCGCCGAGGCGGTGAACATGACCAAGAACCCGCGCGACATCGCCGAGATCGTGCGCCAGCGCATCGCGCGGCAGATCTGCGCGCAATACGCCAACGCGCAGGGCCAGTTGCCGATCATCACGCTGTCGCCGGCCTGGGAAACGGCTTTCGCCGAATCCATCGTCGGGCAGGGCGACGAGCGGCACCTCGCCATGCAGCCCTCGCGGCTGCAGGACTTCGTGATGGTGGTGCGCGACCGCTTCGAGGAGGCGGCGCGCATGGGCGAGATCCCGGTGCTGGTGACGTCGGCCTACGCACGACCCTTCGTGCGCTCGATCATCGAGCGCTTCCGCCGCGAAACGCCCGTGATCTCGCAGGCCGAGATCCACACGCGGGCGCGGCTGAAGACCGTGGGCAGCGTCTGATGCGACGCCGTCTCGGCCGATCAGACGGGAGCTTTCGGCTCGATCGGAGCGGCGGCCTGGGCGAGTTGCGAGCGCTCGAAGAGCAACACGACCGGCAGCGACATGACGAGCGGCAGGATCAGGTAGAAGAGGCGCCAGACCAGCAGCGCGGCCACCACCGAGGGGGCGGGCACGGACGGCATGATGGCCAGGAACACCGCCTCCATGACGCCGACGCCGCCCGGCACCTGCGACAGGAGGCCGGCCGAAAACGACATCAGGAAGGCCCCGAGCACGATGAAAAAGTGCGGGCTGCCCTCCGGCAGGGCGAAATAGATGATGCCGGCGGCGCCCATCAGCTCCAGCGGAGCTGCAAAATACTGCCGAAGCACGATCGGCAGGCGCGGGTAGACCACCTCGAAGTGGCCGAACTGGATGGGCTTGAAATGCCGCCAGGAGCCCAGCGTGTAGAGCGCGCAGAAGGCCAGCAGTCCGATGCCCACCAGCCTTGCGACGTTGGGATTGATGGCGAACCAGGGCGAGAGCGTCTGCAACGGCCCGAGGATCTGCGGCTCGCCCACCAGCACGAGGCCCAGCAGCAGGATGGTGCCGAACGCGAACGTGAAGGAGCACAGCGCCACCAAGATGGCGACCTCGGCGGCCGAGAGCCCCTTCGCCGTATAGGCCCGGTAGCGGACCATGCCGCCCGAGAATACCGAGGCGCCGATGTTGTGCGACAGCGCGTAGGTCACGAACGAGCAGGTCGCGATGTAGAACCACGATATGCCGTTCTGCTTCTTGAGGTGGATCAGCGCGATGCGGTCGTACCAGGCCAGCGCCGCATAGGCGACGAGGGTCGAGAGCGCGCAAAGCAGGTAGGCATGCGGGGGGATCTCGACAATCTTCGCCGCGATCACGGACGCGATCGTCTTCACGTTCGCCCAGACGGAGCCCTGGTCCAGCAGCGCGCGGACGGCGGGGTCGGCGCCCGCCTCCATCTTCAGCTTCTTGTACAGGAGGTCGATCGACCAGACGACCGCGGCCAGCCCGACGAGGGGCCAGATGAAATCCATGATGCGCTTCATGCCAGCCGACCTGGTCGCCCCCGTGCAGGCCTCGTTGGCGGCATGTCCTGCACGAAGCGTGTGACTGCCGCAAGCCTCATCGCAGCCGCGGCTCCTTTGGCCGGCATGGGCGGCCCGCGGGCCGCCCCGTCTCTCCCGCGTGCGGAGGTGTCCGCTTACTTGCCCCGCTTGGCCAGCCAGGCCTTCATGGTGGCGATCTCGGCCTCCTGGGCCTTGACGATCTCCTCGGCCATCTTGCGCAATTCCGGGTCCTTGCCGTGCTGCAGCTCCACGCGCGCCATGTCGATTGCGCCCTGGTGATGCGGGATCATGCCGCGCACGAAATCGACGTCCGCATCGCCGGTCAGCGGGGCGGTCATGTCCTTGTGCATCTTGTCCATCGCGGCCTTGTAGCCGGCGTTGGAAGCGCCCTGGCGCGCCGGCATCGGCGTCGAATGGCCGCTGTGGTTCTGCTGCGCCAAAGCGGGCGATGCCGCCAGAGCGCCGATCAAGGCGGCGGCGAACAGGTGCGTCTTCATGGTCCCGAGGCTCCCTTGGCGGATTGTGAGCGGGCTGGGCGACGCTACAATCCCGATGCCCGGCACATAAGGACGACAGGAACGATGTCAACTCAGCAGGCGCTGCCGGACGGGTACACGGACGTCCCTCCCGGCAAGATCGCGTCCGTGGTGACGTTTCTGGAGATGCGGCGGAAGCCTGACCCGACATCCCGCCCTGCCAACGGGTTGGAGCTGGTCCGCCTCGGCCCCGCCGACGTTGGCCGCTACAAGCGCATCTACCGGCAGATCGGCGAGCGATGGTTCTGGTTCTCGCGGCTGTCGATCGGGGACGACGACCTCGCGGCCGTTCTGGCCAGCCCCGGCGTGGAGGCCTATGCGGCCACGCGGGACGGGGTCGATTTGGGGCTGCTCGAACTCGACCTGACGCAGCCCGGCGAGGCCGAGATCGTCTATTTCGGGCTGGTGGACAGCGCGGTCGGGCAGGGGCTCGGCGGCTGGATGATGCGCGAGGCGCTCGCCCTCGCGTGGGCGCGTCCGATCAGCCGCTGCTGGCTGCACACATGCACGCTCGATCACCCGGGCGCGGTTGGCTTCTACCGGCGTTTCGGGTTCTCGCCTTTCAAGCTGGCCGTCGAGATCGCGGACGACCCGAGGCTGACGGGCGCGCTGGATCCGGAGGCGTTTCCGGAGATCCCGCTGGTTCGGCCGTGAACGCGAAAGCCCGGTCAGCGCGACCGGGCTTTCGAAAAGAGCCGGCGCCCTGGCTCAGGCTCGGGCGAAGCCCGCCCGCATGGCGAGGCCGATGCGGTCGAGGTCGGACTGCTCGCGGGCGGCCTCGGCGGCGCGTTCGCGCGCCTGCTCGCGGTCGTCCAGGATCTCGAATTTCTTGAGCTCCTGGAAGGCGGCCTCGAGCTCGACGCGGGCGTCTTCGAGCTGGGTCTTCAGCTCGTCGGCGGAGCGCTGGAGGTTTTCCTTGCGCGTCATGGCGGCGCGCGCATAGGTCGGGTAGGCGAAGTGAGCCTTGTCGGAAATGCCCGACTTCTGCTCCTCGGAGGCGATCTCGCGCTCGAGCTCATGCACCATGCGCTCGAAGTCAGCGATCATCATCTCGATCTGCGCGACCCGGCGACGCTTTTCGTCCACCTGGAAGCGCTTCAAGCGCATGACGGTATCCCGCGATTTCATACCCATCTACTCACGCTGCGGAGCCGGTCGGGGCGGTTCCGAGTTTGCACTGGCGATCAGCCGTCAGGCGCCGGCCATGATCTCCGCGAGACGGATGTATCCTTCACGCAACGAGGTTGCTTCTTCCTTACTTTGACGCAGAAAATCTTCGAGATGTGGATTCAGGCGGATCGCCGTGTCGACTTCTTCGGATGACCCGGCCCGATAAGCGCCAAGTCGGATAAGTTCTTCCATATCCGAATAGGTCGCCATGGCCTGGCGGGCGCTTTGCACCACGGGCCAGAACTCCGGGTCGCAGGATCGCGGCATGGTGCGCGACACCGACTTCAGCACGTTCACGGCCGGGTAGCGGCCGCGCTCCGCGATGCCGCGCTCCATCACGATATGGCCGTCCAGGATGCCGCGCACCGCGTCGGCGACCGGCTCGTTGTGGTCGTCGCCGTCCACCAGCACGGTGAACAGCCCCGTGATGGTGCCTTCGCCCGCGCCGGGGCCGGCGCGCTCCAGAAGGCGCGGCAACTCGGTGAACACCGTCGGGGTGTAGCCCTTGGTGGTCGGCGGCTCGCCGGAGGCGAGGCCGATCTCGCGCTGCGCCATGGCGAAGCGGGTCACGCTGTCCATCATGCACAGCACGTCCGCGCCCTCGTCGCGGAAATATTCGGAGATCGCCAGCGTCAGGTAGGCGGCTTGCTTGCGCATCAGCGCGGGCTCGTCAGAGGTCGCCACCACGACGATCGCGCGGGCGAGGCCTTCTTCCTTGAGGTCCTCCTGCAGGAACTCCTGCACCTCCCGGCCGCGTTCGCCGATCAGGCCGATCACGGCCACGTCCGACCCGGCGTTGCGGGCCAGCATGGACAGGAGCACGGACTTCCCCACGCCAGAGCCTGCGAAAATGCCGATGCGCTGGCCGCGGCAGCAGGTCACGAAGGTGTTGAGCACGCGCACGCCAAGGTCGAGAGGAGCGCCGACGCGCTTGCGGGAATGGGCAGGCGGCGCGTCCTGCTTCAGCCGAACGAGGTTCTGGCCGGCCGGCAGGGGGCCTTTGCGGTCGATGGGCTCGCCCATGGCGTTGATCACGCGCCCCAGCCAGGCGCGCGAGGGGCGCACGCCGCCCGGCGCGGAGCGCACGATGGCCCGGCAGCCGCGGCGCAGGCCCTCGATGACGCCGAACGGCATCACGAGGGCGCGGTCGCCCGAAAAGCCGACGACCTCGCACGGCACCGTGCGGCCGGGCGTGACCTCGATGTCGAGCAGCCCGCCGACATGCATGGTCGACAGCGGGCCGGCGACCTCGATCATCAAACCGCGAACGCTGGCGACGCGGCCATAGACCGTCAGGTCGTCAATGTCGGCCAAATCTGCGCGCAAGGCATGCAGACGGTCATGTTCATGAACAGGCATGCCTGGTCCGTAACGATTCGTTTACCCGTCCCGTTAACAATGCCCTTGCCGAACCCGCATGTCCCGCCCAATCGGAAGCGCTGTTCCGAAGGGTGAGTCCTGAGAGTCGGTTACCAGAGATGCTTAATCCGCCACATGAGATCCAACGCTCGCCTTTTCTGCTTCAAGAGCAACATTTTATCCCGATTCGCGAAGGTCGGGTCCGATGAGGCTTGCGGATCAGAATCAGGTTTTGTTAACCATTGCGGCGTAGCGTTGCGAGTCGAGATCACACGGACGTCCGAGAGGGCGTTTGAGAGCTTCAGCCGGGTCCCGCCGGTCGATGCTGCGGTTGCGGACCAAGGGACGAGCTTGGAGACCTGAAATGCGCATACTTCTCATCGAAGACGACAGCGCTACCGCCCAGAGCATCGAGTTGATGCTCAAGTCCGAGAATTTCAACGTCTATACGACGGATCTCGGCGAGGAAGGCATCGACCTCGGCAAGCTGTACGACTACGACATCATCCTGCTCGACCTGAACCTCCCCGACATGTCGGGTTACGAGGTTCTGCGCAGCCTTCGGGTCGCAAAGGTCAAGACGCCGATCCTGATCCTCTCCGGCCTGGCCGGCATCGAGGACAAGGTTCGCGGCCTCGGCTTCGGCGCCGATGACTACCTGACCAAGCCGTTCCACAAGGACGAACTGGTCGCCCGCATCCACGCCATCGTGCGTCGCTCGAAGGGGCACGCCCAGTCGGTGATCACCACGGGCGACCTGATCGTGAACCTCGACCAGAAGACGGTGGAAGTCTCCGGCGCCCGGGTGCACCTGACCGGCAAGGAGTACCAGATGCTGGAGCTCCTGAGCCTGCGCAAGGGCACCACGCTCACCAAGGAGATGTTCCTGAACCATCTCTACGGCGGCATGGACGAGCCCGAGCTCAAGATCATCGACGTGTTCATCTGCAAGCTGCGCAAGAAGCTCGCCAACGCGTCGCAGGGCAAGAACTACATCGAGACCGTCTGGGGCCGCGGCTACGTGCTGCGCGAGCCGAACGAGACCGAAGAGCGCATCCCGGCCTGAGGCCACCCGCTCGAACCAACTAAAAAACCCCGCCGCCGGCGGGGTTTTTTGCGCTTGCATGCGGCCGTGGCGGGCGTCAGCGCGCCTGGATCAGGCCGACTTCGGTGAGCTTGTTGGTCATCTGGGCGCGGTCGAAGGGCTTGAGCAGCACGTCGTCGGCGCCGGCGTGAATGGCGCGGGCCATCACGGCGACCTCGTTCTCGGTGTTCCAGACCAGCACCTTGGGGACGCCGCCGCCCGGCGTGCGCCGCAGCGCCTTGCAGAAGTCAAAGCCGTCCATCACCGGCATGAAGCCGTCGATCAGCACGGCGTCCGGCATGCTGCGCTGGCAGGCGGCGAGCGCCTGCTGCCCGTCTTCCGCCTCCTCGACGCGAAAATCGAGCCCCTCGAGAATGCGGCGGGCGACCTTGCGGATCACGGGAGAATCATCGGCGACGAGACAGGTCTTCATGATTGAAATCCCTTTGACGGGGAGAACGACGCCAGCCGGGCGCCCTCCGAATGCGAAGCGGGACCAAGAATGGCCTCGATGTCGATCACCACGAGAAGCCCGTTCTCGAGCCAGTGGATGCCGGCCGCGATCCTGGCCCAGCGTGGATCGAGGTTGATCGGATTGGGCTGCAGTTCGGCCGTGCCGAGGCTGAGCACCTCGCCGACGCCGTCCACCGCGAGGCCGAACGATTCGCCGCCATATTCGACGCCCACCACCATGCGGCTGGGCTTCTGGTCGACGTCGTCGAGCTTCAGGATGCGGCGCAGCGACAGGGTGGTGACGACCCGGCCGCGCAGATTGAGGAGGCCGGCCACTTCGGGCGGCGCCAGCGGAACCGGCGTGACCTCGGCGGCGATGAACACGTCGTGCACGCATTCGATCGGCAGGCCGAACAGTTGCCCGTCCACCAGCACGGTGACGAATTCGCGGGTTTCGGACGTCGTCTCGACGTCCTCGAAGCCGGATCGCGGCATCAGCGTCATGAGCCCACGGCCTCCCTGTGCTGGGTCGCCTCGGCGAGCGCCTCGATGAGGCCGGTGCGATCGAACTTGGCGACCACGTCAAAGATGCCGAGCGCGCGGGCGCGCTCGAGCGCGGCCGGCTGCAGCCGCGACGCGAGCCCGATGATGGGCAGTTCGGCCGTGCGCCGGTCCGCCTGCAGGCCTTCGGCCAGATCGAACCCGTTGCGGCCGCGCGACTCGATGTCGGCGACTACGACCGCAAAGCTGTCGGCGCTGCGCTGGGCCAGCGCGAGCGCGGCGTCGAACTCGGCGAGCGCGACCACGTCGTAGCCGGCGGCCTTGAGCACGGGCAGCAGCATGCCGCGGAAGAAGGGCGCGCCGTCCACCAGCAGCACCCGGTTGGAGCGGGCAGGGGTCGGCGAGGCGGCGTTATGGAACCAGTCCGGATAGGCCAGCGGCAGGAAATGCGCGACGTCGATGATCTCGGTGGCGCGCCCGCGGATCACGGCGGAGCCGACAATGCCGGGCGCCTGGCCGGTCGCCTTGATGTCGAGATGGTCCTCGACGATGTCGACGATCTCGTCCACCGCGATGCCGGCGGTGCGATCGCCCTCGGAGAACACCAGGACGGGCTGGATGCCGCTGGCGTGGAGGGGAGAGCCAGGCACTGCCGGGACGATCGGGATCAGGTCGCCCCGGTACTGGGCGACGATGCGGCCGCCCACGGTCTCGATCTTGGAGACGTCGAACTCCTCGAGCCGGGTCACGGCTGCGAGCGGCACGGCTTTCACCTCGCCCTGGCCGGCGCGGAAGACCAGGAAGGAGGTCTTGTCCTCCTGCACGCGGCGGCGCGGGGCGACTTCGTCGCGCTCCGGACGCGTCATCGTGGGACCGTGGCCGATCCGCTGCACGATGCCGTTGGGATCCAGGATCAGGATCACGCGGCCGTCGCCCAGGATCGTGTTGCCAGAGAAGATGTTGATCGGCTTCAGGATGTTGGAGATCGGCTTCACGACGATCTCTTCGGTGTGGAAAACCTTGTCGACCACCAGCCCGAAAGACCGCTTGCCGAGCTTGAGGACGACCACGAACCCGTCCTCGGGATCGAAGCGCTCGCCGACCGGGTCGAGCCCGAGGATTGCGCTCAGCCGCACCACGGGCAGCAGCGTTTCGCGCAGGCGCAGCAGCCAGGTTCCGTTGATGGATTCGAGGCGATGCTCGGACGTGGCGCGCGGCTGAACGAGTTCGAGAACCGCCACCTGCGGGATGGCGAAGCGCTGCCCGCCGGCCTCGATGATCAGCGCCGCCACGATCGCAAGCGTGAGCGGGATCTTCATCGTCAGGGTGGAGCCTTCGCCCGGCACCCAGCGGACGTCGACCGATCCGCCGATCAACTCGATGTTGGTGCGGACCACGTCCATGCCGACGCCGCGGCCGGAGACGTGCGAAACGTGCGAAACCGTGGTGAACCCGGGTTCGAAGATAAAGCGGGCTATGCGCTCGTCGCTCATGCGCTCGAGTTCGCCGGGGCTGACGAGGCCGCGTTCAAGCGCCTTGGCGGCGATCTTGCCGACGTCGAGCCCGCGCCCATCGTCCGCGACTTCGATCGTGATGGTGCCGCTCTCGTGCACGGCCGAGATGCGGATCGTGCCGCGCGCCGGCTTGCCGACGAGGCGGCGTTCCTCGGGCGTCTCGATGCCGTGGTCGGCCGCGTTGCGGATGAGGTGCGTGAAGGGGTCCTTGATAAGCTCGAGGACCTGGCGGTCCAGCTCGGTCTCAGCGCCCGTCAGCGCGAGCTCGATGTCCTTGCCGAGTTCGGCGCAAAGGTCGCGCACCAGCCGTGGCAGCTTCTGCCAGGCCGTGCTGATGGGCTGCATGCGGGTCTTCATGACCCGCTCCTGCAGCTCGGCGGTGACGCTCGACAGCCGCTGGAGCGGTCCCTTGAAATCGCTGTTCTCGTCGTGCCGGGCCAGTTCGACCAGCTGGTTGCGGGTCAGCACCAGCTCCGAGACCATCGTCATCAAGCCTTCGAGCGTGTCGAGGCCGACTCGAATGGACTGCGCTGAATTGGCGCCGCCTTGCCCGTTCGGGCGAGCCGGCATGGCCTTGCCGGGGTGCGCCCGGGAGCGCTGCGCTTCGGCATGCTCGACGCCGTCCGGCGCGGAATCCGCAACGAGTTGCGCGGCCGGGGCCGGCGCGCTCGGAGCGCGCTCCGCCACGGCTGTCTCCGGCTGCGCATGGTCGACGACGGAGTGCTCGGGTTCGCGGCCCTCGGCGCGCGCCGTGAGTTCGTCAATCAGGTCGGTGTCCTGCCCGTCGGGCTCGGCCTGGCTTTCTTCCAGGGTCCGCAGGATCATCTTGATCCGGTCGATCGTGAGCAGGATCAGCGTCACCGCCTCGGTGGTGACGGGAGCGCCCTCGCGGAAGCGGCTGATCAGGCTTTCGGCCGCGTGCGACAGCGCTTCGAGACGGGGCAGGCCGAGAAAGCCGCAGGTGCCCTTGATGGTGTGAACAAGCCGGAAGATATGCGCCAGCATGGTGGCGTTGTTCGGCTCGCGCTCGAACTGCACGAGTTCGCGATCGACGTTTTCGACCGTTTCAAAGGTCTCGGTCAGAAACTCGCGAAGAACGTCGTCCATGGGGATTCCCGGTCAGGCGCCGCGTCCGGCGCCGTCGACCATTCATGCCCATGAAGCGTTGATGATAGGTTGCGGGTGGCCCAGGTTTCGCGAGGAAACCGTATCGCCGCCGCGCTATTCCACCTGCGGCTTGGCCAGGATGGTGACCGTGTCGCCCTCGATGGTGAGATCGACGCTCATGCCGGCCGCGCGGGCGATCAGCCCGGCGTAGAAGGGCTGGATGCCGTGGGCGTCCACGGAGCCGCTTTCGGGCGCGCCGGCGAGCAGGCCGGGCACCGATTGCGGGATGCGGGCGTTGATGCCCTTCGAGGCGATGTGGAACGTGCCCTTGTCGCCCTCTACCGTCAGGGTGAGGTCGATGACGCCGCCGCGCGGGATCGTCGTCGTGGCGATCACCAGGAGGTTGAGCAGCAGCTTGACCTGGTTCTTGGGGAGCAGCACGCGCGGCGCGTGCCAGTTCAGGGTAGTGCGCTCGTCGTGAATGAAGCCCCGCGCCACCTGCTCGGCGTCACCGGTGTCGATGGCCGCGCCGGCCGATCCGGCGGCCCCGAAGGCCAGGCGGGCGAACTGCAGCCGGGCCGAGGCCTGGCGGGCGCTCTTCTTGATGAGGTCCTGCGCGAAGCCGCGCATGGACTCGTCCTTCTCGTCCTCGAGCACCTCGAGACCGTTCACGATGGCGCCGACGGGGCTGATCACGTCGTGGCAGACGCGGCTGCACAGCAGCGCCGACAGGTCGAGTGCGTCGAGAGTGATGGCCGTCATTGAGTATCTCCGCCGTTCGGCGCCGAATCGGCAAAGGCCGCCCTCATGCGGATACACCGCCCAGCGCCGCCTTGAAAGTGAGGCGCGACCCGAGTGCGCCCGCGCCGCTCAGGGGATGAGCTCCTTCAGCATGCCGGGCCATAGCTTGTCCGCCGCCTCGATGCCGCCAGACGAGAAGAAAAGCTGCTTGGCTTCCGGCGAGCGAAACAGGAAAACGCGGTCGTCGCGCAGCACGAAGATCGTGGGATCGGCCGCGATCGGCGTGCGGCGCAGCACGCCCTCGCCGTCATAGCCGCCGTAAGCGGGGGCGAACGCCTCCGGGTTGCGCATGAACTCGGCCCGGTTGGCCTCCGAGGCGAAGCGCCAGGTGGCGCCGGCCCAGCGCCACTCGAAGGATGGACGCCCCGCCGCTGCGGTTTTGTCGATGAAATAGGCGACCGGATCATAGCCGTAGAGCGCGAGCCCGCTGAGCGGATCCACGACGATCCGCTGCGTCGTCACCCCGATGTCGTCAGCCTTTGCGGGAGCGAGCGCGCAGAACAGGGCCAAGGCCAAGATGGAGGCGCGAAAGGGCCTTGCCTGCGTCATACTTCGTCTGGACTGTAACATCGGGTTGATTCGATCACCATGCGGCCGTCCGGCTGCATCTAGCACGATGGCGCTTGCAGTTGCGTTGACGCGGTTCACCACCCGGCGATTCGCTGCGCGCGTGACGGGAGGAGCTTCATGATCATCAGCATGCGCCATCTGGCGCGCGCCGCCCTCTTCATCCTCTCCGTGTGCTCGGCCGAAGCTGCGCTCGCGCAGAACAGGCGCAATCCTCCTCCGCCCCCGGCAGCCTATTCGTCCGACGAGCTGGTGAACTCCGGACATCGCTTCTTCGGCAACGTCACCCGCGGTCTCGCGTTGACGATCGAGGAGGCGACGCGCCGATGGGGCCAGCCGAACGGATACATCCTCGGCCAGGAGGGCGGGGCGGCCTTCGTGGGCGGCCTGCGCTACGGCGAGGGCGTGCTCTACACCCGCAACGCCGGCGACCGGCGCATCTTCTGGCAGGGTCCGTCTTTCGGCTTCGACTTCGGCGGCCAGGGCGCGCGGACGATGATGCTGGTCTACAACATGCCGTCCACGGACGCGCTGTTCCAGCGTTTCGGCGGGGTGGATGGCTCGGCCTATTTCGTCGGCGGCTTTGGAATGACGGCGCTGGTGGCGGACCAGATGGTGGTGGTGCCGATCAGCTCGGGGGTCGGCGCGCGTCTCGGCGTCAATGTCGGCTACCTCAAGTTCACGCCGAGCTCGACCTGGAACCCCTTCTGAACGAATTCGCCCCGGGCAGGGGCCAGCGGTTGCAAGCCGGCGTTGCGGGTTGGAAAAGAACTCGTCGGCGTGCGATGCTCAGCCGCGAGAGTGATCGGAGAGGCCCGCGGCGGTGATCGAAACCGGGATGATCTTCGCCCTGGGCTTTTTGACGGCGGCCCTGCTGGCTCTTCTGGTGTTGCCCGCGCTATCGCGCCGGGCCGAGCGCCTCGCCCGCCGCAGGGTCGAGGCCCGGCTGCCGATGTCGCTCGCCGAAATCGCCGCCGAGCGAGACCATTTGCGCGCCGAAATGGCCGTGGAGGCGCGACGCGTTGAACTGCGCGCCGACGCGGTGGCGAAGTCGCACGCCGACGACATGGCCGAGCTGGGCCGCCGAGCCGTCCAGATCAGCGATCTCCAGACCGTCGTCGCCACGCGTGACCAGACCATCGCAGAGCTCGACGCCGATCTCGTGACGACGCGCGACACGCTCGCGGCCACGGCCGCGGACCTCGACCGCACCGCCGGCGAGTTGAAGATCACGACCGAGGACCTCGTCGCCCGGCGCCAGGAGCTCGAGAACCTGCAGCGCGCCCATGCGGCCCTGGAAGAACTCAGCGAGGAGCGCCGCCTCGTGATCGCCACCCTGGAGACCTCCGTGGACGGACTGCGCCTGCACATCTCGGACGCGGAGCGCAGCCTCGCCCAGGCGCGGATCGAGGTCGCCGAGCGCGACACGCGGCTCAGCGAGCTTGAAACGCGCCGCGCCGTTCTCGATCACAAGGTTGAGGCGCTCGGACAGGAGCGCGACGACCGCGACCGGATGATCGAAACCTTGCGCACCCAGCGCGAGGAGGACGTTGCGGCGATCGAGGCTGCCAGAACCGAAATCGAGGATCTCAAGGGACGGCTCGAAACCGAGACGATGCGGGCCGAGGCGGCGCTTGCGGCCTCCGAGCGAGCCCACGCGATGGATGTTTCGGCGCTCACCACCCGGGCCGACCTCGTCGAGAAGCTGCGCACCGAAAAGGCGGCCGCCGACGGGGCCCTCGAAGCCGCCCGGGCGGACCGGCGCGCCCTGCAGCAGGAGATCGAGACCCTGCGCCGCAGCGTGAGCGAGGGCGGCGCGGCGGAGCCGCCGGTCGAGCGCCGCCGCGGGCGCCTGACGGCTGTCGCTTCCGAACCAGCGAAGCCGGCCGCCTCCGGCTGACGCCGACGTCAATCCCCCGTCGGAATATCCCATTGGCGACATCGCGTGTCGCCAATCGATAGGCTTCGTGCTTCAATCGGTCGGAAGCTGATGCCGTGATGTCGCTGAGGGGATACGTCACGATGTTTCGCACGCCACAATTGTCATCCGTCGGCGAGGCTCCGCCCGCGCCTGTCGCGACCGCGTCCACCTTCGGCGCGCCCGAAAGCGTGCACACCTTCGGGTTCCTGATGGTGCCGGACTTCTCGATGATTGCGTTCACGTCCGCGATCGAGCCGCTGCGCCTGGCCAATCGCTGCTCGGGCAAGACGCTGTATGGCTGGCGCATCTTCTCCCCGGACGGCCAGCCCGTGACGGCCTCCAACGGCGTCAGCATCGCGGTGGACGGCGGATATGCGGATGTCGGCCCCATGCCGGCCGTGGTGGTGTGCGCCGGGGTGGACGTGCACCGCTTCGACCATGGGGCGCTGATCGCCAAGCTGCGCACGCTGGCCTTCTACGGCGTGCAGATCGGCGCGGTGTGCACCGGCACGCACGTGCTCGCCAAGGCGGGGCTGCTGGCGGGTCGCAAATGCACCATCCACTGGGAGAACAACGACAGTTTCCGGGAGGAATTCTCGGACATCGACGTCACCCAGGAGCTGTTCGAGATCGATCGCAACCGCTTCACCTGCGCGGGCGGCACGGCCGCAATCGACATGATGCTGTCGATGATCGCCAAGCAGAAGGGGCCGGAGATCGCCGCCCAGGTGACCGACCAGCTGATCCACCATCGCCAGCGCGACTCGCACGAGCGCCAGCGCATGGAACTGCGGGCCCGCCTGGGCGTGGCGCATCCCAAGCTGCTGGCGGTCGTTTCCGAGATGGAGAAGAGCCTGGAGACGCCGCTCTCCTGCGCGGAGCTGGCCGACGAGGTGGGGCTCTCGACGCGGCAGCTCGAGCGGCTGTTCCGCAAATATATCGGCGAGGCGCCGACCAAGTATTACCTCAGCCTGCGGCTGAACCGGGCGCGCTTCCTGCTGCGGCAGACCTCCATGCCGATCCTGACGATCGGGCTCGCCTGCGGCTTCGTGTCGGCGTCGCATTTCTCCAAATGCTACAGCGAGCACTTCGGCCGCACGCCCTCGCACGAGCGGCGAGGCTTGCAGTGACGGAGCCGGTGCGGGCCACCGGCTCTTGCCTGTGCGGCGGCGTGGCTTTCAAGGTGAGGGGCCCGCTGCGCGACATCGTCGCCTGCCACTGCTCGCAGTGCCGCAAGACCACCGGCCATTTCCTGCCCGCCACGCAGGCCCGGACGGACGCGATCGATTTCTCGTCGGACGAGACGCTGCGCTGGTATCGCTCCTCGCCCGAAGCCGAGCGCGGCTTCTGCGGCCGCTGCGGCGGCGCGCTGTTCTGGCGCCCGACCGGCGGCGACGTGACCAGCATCGCGGCCGGTTCGCTCGACCCGCCGACCGGGCTGACGATCCGCGAGCACATCTTCTGCGACGACAAGTCGGACTATTATGAGCTGAGCAACGGCAAGCCGCGGTTTGGCGGCGACCGCGCGTAGTCTCGCGCCTCGCACCCACTACCCGCTACTAAGTCCCTCATCCTGAGGAGCGTCGCCCCTTGGCGATGCGTCTCAAAGGACGAGGGACTCCAGTGTGCTCGGCCAAGCAGCCTCCTGGGATCCCCTCGTCCTTCGAGACGCAGGCCCAAGGGGGCCTGCTCCTCAGGATGAGGGGTGTGGTTGGTGGGGAGGGGCGCTTCGAGAGGGGACTTGTGTGGGGAGGGGGCGCTCCCCACAGCTCCCCCCGGCAACGGCTGACGCTTCCAGGCCAGAAGGGGGCGGATGGACTCGCTGCGCCCCGGCGCGCAGCGTCCAGTATGGGCGCGCCGTGCGTCGCGGCAGGAGCAGCGTCGGAACCGAATGCCTTCCCGATCCTCGGTCGACAGCTTCGACTACGTCATCGTGGGCGCCGGATCGGCCGGCTGCGTGCTCGCCAACCGGTTGAGCGAGGACCCGGCCGTGACGGTCGCGGTGCTGGAGGCGGGCGGGGGCGATCGCTCGCCCTTCATCCAGATGCCGAGCGCGCTGTCGATCCCGATGAACTCGGCCAAATACGACTGGCGCTACGCGAGCGAGCCCGAGCCGCACCTCAACAACCGCGTGCTGCACGTGCCGCGCGGCAAGGTGCTGGGCGGCTCGTCCTCGGTGAACGGCATGGTGTATGTGCGCGGCAACGCGCAGGATTTCGACGGCTGGGCCGAGCAGGGCGCGCGCGGGTGGGACTATGCCCGGGTGCTTCCCTATTTCCGCCGCGCCGAGACCCGGGAGGAGGGCGGCGACGCCTATCGGGGCGGGGACGGGCCGCTGCACACCAGCTACGGGCCCATGGCCAATCCGCTGTATCGCGCATTCATCGACGCCGCCCGGCAGGCCGGCTACGCCGAAACGGACGACATCAACGGCTTTCGGCAGGAAGGCTTCGGCCGGATGGACCGCACCATCCATGCGGGCCGGCGGTGGAGCGCCGCGAACGCCTATCTGCGCCCCGCGATGGCGCGGGCGAACCTGCGCGTGACGCCGCTCGCGATGGCGACGCGGATCCTCTTTGAAGGGCGACGCGCCGTTGGCGTCGCGTACCGTGTCGGGGGCCCAAGCGGGCCGGAACGGCAGGTCATGGCCCGCCGCGAAGTGATCCTGGCGGGCGGGGCCATCAATTCGCCGGCGCTGTTGAAGCTTTCGGGCGTGGGGCCGGGGGCGGAGCTGGCGCGGCTCGGCCTGCTCGTGCTGGCCGACCGGGCCGGTGTGGGCGAGAACCTGCAGGACCACATGGAATATTACTTCCAGGTGGCGAGCCGGCAGCCGATCACGCTGTATTCGTCCATGAGCCTCTGGGCCAAGGCGCTGATCGGGCTGCGCTGGATGGCGTTCAAGACCGGGCTCGGGGCCAGCAATCACTTCGAAAGCTGCGGCTTCATTCGCAGCCGCGCCGGGGTGCGGTGGCCGGACATCCAGTACCACTTCCTGCCGCTCGCCATCACGTATGACGGCCGCAGTCTCGCCAACGCGCACGGCTTCCAGGCCCATGTCGGCACCATGCGGTCCAAGAGCCGCGGCCATGTGCGCCTGCGCGGGCCGGACCCGTTCGCCAAGCCGGTGATCCGCTTCAACTATATGAGCCATCCGGACGACTGGGAGGAGATGCGCGCCAGCGTGCGGCTGACGCGCGAGATCTTCGCGCAGGCGGCGTTCGACCCTTATCGCGGCGAGGAGTTGCAGCCGGGCGCGGGCGTGGTCGCCGATGAGGCCATCGACGCGTTCCTGCGCGAGAAGCTGGAGAGCGCCTACCACCCGTGCGGCACGTGCCGCATGGGCGCGGCGGACGACCCGCTGGCGGTGGTGGATCCGGAGCTGCGGGTGATCGGCGTCGAGGGATTGCGGGTGGCCGACACGTCTGTGTTCCCGACGATCACGACCGGCAACCTCAACGCGCCCGCGATCATGCTTGGCGAGAAGGCCTCGGACCTGATCCGGGGGCGGGAGCCGCCGCCGGCCAGCAACGCGCCGGCTTTCGTGCACCCGCAGTGGGAGACGGCGCAGCGGTAGGCATTTTGCTCCGTGACGGAGCGCGTTCCCTCTCCCGCAGGGCGGGAGAGGGGCAGGGGTGAGGGCGGCCGGGCCGTGCTGCTGCCGGTTATTTGGCCGTCGTGCTGCTTCTAGGCCCTCACCCCTGCCCCTCTCCCAGAGGGAGAGGGATCGCGCTCGGAGGTGGAGCCTCATAAACCCGCCTAGCGCTGCCCTACTCCCCCTCGCTCCGCCGCAGCACGCCGGCAAGCGCGTCGCGGACGCCGATGGCGCCGACGAAGCGGTCATCGGCGTCGAACACCGCAACCGGGGCGGCATTGCGCTGCATGGCCACCATGACGTCGCGCAACGGCGTGTCTTGGCGGGCCCAGAAGGCCAGCGCGGGGCCTTTCAGCCAGCCGGCCGGGTCGACGCTGCAATCCTGCCATGGCGCCGCGGCGCCGTCGCGCTCCGCCGCCGTGACCTTGCGGTCGCCGTCGACCCGGAAGCGCGTGGTGCGACGCCGGTCCAGCCAGACCCAGCCGTCGCCGGCGCCCTCAAGATCGCGCGAGTCGCGCATGACGTTGTAGGCGGTGAGCACGTTGAGCGGGTTCACGTGGGCGACGAACTCGCGGACGTAGTCGTCGGCCGGGCGCAGCACGATGTCCTCGGGCGTGCCGAACTGGACGATGCGGCCACCCTCCATGATGGCGATGTGCCGGCCAATCTTGAGCGCCTCGTCGAGATCGTGGCTGACGAACAGGATCGTCTTGCCGAGATTGCGCTGCAGGTCCAGCAACTCGTCCTGCAGCTTGGTGCGGATCAGGGGGTCGAGCGCCGAGAAGGGCTCGTCCATCAGCAGGATGTCGGCGTCCGTCGCGAAGGCGCGGGCGAGGCCGACGCGCTGCTGCATGCCGCCCGAGAGCTCGTTGGCGTAGCGGTTCGCCCAGCTGTCGAGGCCCACCATGCGCAGCTTGTCGGCCACGATGCGGTCGCGCTCGGGTTTGGGCATGCCGCGCAATTCGAGGCCGAAGCCGACATTCTCGGCCACGGTGCGCCAGGGCAGCAGGGCGAATTGCTGGAACACCATGGCGACGCTTTGTGTGCGCACGGCGCGCAGCGTCGCGGCGTCGGCCGAGGCGACGTCCACCATGCGGCCTTCGTGCCGCAGCAGCACCTCGCCGCGCGTCACCTTGTTGAGGCCGTTCACGGCGCGCAGCAGCGTCGACTTGCCGGAGCCGGACAGGCCCATGAGCACGCAGATCTCGCCGCGCCGCACCGCCAGGCTGGCGCCCGCGACGCCGAGCACCTGCCCGGTGGCGGCCTGGATCTCGGCGCGCGTCCGGCCCTCGTCGAGGAGGCGCAGCGCCTCCTTGGGCCGATCGCCGAAGATGATGTCGACGTCGCGGAATGCAATCGCGGTTTCGGTCTCCGCCATGGCTCAGTTTCCGCGCCGGCGTTCGGGCTGCTTGAACAGCCGGTCGAGCACGATGGCGAGGATCACGATCGCGAGCCCGGCCTCGAAGCCCATCGCGACATTGACGGAGTTCAACGCCCGCACCACCGGCTTGCCGAGCCCGTCTGCGCCGACCAGCGCGGCGATCACCACCATGGAGAGGCTGAGCATGATGCACTGCGTGACGCCCGCCATGATGGTGGGCAGCGCGTAGGGCAGCTCCACCTTCCAGAGCAGCTGGCGCTTGGTCGCGCCGAAGCTCTCGCCGGCCTCGATCAGCGGGGTGGGGACGGAGGAGACGCCCAGATAGGTGAGCCGGATGGGCGCGGGCAGCGAGAAGATCACGGTCGAGATCAGGCCCGGCACGACGCCGAGGCCGAACAGGATCAGGGTGGGGATCAGGTACACGAAGGTCGGGATGGTCTGCATCAGGTCCAGCACCGGCCGGATGGCGGTGTAGAGCCAGGCCCGGTGCGCCGCCGCAATGCCGATTGGCACGCCGATCAGCACGCAGGTGAGCGTGGCGAAGAGCACCAGGGAGAGCGTCTCCATGGTGGGTTTCCAGTAGCCGAGGTTCACGATCAGCGCGAAGGCGAGCGCGATGAAGAGGCTCAGGCCCCACGAGCGGTGCAGCGCATAGGCGAGCGCCGCGAAGGCGAGGATCAGCACGACCGGCGGGAACCAGAGCAGCGCCGCCGTGAACGCCATGATCACCGCGCCGAGGCCGAACGAGATAGCGTCGAACACCGCCTGCGCGTGGTCGTTCAGCGCCCCGACGGCCGCTTCCATCCACTTGCCGAGCGGGATCTTCCTGTCCGCTCCGGTGAACCAGCTCTCCATGGCGTTCTTTTCCCGCTACGCACGACATCGCCGACGGTGTCCTTCTCCCGCCGGGAGAAGGTGTCCGCGGAGCGGACGGATGAGGGACTGGCCTCGCCGGAAGAGCTTCTCCGGCAACCAAATCCCGGCCGTTAGTCCCTCATCCGGCCCTTCGGGCCACCTTCTCCCAGGGGGAGAAGGCGCGCCCGCGCATATCAGTTACTTCAACCCGAGCGCGGTCTTGACGGCAGGGAGGCCGGGCTTGCCGTCCAGCGTGGTCACGTCCTTGAGCCAGCCGTCGAGCACGGCGGGGTTCTTCTTGAGCCAGTCGCCCGCGGCCTTGTCGGCCTCCTGCTTGTCGAACAGGATCGCGCCCATGATCTCGTTTTCCATCTGCAGCGTGAACTTCAGGTTCTTCAGCAGCTGGCCGACATTGGGGCACTCGGCCGAATAGCCGGCGCGCGTGTTGGTGTAGATGGTGGCGCCGCCGAGGTCCGGACCGAAGATGTCGTCGCCGCCGGCCAGATACTTGATCTGGTACTTGGTGTTCATCGGGTGGGGCTCCCAGCCGAGGAACAGGATCGGCTCCTTGCGGCGGGTGGCGCGCTCCACCTGGGCGAGCATGCCCTGCTCGCTGGACTCCACCAGTTCGAAGTCCTTCACCTCAAACTTGTTGTCCTTGATCATGTCGAGGATCAGCCGGTTGCCGTCGTTGCCCGGCTCGATGCCGTAGACCTTGCCGGCCAGCTGCGTCTTGAACTTGGCGATGTCGGCGAAGGTCTTCAGCCCCGCCTCATAGGTGTAGGCCGGCACCGCGAGCGTGTACTTGGCGCCTTCCAGGTTGACGCCGACGACCTCCACGGACTTGTCGTCCACATAGGGCTTCCGATCCGCCTCCATGGTGGGCATCCAGTTGCCCAGGAACACGTCGATGTTCTTGTTCTTCATGGACGTGTAGGTCACCGGCACGGCGAGGACGTCGGTTTTTGCCGTATAGCCCAGGCCCTGCAGCACCAGCGAGGTCGCGGCCGTGGTGGCGGTGATGTCGGTCCAGCCGACGTCCGAGAAACGCACCGTCTTGCAGGACGCCGGGTCGGCCGCGGCGGCCAGCGAGGTGGTGGCCAGAACGGCCGCGACGGAAATGGTGAAACGGCTGAAACGCATCGGGTGCTCCAATCGGCTATCCCGCCTCGAGCGCGGCGGTGTGGCGCATGGTGGATCACAAAACTGTCATGGGGAAGGGGTGTGGGCTGGCGCGAGCAGCGGGCGCGCCCTGCGACCATTCCGGGCATTGCGGTCACCGACCTCTCCGTCATCCCCGGCGGCGCGCAGCGCCGGGAAGTGGATCCAGGGCAGCTGCGCCCATGGCCACTGGATCCCCTTCCCGACCTGCTGCGCAGGTCGCCGGGGATGACGGCCCATCGAGCCGCCAATTGCTTGCATCAGCTTGGGCCGCGCGTCCGTCATTGCGAGCCGGAGGCGAAGCAATCCAGCCTAACGGCCAGACAATTAGACTGGATTGCTTCGCTGTCGCTCGCAATGACGGGGAGGTTGCGTCTGCGTTCGAGCGCAGCCTAACGCCTCGCTCAGTGCGTGGCGTCTGGCATGGAGGCCTTCTTGCGGTCGATGTATTCGCGCAGGGCTTCGTCCACGCCGGGGTCGATGGGCGGCGCCTCGTATTCGGCCAGCGTCTTCTTCCACAACGCGTTGGCGCGCTGGGGGGCGTCGAGGCGGCCCTCGGCCTCCCATTGCTCGACGGAGTTGTTGTCCGAGATCGTGGAGCGGTAGAACGCGGTCTCGAAGTTCGCCTGCG
Organism: Alsobacter sp. P4_H11; assembly: GCF_056400925.1. Taxonomy (NCBI): domain Bacteria; kingdom Pseudomonadati; phylum Pseudomonadota; class Alphaproteobacteria; order Hyphomicrobiales; family Alsobacteraceae; genus Alsobacter; species Alsobacter sp. P4_H11. The sequence goes on from NZ_JBFUKI010000004.1 coordinate 22,699, forward strand.
TGTGCGCGCAGCCGAGGAAATGGCCGCCGGGCGCGACCTCCGCGAAGGCCTGCATGCCCTGGCCGTTTTCGCTAAGGTCGATGCCCTTGGCCAGTACGTGCATGGCGCCGAGCTGGTCGCAGTCCATCATGAACTTTTCGTAGGAAGACGCGAGGCCGCCCTCCATCCAGCCGGCCGCGTGGAGCACGAAATTAGCGCCGGCATGGATCGTCGGCACCAGCGTCTGCGCGCTCTCATAGGCGGCCTGCGCGTCCGGGAGCTTGGAGGCGCAAAGCGAGCCGCCGGTGCGGAAGGGCAGATTGTAGCGGCGCGCCAGCTGGCCGGCGCCGTAGATCGCGAGCGCCGCCTCGGGCGTCCCGAAGGTGGGCGCCCCGGACTGCATGGACAGCGTCGACACGAAGGTGCCGAAGATCACGGGCGCGCCGGGGCGCACGAGCTGCGTGAACGAGACGCCGGCCAGCACCTCGGCCAGCACCTGCGCGAGCGTGCCCGCCACCGTGACGGGGCTCATCGCGCCGGACAGGATGAAGGGCGTGATGATGGTGGCCTGCATGTTGCGGGCGTAGACCTCCGCCGCGCCCAGCATGGTGTTGTCCCACACCATCGGCGAGTTGGCGTTGATGAGGCTGGTGCAGACCGTGTTGTTGGCGACGAACTCCTCGCCGAACAGGATCTTCGACAGGTTCACGGTGTCCTGCGCGCGGTCCGGATGCGTGACTGAGCCCATATAGGCTTTGTCCGAGTAGCGCATATGCGCGTAGACCATCTCGAGATGGCGCTTGTTGACCGGCAGGTCCACGGGCTCGCACACGGTGCCGCCCGAGTGGTGCATGTAGGGGCTCGCATAGGCGAGCTTCACGAAATTCTGGAAGTCCTCGATGGTGCCGTAGCGGCGGCCCTTGTCGATGTCGTGCACGAAAGGCGAGCCGTAGACGGGCGCGAACACCGTGTCCTTGCCGCCGATGTGGACGCTGCGCTTCGGGTTGCGGGCGTGCTGGATGTAGTCGCTCGGCGCGGTCGAGATCAGCTTGCGGGCGAGGCCGCGGGGAAAGCGCACGCGCTCGCCCTGGATGTCGCAGCCGGCGTCCTTCAGGAGCTTGAGCGCGGAGGGGTAGTCGCGGAACTCGATGCCGACGTCCTGCAGGATGGTCTCGGCGTTGCGCTCGATGATCTCCAGCCCCTCGGCCGAAAGCACGTCTGTGAGCGGGAGGTTTCGCGTGATGTACGGGATCGACAGGGCGGAGCGGTGCGCCCGCGCGGCCCGGCGCGCCTCGCGCCCGCGGCGCGCCTCGCGGGGATTCTGGACCTCGTCGCTCATGCGGTTCCTCGCGCCTGCTTGTCGGGCCGCCGGGGATGCGGTCCGCTTTCACTCACGCTAGGCGCGCGCCGCCCCGCCGCCTCACGCGGGGGCGGCGCTGAGTTGTCCCGGCGCGACCGAGCCCCTCGCCCCGTCCCGGGCAGAGGGGGACATGGCGCGCATCCGACAGTCGGGGTCGGGGGGCGGTGAGCCGCTTGCGCGGCGGGCCTCGACAGTCGAGGCTGCGGCGTTGGCGGGGCCGATGCGCCGGTTTGTTCGTGTCGAGGGAAGCAGGACCATGAAATCACACGCGCGCGTGGTCGTGATCGGCGGCGGCGTGGTGGGCGTCTCGACGCTCTATCACCTGGCCCGCAAGGGCTGGTCGGACGTGGTGCTGATCGAGCGCAAGGAGCTCACCTCGGGCTCGACCTGGCACGCCGCCGGCCTGCTGCCGCTGTTCAACATGAGCTACTCGGTGGGGCAGATCCACAAGTACTCGGTGGGGCTCTACGCCACGCTGGAGGCCGAGACCGGCCAGAATGTCGGCTTCCAGCAGGTGTCCAATATCCGACTGGCGCGCACCAAGGCGCGTTGGGACGAGTTCATGTACTACGCCGGCGTGGCGCGGACGATCGGCGGCATTGAGGTGAATGTCCTCACGCCCGCGCAGCTGAAGGAGATCTGGCCGCTGTGCGAGACGGACGGCATCCTGGGCGCCATCCAGCATCCGCAGGACGGCTACATCCAGCCGGCCGATCTCACCCAGGCGCTGGCCAAGGGCGCGCGCAGCCGCGGCGCCGAGATCTATCGCTACACGGCCGTGCTCGGCATCGAGCAGACGCCCTCGGGCGAGTGGCTGGTGAAGACCGACAAGGGCGACATCACCTGCGAGCACGTCGTGTCGGCGACCGGCAACTTCGCCCGCAAGACCGGCCAGATGGTGGGGCTCGACGTGCCGGTGATCCCGGTGGAGCACCAGTACATCGTGACCGAGCCGCATCCGGCGATCCAGGAGCGCAAGCGCAACGGCCTGCCCGAGATGGGCGTGCTGCGCGAGAGCGACTCCTCCTGGTACATGCGCGAGGAGGCCGGCGGCCTGCTGCTCGGCCCCTACGAGACCGGAGCGCCCTGCTGCTACGTGGACGGCCCGGACGCGCAAAGCGAGTACGAACTCTTTCAGGAAGACCTCGACCGGCTGGCGCCGCACATCGAGACCGCAATTACACGCGTGCCGGCCTTCGGCGAGGTCGGCATCAAGAAGGTCTATAACGGCGCCATCGCGTATACGCCCGATGGCAGCCCGATCATCGGCCCGGCCTGGGGCCTGAAGAACTTCTGGCTCAACGAGGGCCATTCCTTCGGCGTCACGGCGGCCGGCGGCGCCGGCTGGCAGCTCGCAGAGTGGATCGTGGATGGCGAGCCCACCATCGACATGATGGGCGTCGACCCGCGCCGCTTCGGCCCCTACGCGTCTCGCGGCTACCTGCGCGCCAAGAACGAGGAAGCGTACGCCAACGTCTTCACCACGCATTACCCGGACGAGGAGCGCGCCGCGGCGCGGCCGCTCAGGCAGACGCCCTGCTACGACCGCATGAAGGCGCTCGGGGCCGTGTTCGGCTCGGTCTATGGCTGGGAGCGGCCGGGCTGGTTCGCGCCGCCCGGCTACGAGGTTCCGGGGGAGGAGCTCAACGTCGACGACGTGCTCACCAACGAGAACCACGCGCCGGCGACCAGCGACGGCAAGGTGAAGGAGCGCTGGAGCTTCCGCCGCTCCAACTACTTCCCGTTCGTCGGCGAGGAATGCCGCAACGTGATGGAGAATGTCGGCCTGCAGGACATGTCGGCCTTCGCCAAATACGTGGTGAGCGGGCCGGGCGCTGAGGCGTGGCTCGACTCCATCCTGGCCAACCGGATCCCGAAGAAGATCGGCCGGCTGGCGCTGACGCATCTGCTGTCGCAGAACGGCGGCGTGCGATGCGAGTTCACGGTGCTGCGCATCGGCCCGCAGAGCTTCTATCTCGTGGGCGCCGGCGCCTATGAGCGGCACGACTGGGACTATCTGCAGAAGCTGCGGCCGCGCGACGGTTCGGTGGACCTGCAGAAGGTGACGACGCAATACGGCGTGCTGGTGCTGGCCGGGCCGCGCTCGCGCGAGGTGCTGCAGACGCTCACGGATACGGACCTGTCGAACGGGGCCTTCCCGTGGCTGTCGGGGCAGACGATTTCGGTGGGGGCGGCCTCGGCCCGGGCGTTGCGCGTCAATTTCGTGGGCGAGCTCGGTTTTGAACTGCACCACTCCATCGAGATGCAGAACTACATCTTCGACCGGCTGATGGAGGCAGGAAAGCCGTACGGCATCCGGCCGTTCGGCATTAAGGCGATGGACAGCTTGCGGCTGGAAAAGAGCTACCGGCTCATTCCGCGCGAACTCTCGATCGAATATTCGGCGCTGGAATCCGGGCTGGATCGGTTCGTCCATCCCAACAAGGGCGCGTTCATTGGCCGGGACGCGCTGGTGGCGTGGCGCGAGCGCGGGTTCAAGAACCGCTTCGTCACCCTCGAGGTGCACGGCGTGACGGACGCGGACGCGCGCGGCTCCGAGCCGCTGTGGCTCAATGGCGAACTTGTCGGCCGCTCGACGTCCGGCGGCTACGGCTGGCGCTGCGGCAAGTCGCTGGCGCTCGGCATGGTGCGGCCGGATCTCGGCGAGATCGGGCAGGAGCTGGAGATCACCATCCTGGGCGAGAAGCACCGCTGCACGGTGGTGGAGGAGAGCCCGTTCGACCCGCAGAACGAGCGCCTGCGGGCGTGAGGAGAGCATTTCTCCACGATGAAGACGCGTGCGCCCTTCTCCCCTCGGGAGAAGGTGGCCCGAAGGGCCGGATGAGGGCCTGGCGGTCCGTCATCGAGGCTGGCCTTTTGAGCCCTGGTCGCGGACTTTCAGTCCCTCATCCGTCGGCTTCGCCGACACCTTCTCCCGGGGGGAGAAGGGGGCGCGTCTGGGCGACCGGCGCATGACCCGCCTCGTCGTCGGCATCGACACGGGCGGAACCTACACGGACGCCGTGGTGGTGGACGCTGGCGCGCGGCGGGTGATCGCGAGCGCCAAGGCGCTGACCACCAAGGGCGACCTCGCGATCGGGGTCGGCGAGGCGCTGGACCGGGTGCTGATCGCGGCCGGGGAGGGGAGGCCGGGCGGGCTCAGGGGCGACGACATCGCGCTGGTGTCGCTCTCCACCACGCTGGCCACCAACGCGATCGTGGAGGGGCACGGCTCGCCGATCGCCGCCATCCTGATCGGCTTCGACGACGCGATGGCGGAGCGGACCGGGATCGTGGGGGCGCTGCCCGGGACGCGGATCGGCCGCATCGCGGGCGGGCACGACCATGGCGGCGGCGAGGCCGCGCGGCTCGACGTCACGGCGCTGGAAGCCTTCGTGCGCGAAACGGCTGGGCAGGTTGGGGCTTACGCTGTCGCGTCGCAATGGTCGGTGCGCAATCCCGGCCACGAGCGGCAGGCGCGCGAGATCGTGGAGCGCATCGCCGGCAAGCCCGCGACGCTCTCCAGCGAGCTCGCGCATGCGCTCGACGCGCCGCGCCGGGCGCTCACGGCGGCGCTGAATGCGCGCATCATCGGGGCCATCACGGCGCTGATCGGGGCCGTGCGCGCCGTCATGGCGCGGCACGCCATCGCGGCGCCGCTGATGGTCGTGAAGGGCGACGGCACGCTGGCGCCGGCCGAAAGCGTGGCGCTGCGTCCGATCGAGACCATCCTGTCGGGGCCGGCCGCGAGCGTGATCGGGGCGAAGTTCCTGTCCGGCCTGTCGGACTTCGTGATCGCGGACGTGGGTGGCACCACCACGGACGTCGCCGTGCTGGAGAATGGCTGGCCCAAGCTCGACCGCGAGGGCGCGCAGGTCGGCGGGCGGCGCACGCTGGTGCGCGCCATCGCGATGCGGACCTTCGGGCTCGGGGGCGACAGCGAGGTGCTGGTGGACGCGCGGAACCGAGTGACGCTAGCGCCCGGCAAGGTCGTGCCGCTGTCGCTGCTTGCGCACCGGCATCCGGAGATGCTGCGGCGGCTCGAAGCCCAACTCAACGATCCCGAAGGCGCGCCCTATGCGGGCAAGTTTTTGCTGCGGCCGTTCGGACAGGCGGGCGCGGACCTTGGCGAGAGCGCCGGGCGGGAGCGCGACATCCTGGCCTCGATTGCGAAGGGGCCGGCGCCGATGGGCGAAGTGATCCACGGGCCGCTGCAGCAAAAGGCGCTGGCGCGGCTGGTTGGCGCGGGACGGGTCGCGGTGGCAGGGTTCACGCCCAGCGACGCCGCGCATGTGCTGGGGCTGCAGGGGCAATGGTCGGCGGAGGGCGCGCGGCTCGGCGCGCTTGTTCTGGAGCGGCGGCTGCGGATGGCGGGGCCGCTCGGGCCGGCCGAGGCGGATGCGGCGGCCCGGCGCTTCGCCGCCGAGGTGTTCGACGCCACCGCGGCCAAGTCGGCGCGCGTGATCGTGGAGGCGCTGGCCAGCGAGCCATTGGAGGGCGACGCCGCCGGGCTTGTGGACGCGGTCGTGAGCGGGCAGGGGCGCTGGCGCAACCTGCGGGTCGCGATCGGGCCTGTCGCGCCCGTGGTGGCGGTGGGCGGGCCGGCGCCGGTGTTCTATCCCGAAGTGGGCCGGCGACTTGGGAGCGAGGTCGTGCTGCCCGCGCATGGCGACGTCGCCAACGCGGTGGGGGCGGCGGTCGGCGTCGTGAAGGCCCAGGCCGTGGTGGACATCTCGTCCTCCGGGGTCGGCGCCTACCGCATCCACGCGGAGGGCGAGCCCATCGCGATGAGTGACCCCGCGGAGGCTCTGGCGCGGGCCCGCGAGATCGCCGTGGAGGCGGCGCGCACCCGGGCGCTGGCGATGGGCGGATCAGCGCCGGAAATCGACGTCCATGTGGACCGGGTCGACCTGCCCGGCATGGAAGGCGACCGTGGGCTCGTGGCCGCGACGGTTGTGGCGGAGTGCTGGGGCACGCCGCTAGCGGAGTGACTTGCGGGCCGGCCAGCGCAAGCTAGGCTGACATGGGCGCGGCGCGCCGGAGGGGACACAGCATGGCGGCGACGCTCGATCGCATACCGACGATGATCCAGGGGGCGGGGGCGCTGGGCGAGATCGGCGCGCATGCGGCCGCCCTGGCCGGCCCGGGCGCGGCGGTGTTGCTGGTGGCGGATCCCGGCCTCAAGGCGTCCGGCATGGTGGACGAGGCGCTCGCGGCGCTGCGGGCCGCCGGGCTCGGGGCCGTGCTCTACGCGGACATCAAGAGCGACCCTACGCACGCGCAGGTCGACGCCGGGGCGGCGCTGGCGCGCGAGGCCGGCGCGCGCGCCGTTGTGGCGCTGGGCGGCGGCTCCGCGATGGACGCCGGCAAGCTGGTCGCCGCCGTGGCGGGCTCAACCGCGCCCGCCATGACGTATGCGCTGTGCGCCGCCGCGTTGCCGGCCGGGGCGCTGCCGGTGATCTGCGTTCCCACCACGTCGGGCACCGGCTCGGAAACCACCCGCGTCGCCATCGTGAGCGGGCCGGACGGCTCCAAGCAGTGGTTCTGGGGCGACGAGCTCAAGGCCGCCCGCATCGTGCTCGATCCGGTGCTGACGGTGGGCCTGCCGCCGCACCTCACGGCGGCCACCGGCATCGACGCGCTGGTGCACGCCATCGAGGCTTCCACCAACACGAACCGCAACGCCGCCAACGACGTCTACGCGCGTGCGGCGATCCGGCTCGCGGCCGCCAACCTCGAACGCGCCGTGACGCATCCGGGCGACCTCGAGGCCCGTGCCGCCATGCAGATCGCGGCGGCGTTCGGGGGCGTCGCGATCGACAACGCCGGCACGGCGATCGGGCACAATATCGGCCATGCGCTCGGCTCCCTGCGCCCCATCCACCATGGCCGCGCGGTGGGCTGCGCCATGGTGGCCACGCTGGCGTGGAACGTCCAGGGCGACGACGGGCCCTTCGCGGCAGTAGCGGCCGCGATGGGCGAGCGGGCGGACGCCGCGCGCGTGCCCGTTGCGTTCGAGCGGCTGATGCGGGCCACAGGCGTGCGGATTTCGCTGGCGGCCGAATGCGAGGGCGTCACGCCCGCGCAACTCGCCGCGCAGATGCGCAGGCCCGAGAACGAGGCCATGCGGCGCTCCAACCGCCGGGCGGTGACGGACGCCGACATCGACGCTTTCGCGGCGACCGTGCTGAGCCAGAGCTGAGGGCGTCATGAAGATCACCGGCATCGAGATCACGCAGCACCGGCTCGACTACGATCCGCCGTTTCACGCGAGCTGGGACACCAAGCCCCGCACGTCGTTCGACGCCACGGTGGTGCGCGTGCATACGGACGCGGGGATCACGGGCGTCGGCTCCGGCGACATGATGGTGGGCTTCGCCGGGCACGAGCACCTGTTCGTCGGGCAGGACCCGCTCGCGATCGAGCGCCACTACCGGGTGCTGGAGAACATCCAGTTCCATTATGGCCGCTGCTGGCCGCTGGACCTCGCGCTGTGGGACCTCGCCGGCAAGATCACGGGCCAGCCGGTCTACAAGCTGCTCGGCGGCCTCACCGACCGGGTGCGCGCCTACGCGTCGTCCGGCACGCTGCGCGATCCCGCCGCGCTGGCGGAGGCGGCCGAGGGCTACCTCGCGCAGGGCTTCCGGGCGCTGAAGATCCGCTTCCATCGGGGCGACTGGCGCAAGGACATCCGGGCGCTGGAAGCCGTGCGGGCGCGGGTGGGCGACCGGCTGGAGCTCATGGTGGACTGCAACCAGGGTTGGCGCATGCCGTGGGACACCTACCCGGCCTGGTCTCTGAAGGATGCGCTGCCGGTGGCGCGCGAGTTGGAGCGGCTCGGCGTGTACTGGATGGAGGAGCCGCTGCACCGGGCCGACCGCGAAGGCATGCGGCGCCTGCGCGAGATGACCAGCGTGCGCGTCGCGGGCGGCGAGATGACGCGCGAGCTCTACGAGTTCCGCGACCTCATCGCGGACGGGTGTCTCGACGTGCTGCAGCCCGACGCCGCGCTGGTAGGCGGCATCACGGGCCTGCGCCGCATCGCCGCCATGGCGCAGGCCGCGAACCTGGTGTTCACGCCGCACACCTGGACCAACGGCATGGGGGTGACGGCCAACGCCCACCTGGTTTGCGGGCTGACGGAGGGCGTGTACCTGGAATATCCGTTCGATCCGCCCGAGTGGGGGCTGGACCGCCGCGACTACATGATGGCCGAGCCGCTGCGCGTGGACGCGGACGGCTGGATCGTGATGTCGGACGCGCCGGGGCTGGGCTATGCGCCGGACGAGGACGGGCTCAAGGCGACGCGGGTGGGGTGAGGGGGAGCTGCCCCTCATCCGGCCCTTCGGGCCACCTTCTCCCCGTGCCGGGGCGAAGGGCGCGCCCGGCGGTGAGCCTCGCCGCGCCCCCTCTCCCTGGAACAGGGAGAGGGCTGGGGTGAGGGTTGCAGCCTCAAACGCAAAACGGCCGCCCAGGGCGGCCGTTCAGCTCGTTTCTGCGCGGCGGTTCACGCCGAGAGCGCGATGCGCACTTTCGCCTGGGCGGGGATGTCGACCTCGACCTCCAGGGTCGAGATGGCGTCGCCGCGTTCCATTTTCACCCGCACGTGCTCGGGCTCCACCTGCACGTGCTTGGCGATCACGGCGAGGATCTCCTCGCGGAGAACCCCCACCAGGTCGTTCTGGCCCACCATGGCGCGCTCGTGCGCGAGGAGGATCTGCAGGCGGTCCCGCGCAACCGGCGCCGAGGTGCGGCGGTTGAAGAAGTTCAGGATGCTCATGCAGCCTTCCTTCCGAACAGCTTGCCGAAGAGGCTCCGGCGGTTCTGCGGCACCATCATGGTGATGCTCTCGCCGTTCAGCCGCTTGGCCGCATCCGCGTAGGCGCGGGCCGGAGTGCTGGCCGGGTTGGAGAGGGTGACGGGCGTGCCCAGGTTGGAGGCGCGCAGCACCTCTTCGCTCTCCGGGATTATGCCGAGCAGCGGGATCGACAGGATCTCGAGGACGTCGTCGACCTTCAGCATCTCGCCACGCTCGGCGCGGCCGGTGTCGTAGCGGGTGAGAAGCAGGTGCTTCTCCATGCGCTCGCCGCGCTCGGCCTTCAGCGTCTTGGAGTCGAGCAGGCCGATGATGCGGTCGCTGTCGCGGACCGAGGAGACTTCCGGATTGGTCACCACCACGGCCACGTCGGCGTGCCGCATGGCGAGCCAGGCGCCGCGCTCGATGCCGGCCGGGCTGTCGCAGATCACCCAGTCGAACTTGGCGCGCAGCTCTTCCATCACCTTGGCGACGCCTTCCTCGGTCAGCGCGTCCTTGTCACGCGTCTGGGAGGCGGGCAGCAGGTGAAGGGTGTCGAGCCGCTTGTCGCGGATCAGCGCCTGCGAGAGCTTGGCGTCACCCTGCGTCACGTTGATGAGGTCGTAGACGACCCGGCGCTCGGCGCCCATCACGAGATCCAGATTGCGCAAGCCGACATCGAAGTCGACCACGACGACGCTCTGCCCGCTCTGCGCCAGCGCGGCGCCGAGAGCGGCCGTGGAGGTGGTCTTTCCCACGCCCCCCTTGCCCGAAGTCACGACCAAGACCTTGGCCATTTCCGTTCGTCCTCCTCGACTCAAACCCGGTTCGTCGGCTTCAGCCGTCGGGCGGTTGGTTGCAGTTAGGGTCAGTTCATCGCCGCCATGATGATGGCGTCGCCTTCGAGCCAGGCCTGAACGGCGTGGCTGCGGAGTTCTGGCCTCATGCTGTCGGCGGTCTTGTAGAGCCCGTCGATGGCCATGAGTTCGGCTTCGAATTTGCGGCAGAAGATGCGCGCCTTGGCGTCGCCGGTGGTGCCCGCGATGGCGCGGCCGCGCAGCGTTCCATAAACGTGGATCGAGCCTCCCGCGACGATCTCGGCCCCGGAGCCGACCGATCCGGTGACGATCACGTCGCCTTCCGGATGAATAATGACTTGGCCGGAGCGCACCGCGCCGTCGATCACGAGCGGGTCGTTGCTCTTGCGCGGCGGGGCCGGCGGCAGGGACACCGCGGCCTGCGCGTCGAGCACGTCCGCCACGGCCTTTTCGCGACCGCCGCTCAGCGACGGCGGCAGGCCGAGGCCGCACGTGCCCGGATCCGAGCCCTCGATGCCCATGATTCGAACGGTGCGCTCGTTCAGGTCGCTGACGAGCTTGGCCAGGGCCGCCTTGTCCAGCTCGAGGCCGGTGACATCCAGAACGACGGGCCGACCAACGAAGAAGCCGGGCGACTCCGCCGCCCAGGCGTCGAATTGCTCGAGCCAACCTTCGACGGGCGCTTCCGGCGCGAGAACGAGCGCCAGAAAGGAGCGGCCACGGAAGCGGATCGAAGTGCGGGGGGGCGCTGTGATCGTCACGGTTAAGATTCCCTTTCCGTATGATCTGAGCGCCGGATGGTTAACGCGGGGTTAAGAGCCTGCGTCCTGCGAGAGATCTTGTTTACGGGTGTGGGAGCATCGTCTCACGACCGGCGGTAGGTCTCACGCCGGTGCGGCTGGCACGCGCGATGCATCGCCCCAGGCGTCACTGCGGAAGGGAGCTTCCCCATGCTCAAGGACGTCGATCTCGCCTGGTCTCTCGAATTCCGGTTCCTGCACAGCCGCCAAACGCGCCTGCTTCGGACGGTACGGGACGCCGTGGAGTTGCTCTCGGCCCTGAACGAGGCGGAGCGGCGAAGCCTGCATTGGATGGCGACGGCGGGCGCGGTTTCTCGCGCGCTCGGCCTGCGGCACGCCAAAGCGGTGCAGATCGCCACCGAGATGATCGAGAACGCTCTGGTGGTCGAAGGCTGGCTCCAGGTCGCCGAAACGCCCCAACTGGCGCATGGGTGATCGCCGTGCGCCCATCGAAGCGGCGTCACTGCGGAGAATCTGACGTCAGCCTGCGCCGGGATCTGATTCGTTCGCGGTGTTCTCGGGCAGCGTGCCGGCGCCTGGCGTCTTCTCGTTATCGGTAAGAGACGGCTTGGCGTGCGGTCCCGCCGGAGAAACGACCCTGCCATCTTCCCGGGCCTGCTCGTCGGCTTTGCGGGAGCCGTCTGGCCTGTCGGCCTGACGCTGCGCGGGAAAGGCTTCCGCGCCCTTGGGCGCATCGTTCTGTGCAGCCATGATGGCCTCCTCGGGAGGGCAACGGGTTTGCGAGGTCGTCGGTTCCCAGATGCCGGCTTGATCATTGCCGTTTGTCGCCTGCTAAGATTTCGGCACGTTAACCGGACGTTCAACCTAAGCGCGCATATACAACCTGTGGATGCAGGAACGAGAGAATGGCCTCGCGCGCTGACGCTCAATCGCCGACCATGCCAAGCTTCAGCTTGGCCGAGAGAGCTGGCACCGTTCTGGTCGTCGACGATAGCGCAACGATGCGCACCGTCGTCCGCCGGATCCTGCGGCAGCTGGAGGTCGAGAACGTGCTCGACGCTCCCGACGCGACCAGCGCGTTCAAGATCATGAACGAACGCGCCTTCGGCATCGTGATCTGCGACGTGCAGATGGAGCCGCATAGCGGGTTCCACCTTCTACGTGCGGTTCGCGATACGCTGGAGATCGCCGAGACCCCGTTCATCATGATGACGGCGAGCCTCGACGCCAAAAACGTCGACATCGCCCGCCATCGCGGGGCGGACGCCTACATCCTGAAACCCTTCAGCGCCGACGCTTTGCGTCGCAAGATGGAGGAGGTTCTGCCGATGGGCTGCCACGTGGACGCTCCCGAGATTATCGCGATCGAGCCGCAGACGGTCGACCGCCGGGTTCGGACGTTCACGGGCTCGCGCTGAGGCAGACCGCCGCATGCCACGCGTTGACCTGGCGGCTTTGCCCGGCCGGATAGCGTGATCCCGTCGCCCTGCTGATGCGATGCGCTGACGTTCGGTGCATGATCCTGTTTCCAACAGGAGTTCGCCGAATGGATATTCGTCCCGCAGGTTCCGTCCCCACCAAGCGCGCGCCAGCCGACGCCTTCACGGGCGTGGTCTGGCAAGATCCCGTGATCGAAGCTCCTGCACCGGCTCGCATTCGCGCCGCCCGGGTGTCGTTCGAGCCCGGAGCGCGCACGGCTTGGCACACACACCCGCTGGGCCAGACGCTGCACGTGCTGTCGGGCGTCGGCCGCGCGCAGGTCTGGGGCGGGCCCGTCCGCGAGATCAGGGCCGGGGACACGGTCTGGATTCCGCCGGGCGAAAAGCACTGGCACGGGGCCGCGCCGTCCACCGAAATGGTGCATCTGGCCATGCAGGAGGCGCTCGACGGCGTCCACGTGGACTGGCTCGAGCAGGTGACAGACGCGGACTACGCGCAGGCCCCCTCGGCCTGACGATCAACGCTCGCCGCGGCTCGCCAGCGTCCAACGGCGCTTGTAGCCGCGGCTGCCGAGGTCGACGTGAGCGCTTTCGGCTTCGGCGGCGGGCAACTCGTCCATCAGCGACACTGAATCATCAAATAAAGCGAGTTCTTCCTGGACGTAACGTACTGCGTCATCCGCAGTGTCGGCCACTGACAAGTGGTATGTAACGACAGGCGATTGCGCTCCCGAAAGCGACGCCCGGATGATGAATGCCTTCAAGTCGAGCTCCGTGACTGTGCGTGTGGATAAGTCCAGCCGATATACTAGTAACCTAGATACTTTTCAATTTAAGGTTGAAAATAGTTCAATAGGAAAGTAGAAGTATGGTGTGGCTTGGATCCAGGCAGAGACCTGCGCTTGGCAGGTTTTTCACAGGATCCGTTTCGCAAACGACACATGGGGGGGCCATGATCGCGTGCAAACCTGACGACGTCAAAGTCGTCGCAACCGTAATAGCGAATACAATTCCAGAGGCCTTCGCGGGATTTGGCGCTTATCCGGGCGATATGCAGTTCGATATCGATACGGACTTCTCGGAGCGCGAAAGGCATAGTTTTATCGCGCTTGCGGCCCGGATCGTCGACGCGCTCGCGCATGCCAGCGTGTCCGTTCGGCAGGCGGAGTCCGCCGAAGCCGTCGTCTAGTCGGTCGTCGTCGAGTAGGTCGCGGCGGCCGTCTCCAGGCCGAAGTCGTCCGTATGCACGGTCACGCCGCGTTCGCCGAGCAGCAGAATGCCGTAGGCGCCCGGCTCGTCGACAGACAACGACGTGTCGCCCGCGTTCAGCACCATGGGCTGCTGGTGAACGGGGCTCTTGAACACCGCGAAGGGCAGGCCGTCATGGACGCCCGAGATCGTGCGATGCACGTGGCCGGCGACCACCAGGCGCACATTCCCGGCGCGGGCCGCGAGGGCGTGAAACGCGTCTCCATTGTCGAGCGCAATGGCGTCCATTCCGGCGAAACCGGTCGGGTGCGGCGGATGATGCATGAACACGATGGCGGGCGCGCGGTCGGCCAGCGCTTCGCCGAGCCAGGCGAGCCGGCGCGCGCACAGGGTTCCGGCCGGGCTTCGCTCCTTGACGGTGTCGAGCATCACGAGGCGATAGCCGCCCACCGTCGCGACATGCTGCGCGAAGCCGTCGGGGTCGCGCGGCGCATCCGGGAAAGCGGCAAAGAACGCGTCCCGATCGTCGTGATTGCCGAGCATAACGCTGCAGGGGACCACCAGTCTCCCCAGCAACTCACGGACCCGTTCGTATGATGCCGCGTCGCCCCGATGCGTGAGGTCGCCGGTGACGATCACACGCTCGGCGTCCGGGTGGTGGGCGTTGATGTGCGCGATGGCTGCCGCGACCCGCTGGAAGGGATCGAGCCCGATGATCCGGCCACCCTCGGGGAGGAGGTGCAGATCGGTGAGGACGATCACTTTCGACGGGGCGGTCATGCGGCGTCTGCCTTGCGGATCCGGGTCAACGTGAAGAGCTCGAGCGGTGGGAGGGCGCGGCGCTCGGCCAGCGTCATGTCCGGCCGGGCGTCGATCCAGTCGCCGATCACCGCGAATGGGAACTCCGGCCGCCAGCCCAGGCGCGCGCCGTGGCGCCCGAGCCAGGCTTCCGCGCGGGCGCGCAGGCCCCTGTCAGCGCCGACATGGTTGACCAGCACGATCTCGCCGCCGGGCTTCAGCACGCGGGCGAGTTCATCCAGCGTGGCCTTCGGATCGGGGACCACCGTCATCACGTAGGGGGCCACCACGGCGTCGAAGCAGCCGTCCGGGAAGGCGAGGCGGGTCGCGTCCATGACGCACAGGCCCGCCACGTTGCCGAGCCGGTCACGGCCGACGCGCTCCTGCGCCTTGCGGAGCATGGGCTCGGAGAGGTCGACGCCGACGATCCGGGTCTGACCGCTCCACATCGGGAGTTCGAGCCCGGTGCCGACCCCCACGTCGAGAATCAATCCGCCGGGCCGCTCGGAGGCCGCCACGGCGGCGCGCCGGCCGGGCGCCATCACAGCCGTGAAGGCGAGATCGTAGACCGGCGCCCAGCGCGCATAGGCGGCCTCGACCGCCTTGTTGTCGAGCTCACCCAATTCAGCGGCTCGCGTAGGCCAGGGGACGGTCGACGGCCTCGAAAGCCTGGTCGGGCCGGGCCGCGCTGATTACGCCGCCGCCCAGCACCCGGGCGCAGGGCTCGGCGCTGTCATAGAACACGCAGGCCTGGCCGGGCGAGACGCCGTATTCGCCAACGAAAAGCTCGACCTCGAGCGCGCCGTCGCGCGCGCGCAGCAGCGCGGCCTGCGGCGCCCGGGTGGAGCGGACCCGCACGGCGATCTCGAGCCCTTCAGCCGGGATCGCGTCCACGGGCATGTCGCCGAGCCAGTTCACCTCGCGCAGGCGCACTGCGTGCGTGGCGAGCGCCTCGCGCGGGCCGACCACGACGCGCGCGCGCTCGGCGTCAAGCCGGACCACGTAGAGCGGCTCGCCGGCGGCGACGCCGAGGCCCCGGCGCTGCCCGATCGTGTAACGGATCACGCCCTCATGGGAGCCGAGCACCCGGCCGTCCACATGCACGATCTCGCCCGGCGCGGAGGCTTCGGGCTTCAGCTTCTCGATCACGTCCGTGTAGCGGCCCGTCGGCACGAAGCAGATGTCCTGGCTGTCGTGCTTGTCGGCGACCGAGAGGCCGAACTCCCTGGCCAGCTCGCGCACCTGCGGCTTCTCCATGCCGCCCAGCGGGAATCTTAGCAGCGAGAGCTGCTCAGGCGTGGTGGCGTAGAGGAAGTAGCTCTGGTCCCGATCCGGGTCCACGGCGCGGAACAGGCCACGGCGGCCGTCCGGCAGGCGCTGGCTCGCCACGTAGTGGCCGGTGGCGAGCGCCTGCGCGCCGAGCTCGCGGGCGGTGTCGAGCAAGTCGCGGAACTTGATCTTGCGGTTGCACTCGATGCAAGGCACCGGGGTCTCGCCCGCGAGGTAGCTCTCCACGAAGCGGTCGATCACTTCGTGACGAAACCGGCTTTCGTAATCGAGCACGTAATGCGGAATATCGAGCCGCTCGGCGACGCGGCGGGCGTCGTGGATGTCCTGGCCTGCGCAGCAGGAGCCAGCGCGGTGAACGGCGTCGCCGTGGTCGTAAAGCTGCAGCGTCACGCCCACAACATCGTAGCCCTCGCGCTTCAGCTGCGCGGCCACGACGGATGAATCGACGCCGCCCGACATGGCGACGACGACCCGCGTGTCTTCCGGGCGTCCCGGAAGATCGAGGCTGTTGAGCATGTGCCGTCCTGCGTTGAGGGCCGGGGGGGAACCCGGCTGTGTGCTCTCATTCTACAGGGAGGCGCGGCATGGAACCAGCCTGCCGGGTGAACTCGGCAGAATCTGCCGTCACGGCAAGGATGACCGCGCCGCCGCGTCGTCCCGGAACGCTCAAGTGTAGGCGAACACTGGCGAATTCAAGGCGACGCCGGTGGCGCGCGCTTTGCAGGATGGGCAGCTGGATCAACAAGCGCGTGTGGCATGTCCGTTTCGTCGCCTACTTCCTCGCTCTTCAAGACGCCTCAGGCTCCGCCGAGCCCGACGACGCGTCGCCCTGCGTCTGACGCCGATGACTTCGGCTCCACGCTCGCGAAGGCTCCACACGAGCGCGATCGACGCGCAGACGCTCCGGTCCCGCCCCGGGTTGAGCGAGGGCGGCCGGATGCGGCCAGGGAAAGCCGGGCGACCTCCGAACGCGACAAGCCCACTCCGACCAGCGCCGATGCGAGGCGCGAGGCCCCGAAGAAGGCCGATGCTCCCCGCGGCAAGGACCAAGCGGACAATGATGCTCCCGCGACCGCGCGTGATGATCGGGAGCCCGGCGCGTCCCGGACGGCGAAGGCCGACACGCTCGACAGCACGGCGCGTGCCGAACGTGATGCGCCCGCCGACAAGGCGCGGGCTGAAGACGACCTGATCGCGGCCGAGAAGGAAGAGCCATCAAAGGCCACGACGAAAGAGATGGACGTGGCGCCAGCGGCTTTCTCGGAACAGCCGCAGCCCGCTCCCCAATCGCCGGAAGTTGCAGCCTATAGCGGCGTATCCCCGCCGGCAGAACCCAGCCAGGATGCTCCGGCCGCGGGACCATCCCAGGACGTCGTCGTCGCGCAGCCGACCGTGACCAACCAGGTCCAGCTCGCCGGCGGCTCGCGGGCTGCCGACACGACGGTCGGCATGGTTTCGGGCGGACCCGGACGCAAAACGGCGGCCAGCAGCGCCGCGCCGGGAGAAGCCAAGCCCACCGCCAAGGGAGAGGCCGACGCTGAAGCGGCGGACGACGGCGTCACGCCGCCGCCAGCTCCGGCCGCTCCGGCTTCCGGCCAATCTTTGGCTTCGGCCGAAGCGCCGGGCCAGGCTGCATCGGGCGCCAAGCCCCAAGCGGACGTTTCCTGGACGCAGATCGGCGCCGGACTGCCGGCCGCGTTGCGCGATCCGGCGGTTCAGGCGCCCCCGGTCGGAACTGCGCAGGCGGCGGCCCCCGTCGCGCCCGTCGAAACGGCGGCTGTCCATGGCGGGCATGCGGCGGCGTTCGAGACAGTTCGCGAAGCGGCCAAGCGGACTGACAAGATCGAGGCGGCGGCGCCTGGCGAAACATTCCACGCCATGGTGTTCGATGCCGCCCAGATGGGCTCGGCAGGGCGCGCCGCGGCGCATGGCGCCCCGCAGGACGTCGCTCAACCGGGCGCCGACCTTCGCGCCGCGCAGCAGGCGCCGGCCGTTCCGGTCTCGGCCGTGCCGATCGAGATCGGCATGCGGGCGCTGGCCGGCGCGCAGAGCTTCCAGATCCGGCTCCATCCCGAGGAATACGGGCGCGTCGACGTGAAGCTCGACATCAGTGACGACGGCTCCGTCTCGGCGCAGATCTCGACTGATCGGGTCGAGGCGCTCACGATGCTGCAGCGCGACGCCAAGACGCTCGAGCGCGCCTTCGAGCAGGCCGGGCTGAAGACCAACGAGAACAGCCTTCAGTTCTCGCTGAACAACAGCGGCGGCGATAACGCCGCACGAGACCAGCCCGGACGCGAGCAGCAGCACCAGCATCGGCGCTCGCCCGGTTCGCCGACCCCTGAACCCAAGGCCATCCCGGCCGATCTCGCGGCGGCGCTGCGGTCCATCAGGACCGGTGCGACCGGCCTCGACATCCAGATCTGACCACCCCGGAGACGCAGATGAGCACCGTGGGATCAACCACCTCGTCCACAACCGGCGCGGCGAAAGCGGCGGGATCGACGGATCGCAGCACGCTGGCGAGCAACTTCGACCAGTTCCTCCTGCTGCTGACGACGCAGCTGAAGAACCAGAACCCGCTCGACCCGCTCGACACCAACCAGTTCACCCAGCAGCTCGTGCAGTTCGCGTCGGTTGAACAGCAGATCAAGACCAACACGCAGTTGACCAGCCTGCTCTCGGCCACGCAGGCGAGCACGGCCACCAGCGCGGCGACGTTCCTCGGGGCCACGATCACGGCCGACGGCGCCACGACGGCGCTGAAGAACGGCAAAGCAACGTGGTCGCTGGATGCGGCGCGGTCGGCGCAGTCCACCATCACGATCAAGAACAGCAGCGGACAGGTGGTCTACACGGGCTCGCGCAGCTTGAGCGCCGGCGCGCAGGACTTCACCTGGGATGGCAAGGACATGTCCGGCCAGCAGCAACCGGCTGGCGACTACACGATCTCGGTGGCCGCGCAGGACTCCTCCAACACGGGCGTCAACGTCAAGACGCAGGTCGCTGGCGTGGTGGACGGAGTCGATTTCACGGGCACGACCCCGGTGCTCAAGATCGGCAACATCTCGGTTGCGGTCGACAAGGTTTTGACCCTGCGCCGCACAGCCGCTTGAAGGGCTTGACCCGTGGAAAAACTACAGGTTGCGCTTAGGCAAATCTTAAGTGAGACGGCTCTATCTTCCTTCCAGACACTGGTCAGTCGGGTTGTGTTGTGTGAGCGTAAAATGACCGAAACCTACCGCCCGAGGGCGAAATACGTAATCGGACCGGACGGAAGCCCGCTGACGATTGCGGATCTTCCGCCCTCCAACACGAGACGCTGGGTGATCCGGCGCAAAGCCGAGGTGGTCGCCGCTGTTCGCGGCGGGCTTCTCAGCCTTGAGGAAGCGTGTACGCGCTACACCCTCACCGTGGAGGAGTTCCTGTCCTGGCAGGCGTCCATCGACGAGCATGGGCTTGCGGGTCTTCGGACCACCCGAATCCAGCAATATCGTCACTGACCGTCTTCGCATCGATCTCGAAAAGCGCTGGCCTCCGCCGGCGCTTTTTGCATTCCGGCGATGCTCAAGCTTCCGTCGTTAACCGACTGATAACCGTGAGCCGGGCAAATATTGCCTAGCCGGCGGGCAATCCGCCGTAGGGCGTGTTTGTTGAGGTCAAAGGCTTGAACGGCCTCGTTGAATTTCTGAACCGTCTAGGGCCTGCGCGCATCGCCGCGATGGGGGCCGTTACGCTTGCGCTCGTGGGCTTCTTCGCCTTCGTGATCATGCGGGTGACGCAGCCCGCCATGGGCGTGCTCTATGCGGATCTCGGCCCCGAGGATTCCAGCGCGATCGTCAAGGATCTCGAGCAACGCGCCATCAAGTTCGAACTGCGCGAGGATGGCCGCGCGATTTCGGTGCCGCGCAGCGATATCGCCCGCCTGCGCATGGATCTCGCCAGCAAGGGCATGCCGGCCGGCGGCAGCGTGGGCTACGAGATCTTCGACAAGGGCGACGCCTTCTCGTCCACGAGCTTCGTGCAGGGCGTGAACCAGCTCCGAGCGCTGGAGGGCGAACTCGCGCGCACCATCCGGTCGCTCAGCAAGGTGCAATCGGCCCGGGTCCATCTCGTGATCCCCGAGCGCAAGCTGTTCGAGCGCGACCGAGAGCCGGCCAGCGCCTCCATCGCCCTCAAGGTTTCAGGCGAACTCGACTCGGGCCAGGTCCGGGCGATTCGCCATCTTGTGGCGTCCGCGGTGGACGGCATGAAGCCCGAGCGAATCTCCATCGTCGACGATCGCGGCCGGCTGCTCGCCGACGGCGCGCGCGGCGAGAACACCGGCGCGGCGGCCGCCGAGGAAAAGCAGCTCAGCTACGAGCGGCGGATGCGCACGCAGGTCGAGGAGATCGTGGCCAGCATCGTCGGGCAGGGCCGGACCCGGGTCCAGGTCGCGGCCGAAATCGACGTCAACCGGGTCCAGCAGACCTCCGAGAGCTTCGATCCCGAGAGCCGCGTGGTGCGCTCCACCCAGACGCGCAACGAAAGCCAGGCGAGCACGGAAGCCAAGGACGGGCAGGTCACGGTCGGCAACGAGCTGCCAGGAGCGAAGTCCGACGCAAACGGCCAGCAGAAGGACCAGTCGCAGAAGTCGGAAGAAATCGTCAATTACGAGATCTCCCGCACCACGCGCACCGAAGTGGTGGAGGGCGGCCGCGTGAAGCGCCTGTCCGTCGCGGTTCTGGTGGACGGCGTGTATACGAAGTCCGCCGCCGGCGAGGTCACCTATCAGCCGCGGCCGCAGGATGAGCTGGATCGCATCGCCGCCCTGGTCCGCTCCTCGATCGGGTTCGACGGGAAACGCGGCGACCAGATCGAGGTCGTGAACCTGCGCTTCGCCGAGGCGCCGCCGCTGGCCGAGACGCCCGCCGCTCCGACCGGCTTCATAGCCCTGCTGACGCCCACGCGCGACGACATGATGCGCGGCGTCGAGTTGACCGTTCTGGCGTTGCTGGTGCTGATCGTCACCCTCGTGGTGGTCCGGCCGCTGGTGCGCACCATCCTCGCCCCGCTGGGGCCGCAGACCCGGCTGGTCGAGGCGCTGGCCGGGGCCGGCGTCGGACCGGATGGCGTGCGGCAGGGCGCCATTGCGGGGCCGGCCAAACGCGAGCCGCCGGTCGTCGAGGAGACCGAGGCCAGCCGCATGCTCGACATCGCGCGCGTCCAGGGTCAGGTGCAGGCCCGCTCGGTCGAGCGCATCGGCGAAATCGTCAAGGAGAACCCGGCCGGCACCGCGACCATCCTCCGGCAATGGATCAACGAGGAAGCCGCGTGATCCAGCCCCAATCCCCCTTCAGCGCTGACCGAGCCTCATGAGCAACGCCCAGAAATTTTCCTTCGACAACGACTTCGGTTCGGATCGGCGCAGCCAGAGCATGCGCCGCCAGGCCGATGTCGAGCGGCTGCAGCAGGCCGAGCAGGAAGGTTGGGAGCGGGGCCGGATCGAAGGCCGCCGCGAAGCCGAACAGGAAGCCGCCATGCGGATGGCGCTCGCGATCGAGCAGGTGGCCGGCGCCGCCGCGGCCGTGATCGCCCATCTCGAACACCAGACCGAGCGCCTGGAGCTGGAAGCGGCGGAGCTCGCGATCGTTTTCGCCCGCAAACTCGCCGGCGACCTCTTGGCTCGCGAGCCGCTGGGGCCGCTGGAAGCCGCCGCGCAGGAATGCTTCCGCGAGATGGCCGGCGCACCGCATCTGGCCGTGCGCGTTCCGCCGGAATGCGTCGACAGCGCCAAGGAGGTGCTGGAGCGCAAGGCCATCGAGCGCGGCTTCGCCGGCCGTCTTGTGGTGCTCGGCGAGGACGGCATGGCGCAAGGCGATTTTGTCATCGAGTGGGCGGATGGCGGCATGCGCCGCGATTCCGACGCTTTGCAACGCAACATCTCGGGAGCCATCCAGCGCCATCTCGGCGCAGGCTTCCACCAGTCCTGATCGGAGACGACCGCCATGGCGGGACCCGACGACATTCCGCTCCCCAACCTCAAGGGCGGCGACCTCGACTTCGCGGATGATGGGGGAGGGGCGCAGGACGAGCATCCGACCGGCAAGGTCGCGGAGGATCTCGAGCACGTGTTCGACGTGCCCGTGAACGTGTCCGCTGTTCTCGGCCGCACCCGTCTCGAAGTCGGCGAATTGCTGCGGCTCGGCCCCGGCGCGGTGCTGGAGCTTGACCGGCGCGTGGGCGAGGCGATCGATATCTTCGTGAATGACCGTCTCGTGGCTCGCGGCGAGGTCGTGCTGGTGGAAGACCGCCTCGGCGTGACCATGACCGAAATCATCAAGTCCGACCGGTAGGAGATCTGACCATGCGGCTTCTTATCGTCGGCGTCATGAAGGGCCCCTTGGCCCAGGCCACGAAGATCGCCATCGACCGCGGCGCCAGCGTCACCAACGCCGAGAGCGTCGAGCAGGCGCTCATGGTGATGCGCAGCAAGGGCGCGGACCTCGTGATGATCGACGTCGTGCTCTCGGTGCGCGACCTCGTGACCTCGTTCGAGCTGGAGCGCATCCGCACGCCCGTGGCCGCCTGCGGCACCGGCACGGACGCGCGCGCGGCCGTGGCCGCGATTCAGGCGGGCGCGCGCGAGTACATCCCCCTCCCGCCCGACCCCGAGATGATCGCGGCCGTGCTGGAGGCGGTGTCGCGCGACACGCGCTCCTTCGTGTTCCGCGACGAGGCGATGGCGCGCGTGGTGCGGCTGGCCGAGCAGGTGGCAAAGTCCGAGGCCTCGATCCTGATCACGGGCGAGAGCGGCGTCGGCAAGGAGGTGGTCGCCCGCTTCCTCCACGGGCGCTCCAACCGCAAGGACAAGGCGTTCATTTCGGTGAACTGCGCCGCCATCCCGGATGCGCTGCTGGAATCCGAGCTGTTCGGCCACGAGAAGGGGGCGTTCACGGGCGCGGTGGCGCGGCGCATCGGCAAGTTCGAGGAAGCGAGCGGCGGAACGCTGCTGCTGGACGAGATCTCCGAGATGGACGTGCGGCTGCAGGCCAAGCTGCTGCGCGCGCTGCAGGAGCGTGTGATTGACCGCGTCGGCGGCGGTAAGCCGGTGCCGGTGGACATTCGGGTGATCGCGACGTCCAACCGCAACCTCGCCGACGAGGTCCGCAAGGGCACGTTCCGGGAGGACCTGCTCTATCGCCTGAACGTCGTGAACCTGAAGGTGCCCCCGCTGCGCGAGCGCTCGCAGGACATTCTGGAGCTCGCCGGCCACTTCGTGCGCAAATACGCCGACGTGAACGGCGTGCCCGTCCGGACGCTGTCGCCTGATGCGCGACGCGCGCTGCTGGCCAACCCGTGGCGCGGCAACGTGCGCGAGCTGGAGAACACCCTGCACCGGGCGGTGCTGCTGGCGGTGGGCGAGGAGATCGGCGTCGACGCGATCCTGACGCCGGACGGCGAGGCCTTCGGGGCGGGGCCGCGCGACCCCGCCGCGCGCGCGCTGGAGACCGCCGAGGCGACCGCGCGGGCGCTGGTGGGCCGCACGGTGGCGGATGTCGAGCGCGAGCTCATCCTCGACACGCTGGACCATTGCCTCGGCAACCGCACCCATGCGGCCAAGATCCTCGGCATCAGCATCCGCACGCTGCGCAACAAGCTGAACGAGTACACGGCCGACGGCGTGGCCGTGCCGGGGCCAGGCGAGGCTCGCGTGGCCAGCCTCTAGGCTCAGTTAGCGCGCCGCCGGCATCCGCTGGGCAGGCTTGCGGGCCTGCTCTCGCGCATGAAGCGCCTGCGCCAGCCCGAGCACGCCGGCCGGCCCGAGCTTGCTCGGGTCGAGCGTGGTCATGCCGCGCTTGCTCATGACGTCCCTCATCTCGTCGAGGAAAAGCGTCGCGCCCATGGCCCAGTTCGGGAAAGCCCGGGTGGCCTGGGGCCGGCGCTCCAGCAGCACGAGATCGCCATGGCGCGGATCGGCGCCGATCCGGTCATAGGTGCGCGACACCACGGCGGTTTCGCCTTCCAGGATCTGCGCGAAGATGCGGTCATCGAAGATCATGTAACCCGTGATGCCGTCGCGCGCGTTGTTGCGGATCGAGGCGTCGAGGATGCTCTTGATCGTGCGGAAGCCCTCCTGCGGAGGGATTTTCCGGGTCGAGTAATAGGTCAGGCGCGTGAGCGGCATTCGGGGGGCGTCCATTCACGTAAGGCAAGGCGAGATCGCATCGCGCAAGATTGTGGTTGTGGCGATTCAGATGATCGATGCATGCCAAACGTGAATGCTACGTATATGCCCTGAGGCTTCTAGCGCTTCGTCACGCCACATCCGCTGCAAATGCTTCCAACTGCGTTCTTGTCCTTGGCCTCGCGCGCCTTCTGGACTTCGGACGGACGATCCACGGCGTTGATGCCGTTCGAGCGCATGTCGGCGGAGCGCGGCGCGGCCTCCTTGCCGGTGCGCGCCTTGCAATCCGCTATGATTTTGGCGGTGAAATTGCTCGGATTGGCGAGCACGTCGCCGCATGCCCCTTCGCCTGCTCCGGGCGCCGTGCCGGCGACTCCCGGACCGCGCTGGGCCGTGGGGGCCTGACCCGAGGAGCCGCTCGTGGCCGCGGACGCGCCGCTGTTCACATTGGCCGGATTGTTCGACAGCGTACTTCCCTGGCGGCTCGCGCCGGCGTCCGGTTGCGCCGTGCTGGGCGCGGTGGCGCCGGAGGTCGTGGGTTGGCCCGCGCCGAGGATCGGGGCCGGTCCGGTAGGCTGGTTCTGGCCCGACAAGGCGGTTCCGGGAGGAGCCGCGAGCGAACCCGGCGCGCTACCCAGGCCGCCGGTGCTGGGCGAGGCCGGGTTAGCGCCGCCGATCGATCCCGACGTCGTTGCGCCGGACGATCCCGAGGCGGACCCTGAACTGGAAGACCCACCCGAGGAACTACCGCCGGACGAGCTCCCGCCGCCAGAACTCTGCGCGAAGCCCGGCGCGATGGCGGCCGCGACCGACAAGGCGCAGCCCAACATGAGGGACGCCGTTGAGCGGCGGAGCGAGACGGTGCGGTATTGGCTGGCCATCGGGGCCTCCCGGGGGGTCAAGGTTCGCAGCCTCAACGTCCCGGCAGCGGCTCGGTTGCGGCTTTCGGCCGATCCGCCGCAGGGCTCCTCCACGGCAGGGCGTCACAGCTTCGTGAGCGTGGCCAGACGCTAAGGGTGCGTTCACGCTCGCCTTCCATGGTGGACGCCGCGCCATCCGCGGTGGTTGACGCTGCGTCGGGGTCGAGGCATGTCGCTCACCATCGTCAACGGCTACGCATGCGCTGATTGCGCGGACATCGCCAAGGCGAAGCGCGGCGAAAATCCAAACGCGAAGCCTGGCGACGTCGACCCCAAGGCGGCGAAGGCCAAGGCAGACGCCGGTGTGTCCGAGACCCGCGAGGCGGTGACCTTCGGAGGGTCGCTGGCGGCGAGCCGAATCGATGGGGCCCAGCCTGCGGCCGGCGCCAGCGTCGTGGGACGTACGCTCGATATTCGCGCCTGATCACGCTGCTGCGACAGGCCAGCGCCCGGCTTCGACATCGCCGGCGAAAATCGCGTGGGCGATAAGCGCGGCGTTCATCTGCACGCGGTGCGCAAGCTTGAAAGCTTCGCCGTGGATCGTCTCGTCCGGATATTCGGTGATGAGCTGCAACGGCGTCGGCTGGGCCGAACGCTCCACCAGCGCGCAGGCTATGCCGTTCAAAACCGGGAAGCCGATCGGGCCCGCATGGGCCTCGTAGGCGCCGATCTGGGCGCGGTTCAGCGCGGCGAGATCGGGATCTTCGGCAAGCTGCGCGGTCAACCGCTCGAGGAATTCGCGTCCGTAGGTCTCCAGGCCGCCATGGTGGCGCAGGATCAGGAAGAAACCCTTGGGCAGGGCCCAGTTCTCGAAGCCGCGTGGAAGGTAGCCGTTCAGCGGGCGCGTCCACTCGTGCGCCGGGTAGCCATGCAGGTTGATGTGGAGCTCAGCGCCGGTCCGCGTCCGCGCGGCGTTGCGGGCCTCCTGCTCGTAAAGCGGCGGCGCGACGCGGTATTCCAGGTCGTCGCCCAGCGCCGTGTAGCGCGCGGCGTGGTGCATGTGCTCGGGATGTTCGACGATAAAGTGCTGGTGCAGTGCGTAGCCGTCGGGGTTCTCGACCGGGATCAACGCAAAGGCCGCGCCCGCGCTGGCGAGTGCAGCCCCGGCCCGCAGCGCGCCGACGACGCCGGAGGTCTCGTTGGCGTGTTGGCCGCCGGTGAGAAGAATGGGTGGGCCCGAGCCCTCGACGATCACGCCGCGAACCGCCCGGCCCTGCCGGGACGTCGCCCCGACGGGGGCGCCCGCAATCTCGGCGAGGCTGGCGTAGACTTGCGCGAGGGGCGGAGCGGCCTCGCAGCGATCCCAGGCCGGCGGGAGCGCCGCGTCCAGCGCGGCGGCTGGCTCATGGGGCTCGACGGATACCCGCACCCTGGTCGGCCCGTCGGCAGAGCGAATGTCCGGGATGATTTGGCCGGGCCGCAAGGTGCGGTCGCCCTCGGGGCGGCCGGTCAGGTGCTGGAACCACTCCAGCAGCGAGAAATACAGGTCCTCGTGCAGCGCCTCCCGTGTGCTCATGCGCTCATGCATGAACGGCAATTGCCGCTCGACGCCGCCGATCCAGACCTCGATGCGCAGGCGGTCGAAGAAGGGCTCCGACCTACCCCAGTCATGCCCGGTCACGGCCGCCATGGCTGCGTCATACGCAAGCGCGAGGTCTGACCGGATGGGTTCGTCGCAATCGAGATCGGGGTCGCCGGCGCCGGCGATGCGCAGCCACGCGCAGGGGGAGCGCGTCTCGCGCCCGAGCGCGTCGCGACGACTGGCGTTCGGGGCGAAGATGCGGCGCGTCTCGGTGAGGCCGTCGGCGAAGCGCAGGTCGGCTTCGTAGAAGGTCGTGGATGCGCCGGGTTGCGCCGTGAAGCCGCCCTCGGGCAGCAGGGCCGCAAGCGGATAGGCCTCCGTGAGGAAGCGCCGCTCGGACGCGCCGGAGCAGACCGGATAGCGGAGCGTTACGGCCTGGAGTTCGCCAGCCTTGATGTCCGGCAGCAGGTCGTCCAACAGCGGCTTGTAGGCGCTTCTGATGCGCGCCGACACGCCTTGCGCCGACAGTGCGCGCTCGGCGGCGGCGCGACGGTCCGCGCCCTCGAACACCCACGCCTCCACGTCAGCGCCCTTCAGGGCGGGCGCGGACAGGCGCTCGACCAGGAGGTCGAGCGTGCGCGGGATTTCGAGATCGAGCAGAACCGCCATGGATTTCCTCCACGCCCAGGCTAGCCGGGGCGGGGAAGAGTGCAAACTCGTCAATACTGGACCGCGAGCCTCCGGCTCGCATGCTTGGCGCCGGAAGAGGCGAGCCGGGAGGCTCGCGGTCCGGGCGCTCGCGTCGGCGTCAGGCTTTGCAGACCCAGAACGCGCTACGCGGGAACTCCAGCCAATGCTCGCCGCCCGCGATGCGGGTGGGCGAGAAGATCCGCACCGTCACGTCGTCGCGCTTGAACAGGAGTTCGTAGCGCTCGCCGAGATACATCTCGGCCGTCAGCGTCATGCGCAGCCGGTTGGGTCCGGGGCCGTCGGCCACGCGCACCTGCTCGAGGCGCACGATGCCGAGCGCGCTGTCGCCCTCCTGCACGGGCCCGCAGGGCAGGCCGTCAAGACGGGTGTCGCCCACCACCAGCGTGGCGGCGTCGCCCGATACGCTCACGGCCTTGCCGGGAAGGCGGTTGTTGGCGCCCATGAACTCGGCCGCGAAGAGCGTGGCCGGCCGGCCGTACATCTCCTCCGGCGTGCCCTGCTGCTCCACGACGCCGCCGTTGAGCAGGAGGATGCGGTCCGCCATCGCCATGGCCTCGACCTGATCATGCGTGACGCAGAGCGCCGACAGGCCGAGCTCGCTGATGAGCTGGCGCAGCCAGACGCGGGCTTCCTCGCGCAGCTTGGCGTCGAGGTTGGAGAGCGGCTCGTCCAGCAGGATCACGGGCGGCTCGTAGACCAACGCGCGGGCGAGCGCCACGCGCTGCTGCTGGCCGCCCGAGAGCTGGTGCGGGAAGCGCGCGCCGAGATGGCCGATGCCGATGCTTTCCAGCGCCTTGGCGACGCGGGTCTTCACGTCCGCGCCCGAGACGCCGCGCAGCTTGAGCGGATAGGCGACGTTGTCGAACACCGTCTTGTGTGGCCACAACGCGTAGGACTGGAACACGAGGCCGAGGCCGCGCTCCTCCGGCGGGAGATTGATGCCCTTGGCGCCGTCGAACAGCGTCTTGCCGGCGATCACGATACGGCCCGCATAGGGCTCCTCGAGGCCGGCGACGCAGCGCAGCAGCGTTGTCTTGCCGGAGCCCGAGGGGCCAAGCAGGGCGACGATCTGGCCCTTTTCGAGCGTCATCGAGACGCCCTTCAGGATGTCGACGGAGCCGTAGCTCAGCTTGATGTTGTCGATGACGAGGTCAGCCATGGAGGCGCACTCCCAGACGCAGGGCGAGGCCGAGGCCCACCGAGATGATCACGATGTTGAT
Organism: Alsobacter sp. P4_H11; assembly: GCF_056400925.1. NCBI lineage: Bacteria > Pseudomonadati > Pseudomonadota > Alphaproteobacteria > Hyphomicrobiales > Alsobacteraceae > Alsobacter > Alsobacter sp. P4_H11. Next base: position 50,688 of record NZ_JBFUKI010000004.1, read on the forward strand.
GACCGCGAGGGCCGAGACGAGGTCGATCGCGCCGGTGCCCCACAGGGACACCATGAGCGAGCCGATCACTTCCGTGCCGGGGCCGAGCAGGTAGATGCCGGTGGAGTATTCGCGGGCAAAGATCAGGAAGATGAGCACCCAGGCGGCGATCATGCCGGAGCGCGCCAGCGGCACCGTGACGTCGCGGGCGACGCGCCCGGCCGTGGCGCCAACGGAGCGCCCGGCTTCCTCCAGTTCGGGACCGATCTGCAGCATGGTGCCGGCCACCAGGCGCGTCCCGTAGGCGAGCCACACGATGGTGTAGGCCAGCCAGACCGAGAACAGCGTGGCGCGCAGCGGCTGCAGCGGCGGCAGGAACAGGAACAGCCAAAGCATCGCGAGGCCGGCCACGAGCCCCGGCATCGCGCGCGGGATCATCACCAGGTAGTCGGCGATCCGGGTCCAGCCCGAGCGCCAGCGATGCATGGCGAGCGACACGGCCGTGTAGCAGGCGACCGCGAGGCCCCCGCCGATCACGCCGATCAGGATGGTGTTGACGATGGCGTGCATGGCGTTGGGATAGTCGACGAGGTCGCGATAGTGCGACAGCGTCAGCACTTCCGAGAGCCGCACGCCTTCGCCCCAGGTGGTCACGAAGGACCGCAGCAGGATGCCGAACACCGGGATGCCGACGGTCACGACGAACCACAGGATGATGAGCCCGAAGGCCGGCCAGCGCAGGCCGCCGAGCCGCAGCGGCGCGCGCTTGGCGGCCTTGCCGCGCACGGAAACGTATTTGTTGCTCTGCGACAGCAAAAGGCGCTGCAGGTACACGAGCGGGATCGCGATCAGGATGATGGCGACCACCACCACGGCCATGAGCTGGTAGGACGGCACGCCGAGCTTGTTGGTGAGCTTGTAGAGGTAGGTGGCCAGCACCAGCACGCCCTTGGGATCGCCCAGCACGAGCGGCAGGCCGAAGAGCTCGAAGCCCAGGAAGAAGATCAGCACGGCCGCGTAGAGCACGGCCGGGGTCACCATCGGCAGGCTGACGGTGACGGCGACGCGCAGCGGTGAGGCGCCGGTGGTGCGGGCGGCCTCCTCGAGGTCGGCGCCAAGGTTCTGCAGGGCCGCCGACGTGTAGAGGTAGACGTGCGGCACGTGCGTGAGGCCGGCGATGATGGTGATCGCCGTGACCGAGTAGATGCTCCACGGCACGGTGCCGATCATGCCCTTCACGAAGGTGGAGAAGATGCCCACCGGGCCGAGCGCCACCACATAGCCGAAGGCCAGCACCACGGCCGACATGAAGATCGGCACCAGCACCAGCGGCTCCAGGATCCACTTGCCGGGAACGTCCGTGCGGGCCAGCAGGAAGGCCAGGATGACGCCCAGCGGCACCGCGATGGCTGTCATGCCGCTGGCCACGATGATGGAGGTGCGCAGCGCGTCCCAGAACTCGTCGTCCTCGATCACGAACTGGTAGGCTTCCAGGGTCCACTTCACGTTGGGGGTGAAGAAAGGACCGTCCAGGAAGCTTTGGTAGATGATGAGGCCGATCGGCGCGATCACGGCGGACGCCATGATGGCCAGCACGGCGAAGCGGAATGTCGCGAAACGCAGCATGGCGGGTCTCCCGGCGCGGCCGGAGGGGAGAGGACGTAGGCCGGGAGGGCCTGCGTCTGGATCTGTTTCGATTGGGCAAACAACGCCCCTCATCCTGAGGAGCAGGCCCGTTTGGGCCTGCGTCTCGAAGGACGAGGGGGTCCAGTGCGCTGGGTCGTTGTGCGCGCTGGAGTCCCTCGTCCTTCGAGACACATCGCCAAGGGGCGATGTTCCTCAGGATGAGGGTTCGGGTGTGTTGGGTTCGGCTAGTGAGCGATCGCTATCCGGCGAGGCTCAGTTGCCCTTCATGGCGGCCTGCCACTGCTTGATGAACTTCAGCCGCTTGATGGTGTCGAGGTTGGCCGAAAGATCCGCGTCGATCTTGATCGGCCGGATGGCGTCGCCAACCTGCTCCTTGACCTTCGCGACCGTCGCTTCGCCCTGCACGTCGTCGCGCAGCGAGTAGAGCTCGGCCTGGTTGGCGATGATCGTCTGGCCGCGCTTCGACAGCATGTAGTCGAGGAAGAGCTTGCCGGCGTTCGGGTTCTTGGCCTTGTTGGACAGGAACGCGACGCGCGAGGCGATCAGCGTGTAGTCCTTCGGCAGGACGATGCCGATATTCGCGTCCTTCTTGGAGCGCGACAGCGCGTAGGAGCCGAACACGCCGTAGCCGATGGTGTGCTCGCCCGAGGTGACGCGCTCGATCATCGCGCCGGCGGACGTGTAGAGCTTCATCTCGGCCTTGCCCATGGCCTTGAACAGGTCCCAGGCCTGCTTGAAGGCGAGGTCATCCTGCGTGAAGAACAGGTAGCCGACGCCAGAACGCTCGGGGTCATAGGCCGTGACCTTGCCCTTGTAGGCGTCGGTCTTGGTCTGCAGCAGCTTCAGCAGGTCCGCGTGCGTCTTCGGCACGTCGCCTTCCGGAACCAGGCGCTTGTTGTAGACGATCGCGACGGGCTCGTAGGTCACCCCGTAGGCGGTGTCCTTGTAGTTGGCCCAGGACGGGATGGCGGCGCCTTCCGGCGTCTTGTAGGTCGCCGCGTAGCCGTCGTTGGCGAGCTTGATCTGGAGGTCCTGCGCGGAGGACCAGGTCACGTCCGCGGTGCCCTGGCCGGCGGCGGCCTCGGCGATGAAGCGGTTGTAGAGCTCGGTGGAGTTGAGGTCGTTGTACTCGACCTTGATGCCGTAGAGCGCCTCGAAGTCCTTCACCAGGAAGTTGGCGGCGGCGGCGTCGGTGGTGCCGTACACCACGACCTTGCCTTCCTTCTTGGCGGCTTCGATGGTCTGGGCGTAGTCGGCCGGGTAGCCGGCCGGGACCTGGGCGGCCGCGAGGCCGGCGGTCATCACAAGCGCAAGGCCAGAGGCGAGCGGGAGGGCGAGCTTCATCGCGATATCTCCTTGGGTTTCCGTTTCCGGGATCGCTGTCCCGTTACGGCAAGGATTAGCGCGTGAACCTGTCGTGAACCTGTCAGGCCCTCGCGAGGTCGGCGTGATCGTCAGATCGGCGCGATGGCCTCGTCCTTGACGTTGTCCAGCGCCACGGCGGTGCGGATGGTGCGGACATTGGCGAGGGCGGTGAGCTCGGCCACCAGCGCCTGGAAGGCGCGCAGGTCCGGGGCGACGCATTTCAGCATGAAGTCGATGTCGCCCGAGAGCGTCCAGCATTCGCGCACGGCCGGCCAGTCGCGGATTCGCGCCTGGAAGCCGGCGAGGTCGCCCTCGGCCTGGCTGGAGAGATGCACGAAGGCGAAGAACACGATCTCGAAGCCGAGCGTCTTCTCGTCCACGAGCGCGCGATAGCCCTTGATGATCCCGGCTTCCTCCAGCGCCCGCACGCGCCTAAGGCAGGGTGGAGCGGACATGCCGACGCGCTTGGCGAGCTCGACATTGGTCATGCGCCCATCGGCCTGCAGCTCGCGGAGGATTTTGAGGTCGATGTCGTCGAGGCGTGTGGGCAAGGGCGGTTTCCGCTGCGGCGCAAAATCGGGCTTCTGTTTAGACGTGAACCGGGCGGTGGGGAAGGGCGGGGCCTTGCCGGGCGGGCTTTTCCGTGCGACTCGCCCTCCATGCTTCCACCCGCGACCACCTGCTGGATCATCACGGACGGCAAGGCCGGCGACGAGGGCCAGTGCCTGGGCGTCGCCGAGGCGCTCGGCCTGTCGCCCGAGCTGCGCCACGTCGCGCCGCGGGCGCCCTGGGCGTGGCTGGCGCCGTGGGGGCCCGTCGACCCCCGAGAAGCGCCGGGGCGCGAGGGCGGGCCGCTGGCGGGGCCGTTGCCGGACATCGCCATCGCGAGCGGCAGGCGCGCGGTTCCGGCGCTCGCGGCGGTGAAGCGGGCGTCCGGCGGCAAGACGTTCACGGTGTTCCTGAAGGATCCGCGCACGGGCCGGGGCGCGGCGGATTTCATCTGGGTCCCGGCGCATGACCGTCTGCGCGGGCCCAACGTGCTCGCCACCGTGACGTCGCCGCACAGGATCACGGCGGAGCGGATCGCGGCCGCGCGCGCCAAGCCGGACCCGCGCCTCGCCGATCTGCCGCGGCCGCGCGTGGCGCTGCTGCTCGGCGGCGACAGCCGGGGGCACCGGTTCAGCGGCGAGGACATCGTCCGGCTCACCGCCCAGGTCGCCGCGCTGGCGCAGACCGGAGCGGGGCTGATGGCGACCGCCTCACGGCGCACGCCGGGGGCGTTGCGCGAGGGGGTGAAGAGCATAGTGCGCAGCAAGGGCGGGTTCTTCTGGGACGGCGAGGGCGACAACCCCTACGTGCCCATGCTGGGGCTGGCGGACGCCGTTGTGGCGACGGCCGACTCCACCAACATGGTCGGCGAGGCCTGCGCGACCGGCAGGCCAGTGCTGGTCTTCGAGCCGTCCGAGCGCAGGCCGGGGTCGGCCAGCCGCGTCTCAGGTCAAATTATTGCGCTAAAGGCCCTCGGAGCTGTGCGTTCCTTTCAAGGGCGGCTTGAAAGCTATGCATACCCGGCATTAGATAGCACTCCGGAAATCGCCTCGGCGATCGCCTCCGCGTTCGCGCGGCATCGGAGCACCCCCGCCTAAATCGATCTGAGCGTCGCTCCCCGCTCGATGAGACGCCACATGTCCGCTCTGCATTCCAAGCTCATCATCCTCGGCTCGGGCCCCGCCGGCTATACGGCCGCGATCTACGCCGCGCGCGCCATGCTGGAGCCGGTGCTGATCTCCGGCCTCCAGGAAGGCGGCCAGCTGATGATCACCACGGATGTGGAGAACTATCCGGGCTTCGCCGACCCCATCCAGGGGCCCTGGCTGATGGAGCAGATGCGCAAGCAGGCCGAGCATGTCGGCACGACGCTGGTGTCGGACTACATCGTCAAGGCCGAGCTCAACGCCCGCCCCTTCCGCCTCACGGGCGACGGCGGCCAGGTCTACACCTGCGACGCGCTGATCATCGCGACGGGCGCTCAGGCGCAGTGGCTGGGCCTGCCCTCCGAGGAAGCCTTCAAGGGCTACGGCGTTTCGGCCTGCGCCACCTGCGACGGGTTCTTCTTCCGCAACAAGGACGTGGTTGTGGTCGGCGGCGGCAACACGGCCGTCGAGGAGGCGCTCTACCTCGCCAACATCGCCAAGAGCGTCACGGTGGTGCACCGGCGCGACGGCTTCAGGGCCGAGCGGATCCTGCAGCAGCGGCTGTTCCAGCAGGGCAACGTCAAGGTAGTGTGGGACAGCGTGATCGACGAGATCTGCGGAACCACGACCCCGCCCGGCGTCACGCATGTGCGGCTCAAGAACGTGAAGACCGGCGCCCTGCAGGACGTGCCCACCGACGGCGTGTTCGTGGCGATCGGCCACAAGCCGGCGACGGAGCTCTTTACCGGGCAGGTCGAGATGCGCCCCTCGGGCTACATCCACACCACGCCCGGCCGCACGACCACCAACATCGACGGCGTGTTCGCGGCCGGCGACGTCACGGACGAAACCTACAGACAGGCCGTCACGGCCGCAGGCCTCGGGTGCATGGCGGCGCTCGAGGCGGAAAAATTCCTCGCCGGTGTCCTCCTGGACAGAGAGGCGGCGGAGTGATGCCCTTTTCGCTGAATAATTCGCTGGATTGGGACAAGGTCCGGATCTTCTACACGGCCGCCGACGCCGGCAGCTTCACGCATGCGGGCGACGCGCTGGGCCTCAGCCAGTCGGCCGTGAGCCGGCAGGTCGGCGCGCTGGAGCGCGACCTCGCGGTGCCGCTGTTTCACCGGCATGCGCGCGGCCTCATCCTCACCGAGCAGGGCGAGCAGCTGTTTCGCACCGCCAAGGAGATGATGCTGAAGCTGGAGGCGACCCGCGCGCGTCTCACCGACAGCCGCGAAAAGCCCAATGGCGACCTGCGCGTCACCACCACGCTGGGGCTCGGCGCCAACTGGTTGACGCCGCGCCTCGGCGAATTCCTGGACCTCTACCCCGAGGTCAAGCTGCAGGTGCTGCTGACGGACGACGAGCTCGACCTTTCCATGCGCGAGGCCGACGTCGCGATCCGGCTGCGGCAGCCCGTGCAGGGCGATCTCATCCAGCGTCGCCTGTTCACGGTCCACTTCCACGCCTACGCGTCGCAGGACTACATCAAGGGACGCGGGCAGCCCAAGGACGTGACCGACCTCGAGGAGCACCGAATCCTCACCTATGGGGGCGAGACGCCTTCCTACCTTCAGGACGTGCACTGGCTGACCACCGTGGGGCGCGACGCGAAGCATCCGCGCCAGGCTGCGCTCACAGTCAACAACATCACGGCGCTGAAGCGCGCCTGCGAAAAGGGCATCGGCATCGCGGTGTTGCCGGACTACCTGATCGAGCCCGAGTCGGGCCTCGTCCAGGTGCTCACCGGCGACGACATGCCGGCGCTCGACAGCTACCTGGTCTATCCGGAGGAGATGAAGAACGTTGCCCGCGTTCAGGTCTTCCGCGACTTCCTGGTCAGCAAGGCGCAGCGCTGGACGTATTGAGGGCCGCTTCTTTCGATTTCCGCGAACCAATCAGCGCCTCGCCGTCATTGCGAGCCGGAGGCGAAGCAATCCAGCCTGAAGGCCCGGCATTAGGCTGGATTGCTTCGCTCTCGCTCGCAATGACGGGAGTTCTTCTGTTCGGAAGAGCACTTCCAACCTTCTTCGCGATTCAAAGCCACGCCTCGCCATCATTGCGAGCCGGAGGCGAAGCAATCCAGCCTGAAGGTCCGGCTGTTAGACTGGATTGCTTCGCTCTCGCTCGCAATGACGGCGAGGCGCTGCTTCGTCGGGGGCGACCTTGTCCCATGGAGGCTCGCTGTTCGGGCAGCGCTCGGCTAGGATCGGGCGCGCCGTTCCAAGCGAGTCCCGTATGAGCCTGATCCCCGATCGTTCGTCCCTCACCGTCGCGTTCGCGCATGGCGCGTATCAGTTCGCGGACGCGTTCGCGTTGCGCGACACCGGCATCCGGCACTTCCAGGTGTCGACGCCCGAGGCGCTTCTGCCGCGGATGCCCGAGGTCGACGTGCTGGTGGTGTCGTTCCAGTGGCGTGACGCGCTGCTCGAGAACGCGCCCAAGCTGCGGTTCGTGCAGTCGATCAGCGCCGGCGTGGACCAGTTCCCGAAGGATCTTCTCCGCAGCCGCGGCATTCGGCTCGCCAGCGCGCAGGGGGGCAACGAGCGGGCGGTGGCCGAACACGCGATGGGGTTGCTCCTTTCGCTCACCCGGCATCTCCATCTGGCGCGGGACCAGCAGGCGAAGCATCACTGGCGGCCGATGATCGGCGACCGCACGCGGCGCGAGGACGAGCTCGAAGGCAAGACGCTCGTTATCGTCGGCATGGGGCGCATCGGCAGCCGCCTCGCGCGGCTCGCCAAGGCGTTCGACATGCGGGTGATCGGCGTGAAGCGGGACCCGTCCACGGGCGCGGAGGCGGCCGACGAGGTCGTCGCCACGGCGGGCTTGCGCGAGGCTGTCGGAAGGGCGGACTTCGTGGTTCTGACGTGCCCGCTGACGCCGGAAACGCAGGGCCTCATGGGGGCCGACGCGATCGCGGCGATGCGGCCGGGCGCCTACCTGATCAACGTCGCGCGCGGCAAAGTGGTGGACGAGGCGGCGCTGATTGACGCCCTCGCGAAGGGCCGCATCGCGGGCGCGGCGCTGGACTGCTTCCACGAGGAGCCGCTGCCGGCGAATTCGCCGCTCTGGGCCATGCCGCACGTGATCGTGACGCCGCATTCGGCGGGCGAGACGCGGCGCTACGAAGCGAACGTGCTCGATATCCTGATGGACAATCTCGGCCGCCTCTGGCGCGGCGAGAGCGAGCTTCGCAACGCGGTGGTCTGAGCGCCTTTCAGGCCACTATCGTGACGCGCTTGGCGGCGCGGGTCAGCCCCGTATAGAGCCAGCGTGAGCGGTGTTCGCGAAAGGCGTAGCTCTCGTCGAAGAGCACCACGTCGTCCCATTGCGAACCCTGCGATTTGTGCACCGTCATGGCGTAGCCGTAGTCGAACTCGTCCGACTCGCGTCGCATGATGAACGGGATCGCGTCGGCGTCGCCGTCGAAGAATTCGCGCAGGATCTTCACCTTGGCGGCCTTGCGGCGCCCTTCGTCCTCGGGAAGGATCTCGAGCCGGATGAAGCCCTTCAGCGGCTCTCGCAGCGCCTTGACGGTCCACATGCCGCCATTGAGCAGGCCCTTCTTCTTATCGTTGCGCAGGCACACCAGTTTCTCGCCCACGGCCGGCATGGGATCGCGAAAGCCCTTGAGCTCGCGCATGCGCCGGTTGTAGAGCCGCCGGGTCTTGTTGAGGCCGACCAGCACCTGGTCGCAGCCCATCACCATGTCGGCGTTGATGTCGCCGCGGCGGATCACGCGGCTGTCGCCGTATTCGCCGGCGGGCAGCCGCTCCACGCCCTCGCGCACCTGCATGGAGAGGCGGATGATCGGGTTGTCCTGGGCCTGGCGATGCACCTCGGTGAGCATCACGTCGGGCTCATGCTCGGTGAAGAAGCCGCCACCCTTCACGGGCGGCAACTGCGCGGGATCGCCCAGCACCAGCACGGGCACGCCAAAGGAGAGCAGATCGCGTCCAAGCTCCTCGTCCACCATCGAGCATTCGTCGATGATGATGAGGTCGGCCTTGCTGGCGGTGCTTTCGCGGTTGATCACGAAGGAGGGCGCTTCCTCCTCCTCCATGGCCTTGGGCCGGTAGATCAGGCTGTGGATGGTGCCGGCGTCGGGGCAGCCCTTCTGGCGCAGCACATGCGCGGCCTTGCCCGTATAGGCCCCGAAAGCGACTTCGCCCTCGACGCCCTCGGCGAAATGGCGGGCGAGGGTGGTCTTGCCCGCGCCGGCGTAGCCGAACAGCCTGAACACCTGCGGGCTGCCGCGCTTCAACCAGGCGTTCACCTGGCGCAGCGCGTCCTCCTGCTGGGGAGACCAGTCCATTCAACGAATCCTCGTGTCCAAAACAGGAACACTAGACGATTTTTGATCGGATTGCGCCAGCCCGCCGGGCTATTTCGTCATCGCGATGACGCCGCCGGTGGGTCCGACGCCTTGCGGAACCGGCACGGACGAGCCCGCGTAGTTGCTGTTGAGAACGAGGTTCGGACCCTCCTTGAGCTGAACGCGGCGCGTGACCACGACCGTGAAAGCCGATTTATCCGCCAATGCGCCGGGGCCCTTGGTGTCCAGGTCGATGCTGAGAATGCCGTTCTTCAGGTACACGGTGCCGAGCAATTGCGACACGGACTTGCTGGTGATCTCGTAGGTGAGAGGCGCGAGACCCGCATTGGCGCGGCTGGGATCCTCGAAAAACAGGAAGCCGGCGAGTTCGCCCGTGCGTGGCGCCACTAGCGATACCTGGGCTTCGTCGTCGAAATCGAAACGGGATTTCGGTCCCGTGAAGTAGAACGCGGCCCCGGCGGACCCGTCCAGCATCTTCAAGGTGGCCTTGTCCTTCACGACGAGATCGCCGCCCATCGTGTAGATGCCTCCAGGCGCGCCGGACGTGCCGCTCAGGATCAGGGTGGCGTTGTCCTTGACGACGATGCCGCCGCAATAGAGCCCGGGTGGAAGCACCACCGTCATCGAGTCCTTGATCACCAACGGCGGCAAGGTCACGGGGCAGGAAACGAACAGCGCCTTGCGGTAGCTGAGCGGATCCGGCTTGAGCTGCGGGCAGGCGACCGGAGCGGGCGTCGAGTTGACCTTCTTGCTCGGGGTCGTAACGCTGCAAATTCGGCTGGCCATGAGGCTGGACGAAGCATCGACAGCCAGGCCTTCCGGAGATGACGAGTTCGAATAAATCGCGCAGCCATTGCCGGTGACCCGCGATGATTTTTCCAGAAAGAGCGTATTCTTCGCGGTCTCGTCCAGCGCCACCATGCAGAGCGGCGAAGCGCCCATCATGCGCGCCGTCGAGGCGACCTCGATCTGCATCATGGTCTGGGAGAGGATGCCGGCCAGGTAAGTGCTGACAGCCTCCTTGACCCGCACCTCCACGGTGGCGTTCGCGCTATCGTAGGTCGTCGTCACGAACACGCTGTCGCCGTTGCCCGATAGCGTCGCGCTGGTGGTCTGCGGCCCGGAATCGCCGGTTTTCGTGGGCGTAGCATAGGCGGTCGCCGGCTGGATAGGCGGCGCGTCCATCGCCAGCTTGCTGGCCACATACGCGATTGCAACGCCCGCCACGCGGCGGGAGTCGGCGCTGGCGATGCGCAACTCGGTGGCGCTCGCGATGGCGGCGCTATCGGCGGCCGCCTGCAGGATGGTGCGCTGCTGATAGATCTTGCTCATGTCGACGGCGAACATGCCGGCGCTGACAAGCGCCGGCAGCGCGACCGCAAAAATGACGCCGAACCCACCATGCCGATCGCCCGCAAACCGGCGGACTGTCGTCCCGAAACGGCTCCAGACGGTCACGCGGCGGCTACTCCGGTCGACGGACGGGACGCGATCGCGGCGGCCTTTGCGGCGCGGTCCGCGCGCAGGACGAACCGGAGCTGGTAGGTGAGGAGCCGCCAGTTGATCGGCTTGGTGACGTAGGACGTCGCCCCGACCTCATAGGCGCGGTCGATCGCGAAGAGATCGTCGCGGCCCGTGGCGACGACGACCGGCAAGGCCGCGAGCCGTTCGTCGGCGCGAATGCGCATGATCAGGCCTAGGCCGTCCAGGCGGGGCATGTCGAGATCGAGCATGGCGAGATCAAATTCGCCTTGCTCAAGCATGTCCCAGGCCTGCTGGCCATCTTCGGCTGTTTCGACGATCACCTGCGGCGACGACATGTGCAGGACGGCGAACTCCCGCATGATCGGATCGTCATCCGCCACCAGGATCTTCGCCCCGTCATCGAGGATGAAACCCATCCCGAGGGGATTTCTCTGCCCCAGAAGCATTGTTTTCGCCTTTTGCTCTCGAGGTCAGAGTAGTGCCAAACTATGAAGCTTTTCTTTCCCAGACTACGCGCAGCCCGATAGTGAAACCGTACAGAGCGCAACTCGCTGACGTATCAAAAGTTGATTTTTGTTTAGATGTACATGCCGTTAACCCGATCTCAACAGCGGCGAATCCAGAGTTGTAGGAATGGAAAACGCATCCAATCCTCGGCTTCGGCCAGCCGGTAACTTCCGGTCGATCCGCACGAAGATCAGCCTCCTGGTTGCTTTGGCGATCGGGGCCGCGGTGCTGGCCAGCACTGTCCTGGCGCTTGTGCATACCACCCACATGGTGGTGAGCAGCGAGCGGAGCATCCTGGTGAGCACCGCGCGGGTCTTTGCGGCCGCGGTCACCAAGGGCGTCGTCGAGAAGGACGAGGCGGCGATCTACAATGCGCTGATCGGGATGCGGGCCTTCGAGGGAACGGCCGCCGATCGCATCGACTATGTTGGGGTCGAAGACCTGAACGGCCGCGCGCTGGCGGATCTCGGGGCGGCGCCCCGGTTGCTTTCGGACGCGTCGGTGGGCGCGGGCGCGGCTCCCTCGTTCTGGACCGTGGTGACCAGCCATACCCTGGAAGCTGTCGAACCCGTGGGTTTGCCCGGCCATGAGCCGGTCGGCCGCATCGTGATCATCAAGCAGATCACCGGGCTCATGGACGCGCTGAAGCAGACCCTGCTGGTCAGCGTGGCGGCCGGGATCGCCGCAATGGCGCTCGGGTTGCTGGCCGCCGCCCGCCTGGAACGCGCGATCACGCGCCCGGTCGTCGACCTCGCGGCCACGATGGCGCGGGTGCGCGTGGGCAACGATTTCCACGTCGAAGCTGACGTCAAGAGCAACGACGAGGTGGGGGAGCTGGTCACCAGCTTCAACACCATGATCGCGGGCATCCGCGAGCGCGACGACAAGCTCGCGGAGCATCGCGAGAACCTGGAGCATCAGGTCGCGGACAGGACCCGGGACCTGAACCTCGCCAAGCTCGCGGCCGAAAACGCCAATGCGGCGAAGTCGGACTTCCTGGCCACCATGAGCCACGAAATCCGGACGCCAATGAACGGCATGCTGGTGATGGCCGAGTTGCTGACGGCAGGCGAGTTGCCGACCAGGCAGCGCCGCTACGCCGAGGTGATTGCTCGCTCGGGGCAGAGCCTGCTCGCCATCATCAACGACATCCTCGACTTCTCAAAGGTCGAGGCAGGCAAGATGGACATCGAGCACATCCCGGTGGACCCCACCGAGACGGCCGACACGGTGCTGAGCCTGTTCTGGGAGCGCGCGCAGAAGAAGGGGCTGGACCTCGCCGCCCATGTGGCCCCGGACGTGCCGCGCCACATCATGTCGGATCCGGTCCGGCTGAACCAGGTGATCGGCAACCTGGTCAACAATGCGCTCAAATTCACCGAGAAAGGCCACGTGCTGGTGTCGATCGGGCGCGATCCGCACGATCCCTCGCGGCTGCGCTTCGCCGTGACGGACACCGGCATCGGCATTCCCGAGCACAAGGTCGACAAGTTGTTCTCGGCCTTCGCGCAGGTCGACCAGACCACCACGCGCAAGTTCGGCGGCACCGGCCTCGGCCTCGCGATCTGCAAGCGGCTCGTGGAGGCCATGGGCGGCTCGTTCCGGGTCACCAGCGAGATCGACCGCGGCTCGACCTTCGCGTTCTCGATCCCGATTCCGGGCGCGGACGAGGCCCGGCCCGTTACGCGCGTGCAGGCCATCGCGGGCCGGCTCCCGACCGCGATCGTGGCGGTGCGCGGCGACGCCACCGCACGTGTCGCGGCCGACCATTTCGCGGCCTGCGGCTACGGCGTCGAGCGGCGCGATCCCGACGACATCGCCCGCACCGGGCTGCCCGCCTGCGACCTCCTGTTCATGGAGGGCTCCGTGCTGGCGCAGTCCGGCGGCGCCCGGCCGGCGCGCGTGATCGCGCTCACCACCATGGGCGACGGCTCCGAGCGGCAGCTGGCGGCGGGCTCGCGCGCGGACGCCGTGCTGGTGCGGCCGCTCGCGCAGGCGGAGCTCGACGGGCTGGGCGCGCGGCTGGCGGCCGGGCTCGATCTCGCGGGCTTCCACGGCGAGAGGCGCGCCCGCCAGGATTCATTGCCGCGCTTCACCGGCCGGCGCGTGCTCGTCGCGGACGACAGCGCGGTGAACCGCGAAGTCGCCGTCGAGGCCCTGTCGCGGCTCGGCGCCAGCGCGGACGTGGCGGCGGACGGCCGCGAGGCCGTGGAGGCGGCGCGCCGCGGCGGCTACGACCTGATCCTGATGGACGGCAGCATGCCGGAGCTGGACGGCTTCGAGGCGGCGCGGTTCATTCGCGACGAGGAAGCTCGCCGCGGGGCGCCGCGCCTGCCCATCGTGGCGCTGACCGCGCATGTGGTGGGGTCGGCCGCGGACCTGTGGAAGACGGCCGGGATGGACGGCATCCTGCACAAGCCGTTCACGATCGCCTCGATGGCGGACTGCCTTGCGCCGTATCTGAGCGTCGGCGACGAGCCGGCCTCCGCGCCGCCCGAGCCGGCATTCGCCGAAACGCTGGCCGAGGCGGCGCCGGATCCGGACGGTCTGCTCGACATGGACACGTTTGGCCAGCTGGAGATGATGGCGGAGGCGGATGGAGGCGTGTTCCTCGCGCGGGTCGTCGGGCTCTATCTCGAGCATGCGCCCAAGACGCTGGCGCAACTCGAGGAGGCGCTGGCGGGCGATCCCGAGGACCAGGCCAAGGCCGCCCATGCGCTGAAATCGATGAGCTACAATATCGGGGCGATTCAGGTCGCGAAGGCCGCCGGCTCCTGCGAGGCGCAGGTCCGCGAGCACGGAAAGGCGCTGGCGCAAGAGGACGCCAACCGTCTGCGCGCGCTGGTCGACGTCACCGCGATCGCGCTGCGGGGCAAGCTGCCCCCGCAAGCCACCGCAGCCGCCTAGCGCGCCTGCCGAAGCAGGCGCGTCTGGCGCCTGCCTGACCAAATGGGCATATCCGCCCTGTACCCTACGTACTCCTTCGCACTCGCTTTACACCTGATGCAATTTCAATGACTTAGCGGCGTTTCGAACGTCGCACTGCCGGCCGGCGGCCCGCCGTCCCCCGGCCTCATTGATTCAGGTCAACGCTCCCACACCCCTGCGCCACCATGGTGCGTCGAATTCAGCCGGACCGCGCGGCGCTTGGCTCATGCCAGGAGCTCCGCGGCGAGGCCCGACAGGGGATTGCGGTCCCAAGGGGGAGCTCATGGCGCAGACGGCGTCGGTCAACAAGCACCTAACGATTGGAGAGGGCGGCACGGCGATCGCCTTCGCGGCCCTGGCCGTTTTGACGATTCTGATTGCCGCCAAGGCGTGGACTCCGGCTTACGCGTTCCACGCCTATCTGTTCGCGGCCGCCAGCGTCGCGTCGGTCTTCGCGATCGTCAACAGGTACTACAATCGCCCCGCCGAGGCGCCGCCGCAGGAGATCGACGGCAAGCCGAACTACAATTACGGGCCGATCCAGTTCGCCACCATCGCGGCGGTGTTCTGGGGCATCGCGGGCTTCACGGTTGGCCTCTACGCCGCGCTGGAACTCGCATTCCCGGCGCTGAACTTCGATCTCGGCTTCACGAATTTCGGCCGACTGCGGCCGCTGCACACCTCCGCGGTGATCTTCGCGTTCGGCGGCAACGTGCTGCTGGCGACGTCCTTCTACGTGGTCCAGCGCACCTGCCACGCGCGCCTCGCCGGCGACATCGCGCCCTGGTTCGTGATCCTCGGCTACAACTTCTTCATCGTGATCGCGGGCACGGGCTACCTGCTCGGCATCACGCAGGGCAAGGAATACGCCGAGCCCGAGTGGTACGCCGACCTGTGGCTGACCGTCGTGTGGGTCGCGTACCTGCTGGTGTTCCTCACCACGCTGTGGAAGCGCAAGGAACCCCACATCTACGTGGCGAACTGGTTCTATCTCGCCTTCATCGTCACCATCGCGCTGCTGCATCTCGGCAACAACGCCGCCGTGCCGGTTTCAATCTACTCGCCCAAGTCCTACATCGCCTGGTCGGGCGTGCAGGACGCCATGGTGCAGTGGTGGTACGGCCATAACGCGGTCGGCTTCTTCCTGACCGCCGGCTTCCTTGCCATCATGTACTACTTCATCCCGAAGCGGGCCGAGCGGCCGGTGTATTCCTACCGGCTCTCCATCGTCCACTTCTGGGCGCTGATCTTCATCTACATCTGGGCCGGCCCGCATCACCTGCACTACACGGCGCTGCCGGACTGGGCGCAGACGCTCGGCATGACCTTCTCGGTGATCCTGTGGATGCCCTCATGGGGCGGCATGATCAACGGCCTCATGACGCTGCAGGGCGCCTGGGACAAGCTGCGCACCGACCCGGTGCTGCGCATGATGGTGGTCTCGGTCGCCTTCTACGGCATGTCGACCTTCGAGGGTCCGCTCATGTCCATCAAGGCGGTGAACTCGCTCAGCCACTACACGGACTGGACCATCGGCCATGTGCATTCGGGCGCGCTGGGCTGGGTAGGCTACGTCTCCTTCGGTGCGATCTATTGCCTCGTTCCTTGGGTGTTCAACCGGTCGCGGCTGTATTCGCTGAAGCTCGTCAACTGGCACTTCTGGGTCTCGACCATCGGCATCGTCCTGTACATCTCGGCGATGTGGGTCTCGGGCATCCTTCAGGGCCTGATGTGGCGCGCCTACACCAGCCTGGGCTTCCTCGAATACTCGTTCATCGAGACCGTCGAGGCGATGCACCCATTCTACGTCATTCGCGCTCTGGGCGGCGGCCTGTTCCTCGCCGGCGCGCTCATCATGGCCTTCAACATCTGGAAGACGATCACGTCGCCTGAGACCGAAACGGTCCCGGCCGTCCGTCCCCAGCTGGTTCCGGCCGAGTAAGGGGACCAACGATGTCGGTCTGGGCCAAGCACCAAATCTTCGAGAAGAACTCCATGGTTCTTCTCCTGGGCATCCTCGTCGTGGTCGCCATCGGCGGCCTCGTGGAAGTCGCCCCTCTCTACTACCTGAAGAGCACCATCGAGACCGTGCAGGGCATGCGGCCCTACACGCCTCTCGAGCTCGCGGGCCGCAACATCTACGTCCGCGAGGGCTGCTACAACTGCCACTCGCAGATGATCCGTCCGCTGCGCGACGAGGTGGAACGCTACGGCCACTACTCGCTGGCGGCCGAGAGCATGTATGACCACCCGTTCCAGTGGGGCTCCAAGCGCACCGGGCCGGATCTTGCCCGCGTGGGTGGCAAGTATTCGGACGAGTGGCAGCGCGCTCATCTGATCAACCCGCGCTCGGTCGCGCCGGTCTCGATCATGCCGGGCTATCCCTTCCTGGCGACGACGCCGCTCGACTACGAGCACATCGCGGACGAACTCCAGGCGCAGTCGGCGGTGGGCGTGCCCTATACGGCCGACATGATCGCCAAGGCCAAGTCCGACATCGTCACCCAGGCGACCACGGACGATCCCGGCGCGGCGGACCTGGCCAAGCGCTACCCCAAGGCCCTTTCGCGCGACTTCGACGGCAACCCCGGCGAGGTGACCGAGATGGACGCGCTGGTCGCGTACCTGCAGGTGCTGGGCACGATGGTCGACTTCAAGACCTACGACGACAAGGCGAACGTGCGCTGAGGAGGCGGCCGTGAACTACGAAACACTCGCATCCATCGCGCAGACCTGGGGGACGGTCTTCTTCGTCCTGATGTTCGCGCTGGCGCTCATCTACGCGCTGAACCCGAAGAACCGCACCCAGTTCGATGCGGCCGCGAAGATGCCGCTCGAAAAGGACTGACGTCATGGCTCCCGATCACAACAAGCTGGACGCCGTCACGGGCGTCTCCACCACCGGCCACGACTGGGACGGCGTCCAGGAGCTCAATACGCCGCTGCCGCGCTGGTGGCTGTGGTGCTTCTACGCCTGCATCGTCTGGGCGTTCGGCTACTGGATCGCCTACCCGGCATGGCCGCTGGCGACCAGCTACACCAAGGGCGTCCTGGGCTACCAGACCCGCACGGCGATCGAGCAGGACATGGCGGCCCTGCAGGTGCTTCGCGGTGACAACGTCGCCAAGATCGCCGCCAAGCCGCTCGCCGAGATCGAGAAGGACCCGGCGCTGCTCACCGTGGCGCGCGCCATCGGCAAGGCGTCGTTCGGCAACAATTGCGCTCCCTGCCATGGCCAGGGCGCGCAGGGCGCGAAGAACTACCCCAATCTCAATGACGACCAGTGGATCTGGGGCGGCTCCCTCGACGCCATCAAGCAGACGATCACGCACGGCATCCGCAACGAGGACGCCGAATCCCGCGTCGGACCCATGCCGGCCTTCGTCAAGGACGGCCTCCTGAAGAAGGAGGACGTGCCGCACGTCGCCGCCTTCGTGCGCACCCTGGCGGGCAATAAGCCCGAGCGTGGCGACGTCGCAAAGGGCAAGGCCGTGTTCTCCGAGAATTGCGTGGCCTGCCATGGCGAAGCCGGCAAGGGCAATCCGGAGATGGGCGCGCCCAACCTGACCGCCAACATCTGGCTCTATGGCGGCGACCAGGCGACCATCGAGGAAACCGTCACCAACGGCCGCGGCGGCGTAATGCCGGCCTGGAACGGCCGCCTCGACGAGCCGACCATCAAGGCGCTCACCGTCTACGTGCATTCGCTCGGCGGCGGCCAATAAGGCGACCGCCATCAGCCATGCCCCGACGGCTCCGGCCGTCGAATTGACCCGACGCCCTCCGGCGCCGGGCCGGACTTCCCCCGAACTTCACCAAGGCGTTCCGCCATGAGCACCGCCGAATCCGGCGCCCGTCCGCCCCTCAGCCCCATCGTGGGCGGGCTGGACGACGACATTCCTCTCTACGAGGCCCGCAAGGAGATCTATCCGGCGGCCGTCCAGGGTCGTTTCAGGACGATCAAGTGGGCGATCCTCATCGTCACGCTGGGCATCTACTACTTCCTGCCGTTCGTGCGCTGGGATCGCGGGCCGAATGCGCCCGACCAGGCCGTGCTGATCGACCTCGCCAACGGGCGGTTCTATTTCTTCCCGATCGAGATCTGGCCGCAGGAGCTCTACTACATCACCGGGCTGATGGTGATCGCCGCGCTGGGGCTGTTTCTCATGAACGCCGTCGCGGGACGCATGTGGTGCGGCTACCTGTGCCCGCAGACGGTCTGGACGGACCTGTTCTACGCGGTCGAGCGCCTGATCGAGGGCGATCGCCGCGAGCAGATGAAGAAGGCCGAGGGGCCCTGGGACCTGGAGCGGATCGCCCAGAAGATCCTGAAGCACTCCCTGTGGCTGCTGATCGCGTGGTGGACCGGCGGAGCCTGGGTGCTCTATTTCGCGGACGCGCCCACGCTGGTGCTCGAACTTGTGACCTTCCAGGCGCCCGTCGTCGCCTATGTGTGGATCGGCATTTTGACCTTCACGACCTATGTGCTCGCCGGCTTCATGCGCGAGCAGGTCTGCCTCTACATGTGCCCGTGGCCGCGCATCCAGGCTGCGCTTACGGACGAATACGCGCTGAACGTCACCTATCGGTACGATCGCGGTGAGCAGCGCATGTCGGTCAAAAAGGCCGAGGCCGCGAGGGCGCGGGGCGAGCCGGCGGGCGACTGTGTCGATTGCCACCAGTGCGTGAACGTCTGCCCAACCGGAGTCGACATCCGCGACGGGCTGCAGCTCGGCTGCATCCAGTGCGGCCTGTGCATCGACGCCTGCGACAACGTCATGGCCAAGATCGGACGTCCGTCCGGATTGATCGGCTACGACACCGAAGTGAACGTGCAGCGGCGCATCGCCCGAGAGGAGCCGACCTACAAGCTCGTGCGCGCCCGGACGGTGCTCTACACGGTCCTGATCGTCGGGATCGGGGCGCTGATGACGTTCACGCTCGCGACCCGCACGTCGCTCGGCCTCAGCGCGCTGCATGATCGTAACCCCGTGTTCGTGACGCTCGCGGATGGCTCCATCCGCAACGGCTTCACGGTGCGGCTCACCAACAAGAGCCTCGATGCGCGGCCTTTCCGGCTCGAGCTGATCGGGTTGGCCGGGGCGCACATGGACGTCGTCGGTATGCCGACCACGGCCGAGCAATCGGCGCTGCTGGAGGTGCTGCCCGACCAGACCCGGGAACTGCGGGTGCTCGTCACCGCACCGAAGGGGGACGCGGCGGCGTCCCGGACCATCCGTTTCCGGCTCACCGACGTGGTGACGGGCGCGACCGCCTACACGGACGATTTCTTTAAAGGCCCCGGGAGCGCCCCATGAGCGACGCCAGCACGATCGACAAGGGTTTCCGCCTCACAGGCCGGCACGTGCTCATGATGCTGATCGGCTTCTTCGCCGTGGTCTTCGCCGTGAACGCCTACATGATGCGGGTCGCCATCATGACGTTCAGCGGTGTCGAGAGCGCGACGCCCTACAAGAACGGCCTGGCCTACAACACCGAGATCGCGGGCGGTAAGCGGCAGGCGGCGCTCGGCTGGACCGTGAACGCCCATGTAGACCGCGGATCGGAGGGCAGGGCGGCTGTTTCGGTTGACGCGCGCGACGCGGGCGGGATGGGCGTTTCGGGCGTGGCGGTTAAGGCCGTGCTGGAGCGTCCGGCTGAAAAGCGCGCCGATCGCGGCGCCGAGATGCGCGAGCTGGGCGGAGGGCGCTTCGCCGCCGCGCTCGAGGATGTCGCCGCCGGCCAATGGGACCTCGTGATCGAGATGACACGCGCGGACGAGCGCGTGTTCAAGTCCCGCAGCCGGATCGTGCTGCGCTAGCTCGGCTTCCCGAGGAGAACAACGTGTCCCCCGCGTTCGACTACTCCGCCCTTGTTGAAACCCGCCCCGACGGCGTGCGTCACCTCGACCTCGTGATCGAGGGGATCACCTGCGCGGCCTGCATCGGCGACATCGAGCGGGGCCTGGCCTGCCTGCCCGAACTCGAGAAGGCGCGGCTGAACTACACCAACCGTCGTCTCGCGGCCGAGTGGCGGGCGGCCGATTTCGATCCGATGCGGGTGATCTCCCGCCTGGCGGAGCTCGGCTACAAGGCGCACCCGTTCGAGTCCTCGCGCGAGGAGGAGATCGAGGCGGCCGAGATGCGCTTCCTGCTGCGCTGCCTCGCGGTGGCGGGATTCGCGGCCATGAACATCATGCTGCTGTCCGTTTCGGTGTGGTCCGGCAACGCCAGCGACATCACGGAAGAGACGCGGGATTTCTTTCACTGGATCTCGGCCCTGATCGCGCTGCCGACCGCCGCCTATGCGGGGCAGCCGTTTTTTCGCAACGCGCTTCGGGCCATCCGGGCCCGCAGCATGACGATGGACGTGCCGATCTCGCTCGGGGTGACGCTGGCGCTCGGCATGTCGCTCTACGAGACGATCCATCACGCCCACCACGCTTATTTCGACTCCGCCGTCATGCTGCTGTTCTTTCTGCTGCTCGGCCGCGTGCTGGACCAGGTGATGCGGCGCAAGACGCGCGCCGTCGCGGGCAACCTGCTGGCCTTGCGGGGCGAGACCGCCGTGGTGCTTGGCGAGGGTGGGGCCGCCCGCGAAGTGCCTCTCAAGGCCGTGCGGCCGGGAGACCGCGTCCTCGTGCTGCCGGGCGACCGCATCTCGGTGGACGGGATCGTGCTGGACGGCTCCTCCAGCGTCGACGCCAGCCTGGTGACGGGCGAGACCGCCCACGCGCCGGTAGGACCCGGCGCGCTGGTGTATGCCGGCGCGGTGAACCTCGACGGCGCGCTGACCGTGCGGGTGACGGCCGCGGCCGAGGGTACGTTGCTGGACGAGGTCAACCGGCTGGTGGAGACGGCCGCCAACGCGCGTTCGCGCTATTTGCGCCTTGCCGACCGGGCGGCGCGGATCTATTCGCCGATCGTGCACGTCACCGCGCTCGCCACCGCGATCGGCTGGGTGCTGTTGGGCGCCGGCCTGCATGACGCCCTGATCACCGCCATCGCGGTGCTGATCATCACCTGCCCGTGCGCGTTGGCGCTGGCGGTTCCGGCGACCCAGGTGGTGGCGTCCGGATCGCTGTTCCGGGCCGGCGTGCTGCTGCAGACCGGCGACGCCATCGAGCGCATGGCGGCTTGTGACACGATCGTGTTCGACAAGACCGGCACGCTGACGACGCCGGAGCCGCGCGTCGTCAATGCCGGCGATATCGCGCCCGACCTGCTGGAGACGGCCTGCAGGCTCGCCCTGTCGAGCCGGCATCCGCTTGCGGCCGCCCTGGCCGGCCAGGCGCTCGGCCGCTCGCCGTTTGCAGGAGCGCGCGAGGAAGCCGGGCATGGCGTGGTCGCGCAGCTCGGGCCGGACCTTGGCGACGTCGAGGCCAGATTGGGCAGCCCGGCCTTTTGCGGCGCGGAGGCGCAAGCCGCGGCCGCTCTGGCGGGCGCTTCGGACGCGACCGTGATCGCCGTGCGGGTTGGCGAGCGGCGGGCCGTGATGCTGATGCACCAAGTGCTGCGCCCGGACGCCGCCACGGTCGTCGCCGATCTGAAGCGCCGGGGCTTCAGGATCGCGATCCTGTCGGGCGATCGCGAGCAGCCGGTTGCGGACGCCGCCCGGGCGCTCGGGGTGACGGAATGGCGCTCCGGCCTGAAGCCGGGCGGCAAGATCGACGCTCTGGCCGCCATGGCGGCGCAAGGCCGGCGGGTGCTGATGGTGGGCGACGGCCTGAACGACGCGCCGGCGCTCGCGGCAGCCCACGCCTCCATCTCGCCAGTGACGGCTGCCCATCTCGCGCAGGCGTCCGCGGACGCGCTGTTCCTGGGCGACCGCCTGCGGCCGGTCGCGGATGCGGTCGTGCTCGCCCGCAAGGCGCACGCGGTGATGCGCCAGAACCTCGGCATCGCGGTCGTGTATAATCTCATCGCGGTGCCGCTCGCCATTATGGGGCACGTCACGCCGTTGATCGCCGCCGCCGCGATGTCCGGGTCGTCCATCATCGTCACCCTGAATGCGCTGAGGGCGCGGTTGCCGGGCAGGGAACCGGAGCGGAACTCGCCGGTTTCCGACACGCCGGCGCGACCCGCTATTTCGACACAGCGCCCGGCCAGAGTCGCCCCATGAACGTCCTGGTCTATCTGCTGCCTATCGCGCTCAGCCTCGGCCTTCTCGGCCTGGGCGCGTTCCTGTGGTCGCTGAAGAGCGGCCAGTACGAGGATCTGGACGGCGCCGCCGTGCGCATCCTCGACGACGACGACGTGCGACGCGACTAGGTTCCAGCGCCGTTTGTTAAGGGCTCTCGAGGCATACTGGGCGCGGTTGTTCCCGGGTGCGTCATGTTTTCACTTACGGATTTCCTGAACGGGCGGACATCCGTCCGCAGCATGGTCGCGTTTGTTTGGGCGTGCGCGACAATCGTCTTCGCGGCGAAGTCCGAAGCCCTGTTCGGCGTGCGGAACCTCGACTCCGACGACGTGATGCGGCTGGTGCAGGTCCGCGATCTGCTGGGCGGCCAGGGCTGGTTCGACCTCGTTCAGCATCGTGTCGCGCCCGACGGGCTGGTCATGCACTGGTCGCGGATCGTCGACCTCGGCATCGCATCCCTGATCCTCTTCTTCGGAACCGTGTTTCCGCCGGAGCTCGCCGAACGTGCGGCGGGAGCTCTGTGGCCGACGCTGCTGCTCGGGCCCGCTCTCGTGGCGGTTGCGGCGATCGCCGAGCGCCTGGGCGGACGGCGCGCGATGCCGCTCGGCGTGATCCTGTTCTGCCTGATCGGGCCGGCGGGGGCGCAGTTCTATCCCGGCCGCATCGACCATCATAATGTCCAGTTGCTCGCCTGCCTGATCACGGCCGCCGCCATGCTGCGGCTGGACGGCGGCCGAGCCGGCGGCGTCGTGGCCGGGTTGGGCGCGGCCGTGATGCTGTCTGTCGGCATCGAGACGCTGCCCGTGCTCGTCGTCCTGTGCGGCGCCGCTGGTGTGCTCCTGGCGGGCGATCCGGCGCGGTATCGCGCCGGCGCCATGGCGTTCGGCCTGTGGATCGCGCTTGGATCGGTGGCCCTCACGGCCTTGACCATTCCGTCAGCACAGATCGCCGCCGCCCATTGCGATGCGATCTCGGCTCCCTATCTGGCCGCCGTGATCGTGGGCGGGATGGGGCTCGCCGGAATGGCCCTCCTGGGCGCCGGCTTGCCGGCGATAGGGCGCTATGTCGGTTTGGCGGCGGTCGGGGCCGCGGTGGTTGCTGCCGTGGCTCTCTTCGGGCCGGCCTGTCTGCGCGGGCCCGTGTCCGAGATCGACCCCCGGCTCCTGCCGATCTGGCTCAACGGCGTGCAGGAGATGGAGCCTCTTTGGCCGGCGCTCGCCAAAGGCGACCGGCTGGCGGTGGGCAGCGTCGGTTATCTCGGCCTGGGCTTCGCTGCGGTCGCGTTGGCCTGGCGCTTCGCTGACGCCCGGCGCCGAAAGGCCCTGGCGCTCGTCGCGACGCTGCAGGCCGTGGCGTTCCTGGTGGCGCTCGGGCAGATCCGCGGCGTGTATTACGCCAACGCGTTCGCGGCCCCGTTGATCGCGGCCGGCGTGGTCGCCCTGCAGGGCCGGCTTCGCATCCCGTTCGAACACCGCAACGCGCTCACCCTTGCGGCCATCATCGCGGTTTCGAGCTGCAGCTTGGTCGGCAAGGCGATCACGCCTGATCCCGCGCAAGCCAGCTCTCAGGCGTCTACGACGGTAGACGCCCGCCCGGGGCCTCTCGGATGCGCCGAGCCCGCGACCTACGAGGCCGTCCGGCATGTTCCGCCGGGCGTGGTGCTCGCCGGCATCGACCTCGGACCTTTCCTGCTCGCATCCTCGCCGAACCACGCCGTGCTCGGCGCGCCCTATCACCGGAACGCCGACGGCATCCTCGCTTCGTACACGCTCCTCAGCGCGGCCGTCGACAAGGCTGAACCGCTCCTGCGCGCGCGGGGCGTCGTGGCCGTGGTGATGTGCGGGCCCGTGCCAAACGTCCGGGCGCCCGGCTCGCTTGCTGGGGCGCTCGAAAACGACATCGTTCCGCCCTGGCTCCACACAGTCGAGACCGGAACGGCGGCGCGCATCTTCGTCCTGCGCTGAACATTCGGCGGAAGCAAAAGCGGCCGGCCCCAGAAGGGCCGGCCGAAGGTGGTTATTCGAGCACATGAGCGGCTGGTCAAGGCCGCCCGCCGCAATCTAATCGGCAGTCTGGGTTGCAATGTGTGAAGTAGTTCACACTCGCGCCCGGAAAGCGCCGGAATCCAGGCTGCTCATGGAACCAGCCCCATGGCGTCATGAACGAAGGCGGCAACCTCAGCGTGCTTTACGGGTTTAGCGCAGACCGTTTACTCTCTGTTCACTGTGTGACAGCGTTTGAGGTCGGCCATGGAAGACCCCGTTTTCGCGTTTCCGACAAGACGGCCCGCCGGATCCGACCTGAAGACAGCCGATCTGAAAAGCGCGATGCGCAAGGCGCGCATCGAAGAGGCGGAGAGATCCTCCGCGGTGGCTGAGTTGCGCGGAGCCGAACTGGCGCGGCTCGAGCTCCTGAAAGACGAATTGGCCCCGGTCTTCTCCCAGTTGCCCGATGATGTCGACATGTTCGACTTCGGCCTTGTGGGGACCGAGAAGCCGCGACTGTTCGTCGACATGGTGGCGTTCGTCGAGATGGGACGCGACCGCCGGACCTTTCGCTTTATCCAGGACACGAGAGGCGGGCGCCTCGTGCTGGCCGAGAGCGAGCGGGTGGAGCCGCTGGTCGAAGCCGTCACGGCCTATCTTGGGCGCAGGCTCGTTGAGCGCGAACGCGCCCAAGCCGGCGAGATCGCGGTTCCGGCGGCCCAGCCGGCCCATGCTGCGCGAGCGGCCACGCCGGCCGGGGACCGGCGCTATGTCGTCGGCGACCTCGTGTTCGCCTTCGTGCTCGGCGCGATCGTGGGCGCGAACCTGCTGCTGCTGGCGGCCTGGTGGAAGTCGCGCGGCGGCTTCGCGTGGCTCGGCATGCCGGGCCTGGGGTGATCCGACGGGCTTGTAGCCTGAAGCTCTAGAGCGGCAACTCGCCGAGATCCACGATCTCGCCGGCGGATGTCAGCCCGCGAGTTCGGCCCGTGATGGTGGGGCCGTTCTCGGTGAGGTCGATGTCGAAGAGATGGTACCCCGCCCGGTGCGTGAGGGCGCCGCGGATAGCCGAGCAGGAGGGAACGCCCACCACCGGAATTGGCTTGCCGCCGGGGCCGGCGATGCGGTTCACCGACGTGACGTGATTGTGTCCATGCAGGATCAGATCAGCGCCGGTCTGGCCCAGGATCTCCTCCAGGGCGCTCGCATCCGTGAGGCCGCGGCCGGTGAGGCTGCCGCTGCGGTGGGGCGGGTGGTGGATCAGAATTACCCGGGCGAGCGGCTGCTGGGCCAGAAAGGCCAGCACGTTCGCGACCTTCTCGCGCTGCTCGCGCCCGAGCGTGCCCGAAGCCACGAAGGGCCCTGTTGGAACGGCTGACGACAGGCCGACGATCGCGATGGGGCCGACCAGCCGGACATAGGGGAAGCCCTCGAACTTGCCGTTGTCGGAGGTCATCCAGGGCGACAGGAAGCGCTCGATGTCGCGCAGGGTTGTGCGCACATAGGCGTCGTGGTTGCCCGGCACGAAGCTGACCTTGTCGGGCGCTCCGAGGTCCTGCAGGAACTCCCGCGCGACCTGGAATTCGCCGTGCAGGCCGATATTGATGAGGTCGCCCGTGCACGCGATGTGGTCGGGCTCGAAGCTCTTCATGTCGGCGACGAGGCGTTCCATCACGCCCATGTCGTGGATGCGGTCGCGCCCACGACGCCAGTTCATGTAGCCAGTCATCCGCTTGCCGGCGAGTTCACGCAGGCGAGGCTTGGGGATCGGGCCGAGATGGGGGTCGGAGAGGTGGGCGAGCCTGAACATCGGGCGACACCTCTCCCCCGCGCGCGCCCGCCGGTCAAGCGCTGCCGATGAGAATTCCCGTCAGGAACACGAGGACGCCGCCCAGCACGACCTGGAAGGCCGCCTGCAGGAAGGGCGTGTCCATGAAGCGTGATCGTATCCACGCGATGGCCCACAGCTCGATCAGCACGATCACGGCCGCGATGGACGTCGCCACCATGAAAGCGTTGGGCATGCTGTCGGGAACGAGGTAGGGCATGGTGTGGCCGATGCCGCCGACCGTGGTCATGAGCCCGCAGATCAGGCCGCGCATCCACGGCGTGCCGCGGCCCGTGAGCGAACCGTCGTCCGAGAGCGCCTCGGCGAAGCCCATGCTGATGCCGGCGCCGATGGAGGCCGCGAGGCCGACCAGGAACGTCTCCCAGTTGTTCTGGGTGGCGAAAGCCGCGGCGAAGAGCGGCGCCAGGGTGGAGACCGATCCATCCATGAGACCTGCAAGGCCAGGCTGGACATATTGCAGCACGAACATGCGCCGGCGCGTCTTCTCCTCCTCGGCCTTGGCGTCGCCGCCCAGATTGGCGTCGGCGAGCTCGCCGGCCCGCCGTTCATGGCCGCGCTCGGCTTCCGCGAGGGTGTGAAGCAGTTCGCGCACCGAGACGTCGAGCGTCTGGGCGGCCGCCTTGTCGTAGAAGCGATAGGCCTGCATCTCCATGATCTCGGCCTCCTGCCTCATCTTCTCGACGGACAGGTTCTTGGTCAGCCAGATGGGGCGGCGCTTCAGGAAGCCCTTGACGTCTTCCCGCCGGATGGGCGGGAGGTGCTCGCCGAATTTCTTGCGGTAGAGGTCATAGAGCATGCCGCGATGGCCGCGTTCCTCCTCGGCCATGCCGTCGAACAGCGCGGCCGAGTGGGGGTACGCGTCGCGAACCGAGTCCGCGAAGGTCTGGTAGATGCGGGAATCCTCTTCCTCGCCGGTGATCGCCAAGGTGAGGACCTCACGCTCGGTGAGTTCGGCGAAGGTCTTCATCGGCATGGGGTTGCTCCCGCGGGTGGCGCTTCCAGATTGGAATACTTCTAATCTAGATGCGCTCGGACACAAGAGCGTTTCGGGCGGATCTGCTATGTTCAGGCATGATTCCGGATCAGAAGACGGGGCTCCAGCCCACGAGCGCCCAACACGCCCCGGCGGAGGAAGCGTTGCGCGGACCCGGAGGCCTGCGCCGCGTGCTGCACCTCTATTGGCGCTTCACGCGCCCGATGACGCTGGGCGTCCGCGCGGCGGTGTTGCACCCCGAAAAAGGGGTGTTCCTCGTCCGCCATGGCTACGTGTCCTGCTGGCAGATGCCGGGCGGCGGCGTCGACGCCGGCGAGACGCTCTACGACGCGATGGTGCGGGAACTGTCGGAAGAGACCCACATCGAGCCGATCGGGCCGGCGGCGCTGCACGGCATGTTCTTCAACCGCTATGTTTCCAACCGGGACCATGTCGCGGTTTACGTGGTGCGGACGTTCCGCGAGGGAGCGCCCTGCGCGCCCAACGCCGAGATCCGGGAGGGGCGGTTCTTCGCTCTCGATGCGCTTCCGGCCGAAATCACCCGCGGCACGCGCGCGCGCTTGGCCGAGATCGTCGACGGTGCGCCCCCGTCGCCATTCTGGTGAGGCGTGACCGGTTGCACGCGCGCCAAAATCCTGTACGGGTTCGGTCGCCGCGCCACGCGGCCGGAGAGGCGAGATGGCGCTGAGGTGGGATCGACGACGAGAGACGCTGGCGCGCTGCTGAGCGGCCGTTCCGTCCGTCCCGCGCCGCCCGGCGCACCTGTTCGCCGAGTTCTCTCGACATGACCGATCTGTCCCTCGCCATCCGGCCCGAAGTCGCCAGCGAAGCGTCCACCATCGACAAGCTGCACGAGCGCGCGTTCGGCCCCGGCCGTTTCGCGCGCACGGCCTTCCGGCTGCGCGAAGGCCAGCCGCATGAGCCGACGCTGTCCTTCACCGCGCTGGTGGGCACGCTGGTGGTTGGTTCGATCCGCCTGACCCGCATCCGGATCGGTGGCGTGGACGGATTGCTGCTCGGACCTGTGACAGTGGAGCCGGCCTTCATGGGCCGCGGCATCGGCATGGCGCTGGTGCGCCGGTCGATCGAGGCCGCCAAGGCTGAAGGGCACCGGCTGGTGCTGCTTGTCGGCGACGAGCCGTTCTATGCGCGGGCCGGTTTCCGGCGCGTGCCGAGTGGCCGGCTGAGCCTGCCTGGGCCGGTCGATCCGGCCCGGGTTCTGATCCTGGAGCTCGAGGCCGGCACCTTCGAGGGCGTGAGCGGGCCGGTGACGCGGCGCGACTAGCGCGCCGGGCGTCCCAGTCGGGACTCGCCCAGCCAGGTGCTGAGCAGGCTGGCGAGCAGCAGGATCAGGCCCACAAAGCCCAGGAACACCGGGAACACCGACACGCCGCGCACCACGTGCGCCTCGGTGTTGCGCAGCGCGATGTAGTCGCTGCCCGAGAACCGCGCGCCAGAAGCGAGCGTCAGGATCGTGGGGATGCGCGGGGCGTCCCCGGCCCGGTCTGACACGCGCCGCACCGAGCCGCCGGTCGCGGCCGTGATGGCGGCAAGCTTCTCGGTAGTGGAGATGACCTCCTGGAACTCGCGCGGGTTCGGCGGGCCGACGCTGACGAAGGCCGTGAGCTTGCCATCAGTGAGGCGGTAGAGGCCCGGCTGTGCGATCTCCACTGTCGAGCGCCAGAGGCCGGGGCTGGCGGCCGCCAGCGTCGTCGCGCTGGTCTCGCCGGTGGGGCCGACCAGTTGCACGGGCTCCACCCCGTCCGCGAGCGTCTGGCGCTCGACCGTCACGACATTGCCGCGGGCGCTGGCGCGCAGGGCTTCTTCCTCGAGATCGGGCTCCTTCATCAGCCAGTGGCCGAGGCGGCGCAGCAGGTCCTGATGCGGGCCGCCGCCGCGGAAGTTGCGGGCCCAGAGCCAGGAATGGTCGGACAGCAGCAGGGCGACGCGGCCCTTGCCTTCGCGCGAGAGCACGAGCAGGGGCTTCTCGTCCGCGCCAGCCATCACGGCCGAGCCGGAGCGGACATCGGCCGAGATCAGCCGCAGCCACTCGCCCCAGCTCGGCGGCTCCGTGTCGGAGCCCGGCAGGTTGCGGGTGACAGGATGCTTGGCTCCAACCGGCGTCACATGCGCCAGGAACGGCCGCTCGATCAGCTTGCCGTCCGGCGTGGCCGGGATGGCGGCGGCCAGAGGCGTGCCGGCCAGGCCGGCGCGGCCGGCGAATTCGGGGCCGGCCGCCACCAGCACGGCGCCGCCCTCGCGGACATAGCGCACCATGTTGGCGAAATAGACGCCGGGCAGGATCGACTGGTTGGCGTAGCGATCAAAGATGATCAGGTCGAACTCGTTGATCTTGGTCTCGAACAGCTCGCGCGTCGGGAAGGCGATCAGCGACAGCTCATTGATGGGCGTGCCGTCCTGCTTCTCGGGCGGGCGCAGGATGGTGAAGTGGACGAGATCGACGTTCGCGTCCGACTTCAGGATGTTGCGCCAGGTGCGCTCGCCCGCGTTGGGCTGGCCGGACACCAGCAGCACGCGCAGCTTCTCGCGGATGCCCTCGATCGGAACCACGGCCTTGTTGTTGTAGGCCGTGAGCTCGCCGGCGGCCTCTTCGGCCTCGATCTCGACGACGTTCTGGCCGCCATGCTCGATGCGGATCGGCAGGCGCAGCACCTCGCCGGGGGCGGCGCGGCGCTCCGTTACGACGACGCCGTCGCGGCGCACCACGACGCGAACGGGCTCGCCCTGGCCGGGATCCTCGACGCGCAGGCGGATCACCGCGTCCTTGCCGACGATGCCGAAGCGCGGGGTGTCCATGAGGGCGATGCGGCGGTCGCGCTCGCCCGGATGGCCGGTCACCAGCGCGTGCAGGGGCGCGCGGAAGCCCATCGCGGCGACCTGCTCGGGGATGTCGTGGACAACGCCGTCCGTCACCATGATGGCGCCCGCGACGCGGTCGGGCGGCACGTCCGAGAGGCCGGACTCCAGCGCCGAGAACAGGCGCGTGCCATCCGCGCCGCCGCCGGCCTCGTTCACGTCGATGATGCGGGTCTCGACATCGCCCAGCGCGTCGAGGCGCTTGCGTAAGGCCTCCACCACGGCGGTCGTCTGCGCGGCGCGGTCGGCGAGGCCTTGCGAGGCGGAGCGGTCCACCACCACGGCGGCGACGTCCTTCAGGCGCTCGCGGTCCTCACGCACGAAGGAGGGATTGAACAGGGCGGCGAGAAAGAACGCCACCGCCAAAGCGCGCAGCACCGATCCGCGCTGGCGCAGCAGCAGCGCCAGAACGGCGGCGCCGCCCGCCACGAGGGCGAGCAGAACCAGCACGGGCAGCGGCAGCAGGGGAGACCAGTCGACGCTCGTCATGCGGTCCTCATTGGCCGAGGCGCTCGAGCAGCGCCGGCACGTGCACCTGGTCGGCCTTGTAGTTGCCCGTGAGGGCGTACATCACGATGTTGACGCCGGCCCGGAACGAGAGCTCGCGCTGGCGCGCGCCGCCCGGCGTGAGCGGGTAGAGCGGCTCGCCGCGCCGGCCCGTGGCCCAGGCGGCCGCGAGGTCGTTGGAGGTGATGATGATCGGCGACACGCCGTCGCCGGCGCGGGCCGGGCGCTCGGCGTCCGGGCCCTCGCGCGGCAGCGCCTCGATCCAGGTCTGGCCGTCGGCGTAGCGGCCCGGGAACGTGTCGATCAGGTAGAACGCCTTGGTGACGACGTGGTCGCGCGGCACGGTTTCTAGCTGCGGCACCGCGACGCCGGCCAGGATCTGGCGAAGCGCCTGGGTTTCGGCCGTGGGCGGCGCGCCGGGGCGGTTCGACAGCGCGTCGCGCGTGTCGAAGATCACGGTGCCGCCGCCCTTCATGAAGTCGTCGAGCTTGCGCACTGCGGCGTCGCCCGGGGCGGGGCGGCCGGCCACGATGGGCCAGTAGATCACCGGGTAGACGGCGAGTTCGTCGCGGGTCGGGTCGACGCCGGCGGGTTCGCCCGGTGAGAGCGCCGTGCGGGCTCCGAGATAGCTGCTCAGCCCGGCGAGGCCGGCGCGGCTGATCTCGTCGACGTTGGCGTCACCGGTGAGCACATAGGCGAAACGCGTTAGCAGCGCGGCGTCGAGTTCCTTGGGGCTGACGGGCGGACGCGGTTCGGCGGCCTGGGCGCCGGGCGCGCCGGCGCCCAGCGCCGAGAGAACCGTAAGCGCCAGGATGGCGCCCGTGGCGGCGGCGCGGCGGGCTCGGCCGAAGGTGAGCCTTCCGCCGAGCCAGAGCACTGCGAGAGTGTCGAGCGCGAAGCCCAGCAGCGCGAGCGCGATCAGCCAGGGGCGGAGGTCGACGGGCGGCTCGCGGGTGAGCGGCTGGAAGCTGGCGCCGAGCCCGGACGTGTCGAGCCGGTTCAACGTCGCGTCGGGCGCGAGCGTGTTCACGGCCACGGGCGTATCCGGCGCGCCATAGAAGCCGGGCGGGTGGTCGAGAGAGGCCACAAGCGCCCCGGTCACGGCTATCGGCCGCGCGGTCGCGGGAGGCGCCTGGAAGGTCCCGAAACCGTCGAGCGTGCGCAGCGGCGAGACCGTAACGGCTTGGCCGCCGGCCGAAGCCTGCGTCGGCGCGTCGGCGGTTCCGGCCAGCGCCGCCATGCGGCGGAGCATGTCGACGAAGAGGCCGGACAGCGGCAGGTTCGACCAGGTGGTGTCGGCCGTCACGTGGACGAGCACGAGCAGCCCCTGGCCGCGGCGCTCGGCGGTGATGATAGGCGTGCCGTCGGCCAGCGCGGCCCAGGTCTTGCGGCTGAGATCGGCGTCGGGTTCGGCCAGCAACTGCCGAGTGATCGCGACGTCCCGGGGCAGCGTCAACCCGAAGAACGGGCTCGCCTGGTCGAAGGGCGCGAGCGTGCGCGGGCTTTCCCAGGAGAGCGCGCCGCCAAGCGCCCGCCCGCCGCGACGCAGCCGGACGGGCGACAACTCGTCGCCGGTCGCCGAGGCAAGGCGCGAGCCCGCGAAGCGCAACAGCAGGCCGCCCTTGTCCACGAAGGCGGCAAGCTTCTGCCGAACGTCCGGCGGAGGCGCGCCGACATCCGCCATCACGATCATCGAGACCTTCTCGTCGATCAGCGCGCTGATGGCTTCGTTCGGGCCCATGCGGGGCTCGCGCACATCCGCATAGGGGGTGAGGGCGCGCGACACGTAGTAGGTTGGCGACAACAACGGCTGGGCCGTGTCGGCCGTGGCGCCCGACACGAGTCCGATGCGCCGCCGGCGGCTGCTTTCGTCCACGAGCGCGACCGCGCCGGCCGTGCGCTCCTCGGCGATGTCGAGGCGCGCGATCTCGTTGCGCAGATCGACCGGCAGGGTGACGTTGGCCCTGGTCTCGGTTTCGCCGCCGCCGAAGCTGAACGGCGCTTCGCCGAGCGGCAGCCCGCGCTTGTCCAGCGCGCGCACAACGCCGGAATCACGGCCGTTCGGCTCGGCGCGCAGCACGCGGACGCTCATGCCGGCAGCCGCGTTCTCGACATTGGAGAGCGCGAGGGGGCGCGCCGCCGGACCGGACACGATGGTGAGCGAGCGGCCATCCGCCAGTTTCCTGAAGCCGTCGCGGAACGCGGCCTGATCGCCGGTTGCGACGCCGTCCGCGATCCAGACGAGTTCGGCGGCCTTCTCGCGGTCGAGGAAACGGCCGAGCGGGAGCAGGATGGCGGCGCGATCCGCCGTGTGCGGGGCAGGCTTCAGCGCGCGGAGCTTTTCGAGCGCCGCGCCGGCGTCGCCCAACTGCACGTCCGCAAGCGGCGCGCCGGTGGCGATCACCGCCACGGGGCGGTCGTCGCGCGCCGCGCCGCGAACGATCTCTTCGGCGGCGTTCATGCGCTCGCGCCAGTCGGGCGCGGCGGCCCAGCCGGCGTCGACCACGAGCGCGATCGGGCCGGGTCGGCCGATCGCCTGCTTGAGGGCGTTCCAAACGGGGCCCGCCATCGCGACGATCACGAGGCCGGCCACGGCGAGGCGCAGCAGCAGCAGCCACCAGGGTGTACGGGCCGGGCTCTCCTGCTGGGGGATGAGGTCCAGGATGAGGCGCAGCGGCGGGAAGTCGATCCGGCGCGGCTGGGGCGGGGTGACGCGCAGCAGCAGCCAGAGCGCCGGCAGCGCCGTCAGCGCCAGCAGAACCGCCGGGGCCGTGAATCCGAGGGACAGGGATTCAAACATCCGTCAGCCTCCCCCGCCGATGCGGACGCCCGCCATGCCGGCGTCGCGCTCGGCGATGCGGGATGCGAGCGACAGCAGCGCCTCGGAGGCGGGCCTGTCGGTGCGATGCACCGCAAAGGTCCAGCCGCGCCGCGCGCAGGCGTCCCGGATGGAGTCGCGGTGCGCCGCCATGCGCTCGCGCACCAGCGCGCCGAAGCTGCCGGCGTCACCGACGCGCAAAGTCTGCGGCCCTTCGAGCTCCGCCAGCACCGCCTGGCCCTCGAACGGAAAGGTCTCTTCGACGGGATCCAGCACCATCACGAGATGGCCGCCCGCGCCGCGCGCCGCCATGCGTTCGATCGTGTCCTTGATGCGTGGCGCGGGGGTGAGAAAATCGCTGATCAGCACGGCCTCGGTGAGCGGAGCCAGAGGGAGCGGCGCGGGCAGATCGGCCGGCGGCGCCTTGTCGGCCGCCAGCGCTTCGGCGACCCGGTCGACGATGGCGCGGGACGCCTGCGGGTTGGTCAGGCCGATATGGCCGACGCGTTCGCCGCCCCGCACCAGCAGGTCCGCCAGCGCCAGGCCGAGCACGACGGCGCGGTCCACCTTGGGCGCCTGCGCGAGCGCAGAGCTGAAGCCCATCGAAGCGGAGCGGTCGATCCAGAGCCACACCGTGTGGGCGGCCTCCCACTCGCGCTCACGGACGTAGTAGCGCTCGTCGTCGCGGGCGGAGCGGCGCCAGTCGACGCGATGGGCCGGCTCGCCCGGCATGAAGGCGCGAAACTGCCAGAACGCCTCGCCCGATCCGGCCTGGCGCCGTCCATGGATGCCATGCGCGGCCGTGGCGGCGATGCGGCGCGCCTCGATGGCGAGCCTCGGCAGGCGCCGCGCTAGGTCCAGCGCGCCCGTCGCGTGCCGGTTCCCGACCGCCTGTTCCGTCGTGTCGAGAACCCGGACCTTGACCATGCTGTTCGCCCTAGCCGACGCGTTCGACGAGGCGTCGGATCAGGCCGCCGATGCTCTCACCCTCGGCGCGGGCCGCGAAGGTGAGCGCCATGCGGTGCTTCAGAACGGGCTCAGCCAGCGCGGCGACATCGTCCAGGGACGGCGCGAGGCGGCCTTGCACCAGGGCGCGCGCCCGCACGGCGAGCATCAGCGACTGGCCGGCGCGCGGGCCGGGACCCCATGCGAGGTGGTTGGCGATGGCGGGATCGCCCTCGCCGGGGCGCGCGGAGCGCACAAGATGCAGGATGGCCTCGACGACGCTCTCGCCGACCGGCAGGCGGCGCAGCAGTCGCTGGGCTGCCAGCAGATCGTCCGCCGTCATGGCGGCTTTGGGCTTTGCCTGCGTCTCGCCGGTGGTTTCCAGCAGGATGCGCCGCTCGGTGGCGGCGTCCGGATAGCCGACGTCGATCTGCATGATGAAGCGGTCGAGCTGGGCTTCGGGCAGTGGGTAGGTGCCTTCCTGCTCGATCGGGTTCTGGGTGGCGAGCACATGGAAGGGGCGGGGCAGGTCGTGCGGCTCGCCCGCGACCGTCACGTGATATTCCTGCATGGCCTGCAGCAGCGCGGACTGCGTGCGCGGGCTGGCGCGGTTGATCTCGTCGGCGAGCAGCAGCTGGGCGAAGATGGGGCCGCGCACGAACCGGAAGGCGCGGCGCTTCTCGGCCGTTTCCTCCAGCACCTCGGAGCCGAGGATGTCGGACGGCATCAGGTCCGGGGTGAACTGGATGCGGCGATTATCCAGGCCCAGCACGGACCCCATCGTGTCCACGAGCTTGGTTTTCGCGAGGCCCGGCACGCCGACCAGCAGGCCATGGCCTCCGGACAGCACGGTGATCAGCGTGTTCTCGACCACCTGGGTCTGGCCGAACACGACCGCTCCGATCGCCTCCCGCGCCCGGGTGATCTGCTCCAGAGCCGCGTCGGCGGAGCGCACGATCATGGCGTCGAGGCTGGCGGCGGCGTTGGCGTCGGTCATCGATGGCCCTCGGTGGAGAACTGACGCCGCGGCGTCACACAACGTTAAAGGCCAGCATCGCGCGCGAATGGCATTGGGTTCAAGCCCGACACGATGCCGCGGCGCGATTGTTCCCCGCACGTTTGCGTGGGGCAGCCGCCGCCAAGCAGGCTCACGGCGGCCTGAGGCGAAAACGTGGCGCCGGGCGCGAAGGTTCGAAGCAGTTCCGGAGACGACGTTCAGGGAGCGCTCGACCTGATTGCACCAGTTCGGGCGCTCCAGCGGCGTGTTTCAACGTCATCTCTTCAGGCGGCCGCGGGCTGCGTCCGCCGACGAAGCCCTAGTCCGCGGTCGGAAGGCGCCGGATCGTGAACTCGATCTGGCCGTCCTCGAGTTCGCGCCACCACTCGATCTCGGTCATGTAGGCGGCCTTGGGAAAGCGCGAAAACGCCTCGCGGGCTGCGGCGCGGGCCTCGTCGCGCGGCAGCGTATAGGTCTCGCGTTTCCAGGCGTCGCTGGGCGCGGTTCGGCCGGAGCGCGCGGGATCCGCAGCTCTCTGGGAGAGCCTATGGGCCACGTCCGCGGGTCGAAGAGGCAATCGGCTCATCGGGATGCACGCCCCACACGAGAGCGCGCCGTCGCTCCCGCTGGCAATCTAGCCCTAAAGCGACCGAAACGGGAGTCGGTTCAACGCCGTAGCCGCCCATGACCGGCCGCGCTCACGCCTGCGGGACGGCTTGGCCGAGTATGCCGGATAACGCCGCTTCATCTGACGGGAAATCGGCCTCGATCCAGAGCGCTTCGGCGCGCGCCAGCGCTAACCCAATGGCGCGGCCGGGGGCCAGCCCGCGAGCCACGACATCACGCCCGCTCCAGGGGAGGCGGGGAACGGGCTTCGCCAGAACGGCGGCCGCGACCGCCAGGGAAGCCGCATCGCCGCCACGGGCGCCGGCGATCACGACCGCGTCGCCGACCGCCAATGCGCCATGCCGATAGGCGCGGACGCGCCAGTCATGGGCGGTCCTGGGCGCTTCCGCGCCGTGCAATGTTTCAAGCAGCGTCGCGGCCTTCGACAGCCGCTGCGCATCCGCGTTGGACAGCCGCAGGCGTTCAGCCAGCAGCGCGGCGTCCTCACGAACCCGGAGAGCCAGAGCCGTAAGTCGAAGGATCGGATCCGGCCGCGCCACAGCTTGGAACGCCCTTACGTCGGGGACGAGCCCAAGCAGCCGGTCCAGGAACCCGCACTGCGCGATCGCCTCCACGGTCTCGGACGCCCGGCGACTGGCGAGAAGCTTCAGCACCTCGACCCGGATGCGCTCGTGCGAGAGCTGGGCCAGCCCGCCGCGAAGCGCGATCGCGGCCGAAAGCGCATCCCTGTCGAGCGGCCCCTCGCCGTATTCCGAGTGAAACCGAAAAAGACGGAGAATGCGCAGGTAATCCTCGCGGATCCGGGTTTCGGCCGAGCCGATGAACCGAACCCGCCGCGCCGCGAGGTCGTCGAGGCCGCCGACGAGGTCGATCACGGTTCCATCTGCGGCCGCGTAGAGCGCATTGATGGTGAAGTCCCGCCGTTCGGCGTCGCGGGCGAAGTCGCGGCCGAACGCGACCACGGCGCGGCGGCCGTCGGTCTCGACATCCTCGCGCAGCGTGGTGACCTCGAAGGGATGGTGGTCGACCACCACCGTCACGGTGCCGTGCTCGATGCCGGTAGGGGCGGCGCGGAAACCGGCCGCCTCGGCCCGGCGGGTTGTTTCAGCCGGCAGCGCCGTCGTGGCGATGTCGATGTCGCCGGGCGGCAGGCCCAGCAGCGCGTTGCGCACCGCGCCGCCGACGACGCGGGCCTCCTCGCCGTCACGATCCAGAACGGCGAGCAAGCGCTGCAGTTCCGGCCTTTCGAGAACGCCGGCGCCGTCGATCCGCGCGGTCGCGAGAGCCGGCGGGCTCTGGTTCATTCCAGCTTGCCGGGCACGAAGCGCCCGTTCTCCATGTGGGCCGGCACATAGGCGCCAACGCCGCGCGGGGCTTCGAAGCCGGTCAGCACGAGCGACAGGGCTGCAAGCGCCAGGCCGGCGAGAACCAGCCAGGAAACGCTTCCCTCCCAATGCACCTTGGCGAGCGGGGTCCTGCGACGCGCCACGAGCCAGAGCGCGTAGAGCGCGAACGGGACCAGGAAGAGCAGAAACTCTTCGGTGAAGGCGCGTGTCATTCGGCGTAAAGCCTCTCGTACATGTTCCGCAGGATGCCTGCGGTCACGCCCCAGATGTAGTGATCCCCATACGGCATCGCATAGTAGTGGCGCAGGGACCCTTTCCACTCCCTTGCGTGGCGCTCGTGGTTGGCGGGATCCATCAGGAAGGACAAAGGCGTCTCGAACACCGCGTCGACCTCGTTCGCGTTGAGATCCAGCGCAAAGCCCGGTTCGACCAGCGACAGCACCGGGACGACGCGGAAGCCCGTGGAGGTCAGGTAGGCGTCGAGATAGCCCAGCGGCCGGATCAGCTCCGGCGCCAGGCCGATCTCCTCGCCGGCCTCGCGGATGGCGGCCGCCATCGGGGTGGCGTCGGCCGCGTCGATCTTGCCGCCCGGAAAGGCGATCTGGCCCGAATGGTCGCGCAGGTGCGAGGCCCGGCGGGTGAGCAGGATGCTGGCGTTCTCGGGGTGCGCGATCACCGGAATGAGCACGGCGGCCGGGCGGTGGAGGCTTCCGTCCGAGGGCGCCAGCATGGGGGCTAGCTGGTGGTCGCCACGCTCGGGCGTGCGGCCGGGGTCGAAGGCGTGCGCGGGAGGCTCCATGCTGAGCCGCTCGCGGGCGCGCGCCTCCAGGGCGTCCGCCGCGAACGGCGTGGCGATGACCGGGACCTGGGCGTTCACGCCAGCCCCTCGATCTCGGCGGCGTCCGCCATGGGGAAAAACGCGCCGCCGGCCGCGACGCCGAACTTGGCGACGCCGTCCACCGCGCGCTCCTCGCCTAGCGCGACGAGATCATAAAACAGCGTCCGGGTGAGGCGCGCTTCAAGGCCGCCGCGTACCCGCACATAGGGGCGCAGCCCGTTCGTGGCCTCGCGCACGAAGCGCAGAGGGTGCTCGGCGTCCACCGTCACCCAGTCGTCCACGTTGGTGCGCAGCGCGATCCGCCGGGCGTCTCCGTCGCCCTCCACGGTCATCTCGACGGCCATGAACGGCGCGTCCTCGACCGTGATCCCGACCATCTCGACGGGCGTCACCAGCACGAAGCGCTCGGGATCGCGCCGCAGCACCGAGGCGAAAAGCTTCACGAGGGCGGGCCGGCCTATCGGCGTGCCGCCATAGAACCAGGTTCCGTCGGCGGCGATGCGCATGTCGATCTCGCCGCAATAGGGCGGGTTCCACAGGTGCACGGGCGGCGGGCCCTTTTTGCCGGCCGCGCGGGCTCCGGCCGTGAGGGCGTCGAGGGCAGGGGGCGTGATGGCGCTCATGCCGGGAGAATAGGGCGGCGGCGCGCCAGTTGCATCAGTCGTGCTTGCCGCTGGTCTGCGTGGTGTGGTGGTGCGCGTTGAACGACCAGGATTCCCAAATTGCCACCACAACGAGGCACGTCGTCGACAGCACGCTCAACAGCGCCGGCGGGAGACTGGTGAGCAGCGCGCCGGCCGCCAGCATGCCGCCGAGCAGGCCAATGCCGACGAGGTGGGACAACTGGAAGAAGCCGCGCACCGCGCGCTTGAACAGGATGGCGCCCACCAGAAACAGCAGCGGTCCACCCACCACGGTCAGCAGCGTCCTCAATTCGCCGTGGCCGTCCGGATGATCGAGCACGAA
This sequence comes from Alsobacter sp. P4_H11, assembly GCF_056400925.1. Classification (NCBI taxonomy): domain Bacteria; kingdom Pseudomonadati; phylum Pseudomonadota; class Alphaproteobacteria; order Hyphomicrobiales; family Alsobacteraceae; genus Alsobacter; species Alsobacter sp. P4_H11. The sequence continues at coordinate 89,520 of NZ_JBFUKI010000004.1, forward strand.
CTCGTCGCCCACGGCTGTCACGATCACTCCCGCCATGATGGGCAGGTGCAGGTAGGTGTAGGCCAGCCGCGCCAGCCGGCCGGGGTCGTCCGCATCTGCGATCTCGCGGCTGCCCGCTTCGGCCCCGAGGTCGAAATAGATCCACCACATCGCCAGGCTGGCGACGAAGGACGACACGAAGCCGACGATCGTCCAGGCTTTCCAGGGCGCGTCCGCGAAGGTCGCGCCGGTGACGAGGATCGATTCGCCTAGCGCGATGATGATGAACAGGCCGCAGCGCTCGGCCATGTGGCCGCCCTCGACGGTCCAGTCCGAGATCGCCGACGCCCCGAGCCCCGGTGTCCAGAAGCGCGTCAGGGGACCGGCGCTGGCGATCACCACGGCGATGCCCCACAAGCCTAGTCGCCAGCCGTCCGGAGCGAAGGCGCCGGCCAGCCAGAACGCCGCGCCGGCGCAGTGCCAAGCCAGGATGCGGGTGAAATTCGTGCGCAGGGCCTCTTCGTCGCGCGGCGTCGCCCACATCGCGAAGGTCGACCGCGCCACCTGCATCACCGCATAGCAGACCGCAAAGATGATGGCGCGATCGCCAAACGCCTTGGGAATGGAGATCGATAGCCCGAGGCCGGCCAGCATCAGGCCGAAGATCACGGCTCGCACGGGCGTGCGGTCGGGATTCAGCCAGTTCGTCACCCAGGACGTGTCGATCCACACCCACCAGACCGCCAGCATCAGGATGAAGGCCTGCAGCACCCCCCAGGCGTCGAACTGCGCCGCAAGCGTATGCGAGAGCTGGGTGACCGCGAACACGAAGACGAGGTCGAAGAACAGCTCCACATAGGTGACGCGGTGATGCCCATCCTCAGGCTCGCCGCGGAGAAGGCCGGAGACGCCTGTCATCAAACCCGCTGCCATGCCGTCACGCGAGATCTTGGACTGCACATCTCGACTTTCCTCGCCCACCCAACATGAGCCCCAGAGCTCCGGACGTGATGTCGCCAGCGCTGCATTCGTTCCCTTTCAACGAACTCGCTGGATCGGGCGGTTCAAGACGAATTGTGCCGGAGCAGATTCGCAGCCAACACGTGCGTTTTGGATCGGTCAATCTACATATTGATTTATTATATTTTACAGCTAGGCTTACCCGCCTTTGCTGTCCAAGGATTAGTTTATGCCTCTCGTGAGTGACTACACCGCCTTGCTTTCGGGGTATAGCTGGAACGGCACAGTTTCGGGTCGCGCTGCGATCGTTTCGTTCTCATTCGAAAGCGCAATTGACCCAATCAATCTCGACGAGCCGGCCTTGAAGGCTGGATTTCAGCCATTCACAGCAACGCAGCGGTCAATCGCAAAAAGTGCCCTTCAGGCCTGGGCTGACGAATGCGGACTTCAGTTCATCGAGGTTGCACCGGGCCACGGGGACATCAGATTTCAAAATCTCAATTTCAATAGTAGCTCTGTGTCAGGATCTGCAGGTTTTGCGTACTATCCCTATAGCTCATCAACCGTTTCACGAGGACATACAACGGTCAACGTAAACACCCAAGTGTTGTATTACAGCAGCTCGAGCATGACGCATGTAATAGCGCATGAGATTGGTCATGCGATTGGACTTAAGCATCCTTTCGAGACGAATTTCCCGTATACAACTCTTACTCTAACGCCGTCACTTGATGACGGCGCTCATTCCATTATGAGCTACAAGGACTATCTACCTACACTTGGTAGCTTCGACAAGGATGCAGTCAAATACATATACGGACAGGTCGATGCATCATTTCTGAGTTCATGGGATTGGCAGCCGACATCAGGTATATTGAAGCAGATCGGCTTGTCGTCGTCGGATGCAATCGTGGGCGTGGGAGGCGCACGAAATTACATCGAGGGCGGCTTAGGCTCAGATACGCTAACGGGTTCCGAACTCGACGATACTTTGCTCGGGGGCGATGGAAACGACAGGTTGACTGGAGGAGCCGGGTCCAATCGGCTGTATGGAGGAGCTGGAGAGGATAGTTTGTTCGTCACAAGCAACGATTTGGCCGACGGCGGCGATGGTGACGACGCGCTCTCCGCGACGGGTTCGAACGCCACCTTGGTTGGCGGTCTCGGCAACGACAGTCTCTATGTCTATTACGGCGCCGCTAACGTGAAGGTCAGCTATGCAACGAGCAATTCCGCTGTGACTGTCAATTTGCTGAAAGTGAAAGATGCGGCGACAGGATTGGCCAAATCCGCCTGGGGAGACGATATTGGAGTGGATTGGTACTCCAACATTGGGCAGGTCGAAGGCGGTAGCGCAGGCGATGTTTTGAGTGGCGACTCTGTCGATAACTGGTTTTCAGGTCTCGACGGCAACGACACGTTGCTAGGCCTTGCTGGTATGGACAGCCTGATGGGAGGCGCTGGTGACGACATCCTCGAAGGAGGTTCGGGCAATGATGTTGTTGATGGCGGCACAGGCTCCGACATTGCCAAGTTTTCAGGCCTGAAATTGCAATCGCGGTGGGTTAGCGACGGTAACCGCTCCACCGTCGTCGGCGTCGATGGCCTGGACAGCCTTACATCTGTGGAGACGCTGAGCTTTTCGAACGGCGCGCAAACCGTGACGGCGAATGTGCTTCAGTACGTAGCGAGCCATGGCGATCTCTGGACTGCGTTTGGCTCCAACGCTGATGCCGGCTTTCGGCATTTCCTGAGCAGCGGCGCCGCCGAAGGGCGTCAGGTGACTTTTAGTGGCTTGCAGTACATCGCGTCCTACTCGGACCTGATCGGCGTCTGCGGAGCGGATGGTGAGAAGGGTGCAAGTCACTATATCAACTTTGGGGCAAAAGAAAACAGAAGCAGCAGCTTCGATGCGCTTGCTTACATCGCGAGCTATAAGGATTTGGTGCAGGCTTTTGGGACCGATGCCGACGCCGGCGCAGCGCACTACATTCAAGCTGGCTTTAACGAAGGACGGAAAGCTACGTTTGACGCGCTTGCGTATGTGGCGAGTTTCAGCGATCTCATCAGTGCGTTTGGGGTTAATTCGGCGGCCGCTACGGCGCATTTCATTCAGTACGGCTCAGGTGAAGGCCGCACGGTCTCCTTCGATGCGCTGGCCTATGTAGCGAGCTATGGCGATCTGATCGCGAATATCGGCTCAAACGTGCGGGCGGCGGAAAGCCATTTCATCCAGTATGGATCACGCGAGTCTCGTTCAATCAGCTTCGATGCGACTGCATATCTGTTCCGATATGCTGATCTCCGTTCAGCATTTGGAAAAGACCTCTCAGCAGCGGAGCGCCATTACATCGACTATGGTTTCAAGGAGGGTAGGTCCGCATCGACCGCCGGCAATGATGCCCTGACAGGTTTCAGCGACGACGACATCCTCATGGGGGGCGCCGGCAACGATACGCTGACTGGCGGTGGGGGCCATGATGTGTTCGTATTCAAGGCGAGTTCGGGCCATGATGTCGTGAGTGACTTCATCGCCGGAGGCGGCGCCGGATCCGACACTCTTAAGCTTCAGTATGGCGCAAGTTTCGACACCCTCGGTGAGATCCTCGCTGTTTCGAAACAGGTTGGGTCCAACACTGTAATCACGATCGATCCGAACACGTCGATTACACTCCAGGACGTAAACCGGTCGCTTCTGACATCTTCCAATTTTCAGTTCGCCTAGTCATTCATTGCGACGTCGCGTGCGTCAATACCTCCCAGCCCTTGCCGGCAGAACAGGGGGAGCACGATGCGGCGCGATCTCTCTTTGCATCATCGTCGACAGGTGTCTGGTCGTCTCGATCCGTCGCTCACGGCCAGCGCACGCTGGGGGGCATGCTGGAGAGGATGCTCTCGACGTTTCCGCCGGTGCGCAGGCCGAAGATGGTGCCCCGGTCGTAGAGCAGGTTGAACTCGACGTAGCGGCCGCGGCGGGCTTGCTGTTCCAGGCGGTCGGCCTCGGTCCAGCCCGTTGCGAGGTTGCGGCGCGCGATGGCGGGGTAGGTTGCCCTGAACGCCTCGCCGACGTCGCGCGTGAAGGCGAAGTCGGCGTCCCAGTCGGGGCTTTCCAGATAGTCGTAGAAGATGCCGCCGATGCCGCGCGGCTCGTTGCGGTGCTTCAGGTGGAAGTACTCGTCGCACCACGCCTTGTAGCGGGCGTAGTCGGCGACAGGGTGCGCCTCGCATGCATGCCGGAAGGCCGCATGGAAGGCCTGCGTGTCGGGGTCTTCCTGGGTGCGCCGGCGGTCCAGCACGGGGGTGAGGTCGGCGCCGCCGCCGAACCACGCCTTGGTGGTGACCACGAAGCGAGTGTTCATGTGAACGGTCGGGACGTTCGGGTTCCACGGATGCGCAATGAGCGAAATGCCGGAGGCCCAGAAGCGCGGGTCGTCGGACGCGCCCGGAATCTGGGTGCGGAACTCCGGGGCGAACTCGCCATAGACGGTGGAGATGTGGACGCCGGCCTTCTCGAACACCCGGCCGCGCAGCATGCTCATCTCGCCGCCGCCCCCCGGCTGACCCGTATGGTCCGTGCGGGTCCAGGGCTTGCGCTCGAAGCGGCCGGCCTCGGACGCCTCGGGGAAAAACGGCCCCTGAGCGCTGGCCTCGAGATCTTCGAGGGCCGCGCAGATGCGGTCGCGCAGCGTCCGGAACCAGGCGCTGGCCTCGCCCTTGCGGCGCTCGAGCTCATCGGAGGGTGGGAGCATCAGGGCTGTCCTTCTGGGGCGGGCGCCGGAAACCCGCCGACCTGGCGCAGGGCCTCGCCGAGGATCATGGCGGCCGAGACCGCGATGTTCAACGACCGCATGGCGGGCCGCATGGGGATGAGGATACGGGAGTCGGCGGCCGCGTGAACGGCTTCCGGCGCTCCGGCCGACTCGCGGCCGAGCAGGATGACGTCGCCCGGCGCGAAGGCGAAGTCCACATAGCGCATGGCCGCCTTGGTGGTGGCGAGCACGAGCCTGCGGCCCGCCCGGCGGCGCGCGGCCTCGAAGGTGTTCCAGGACAAGTGGCGCTCGATCGCGACCTCGTCCAGATAGTCCATGCCGGCCCGGCGGAAGGCGCGGTCGGACACCGGGAAGCCGGCGGGTTCGATGATGTCGGCGGGCACGCCGAGGCAAGCGCAGAGCCGCAGAATCGTTCCCGTGTTCTGCGGAATGTCGGGCTGGTAGAGGGCGAGGCGGACGGTCAAGCGCGCAAGGCTCCGCTGCAGATTGGGAACAGGGGCGGGAAAACGTCCGCCAGTCACTCCCAATCAGCATTCCGTCCTATGGACAAGCCCTAAGCAGCGTGCGAAACAGCCGCCGCGCGGCGACTCCCGGTCGCATTGCGAGCCCTTGTGTTTGCGCGCATACCGCCCGGGACGAGCTTCAACGATCAATCAATCAAGCCTTCGGTTTCGGCTGGGGGCCCGGATTGAGGGGATGATTACGTGGCGACGACTTCCACTGCGACCGCGTCGGAACCGACCCGGCGGGACTTTCTCTTCATCGCGACCGGCGCCGTCGGCGCGGTCGGCGTCGCAGCCACGCTGTGGCCGTTCATCTCCCAGATGGGACCGGACGCCGCCACGATCGCGGCCGGCGCGCCGGTCGATTTCGACCTGACGCCCGTCGCCGAAGGCCAGATCGTGAAGCTGTTCTGGCGCGGCAAGCTGATCTTCGTGCGTCATCGCACGGCCGAGGAGATCAAGGCCGCCCAGACGGTGAACGTCGCGACGCTCCCTGATCCGCAGGACGACGCCGCGCGCGTGAAGCCCGGCAAGGCGCAGTGGCTCGTGGTCTACGGCAACTGCACCCATCTCGGCTGCGTGCCGCTCGGCAACGAAGGCGCGTTCCATGGTTGGCAGTGCCCGTGCCATGGTTCGGTGTTCGACACCTCGGGCCGCATCCGCCAGGGGCCGGCCCCGACGAACCTGCCGGTTCCGCCGTACACGTTCGTTTCCGACGCCAAGATTCAGATCGGCTAAGGCCGCATCGCGCCGTTTCAGGATCATGCCATGAGTGCACCTTCCACCTATGTTCCGAAGAGCGCGTTTGGGAAGTGGTTCGAGAGCCGCCTCCCCGTGATGGGCCTTCTCCATTCGTCGTTCATCGTGTTCCCGAACCCGCGGAACCTGAACTACTTCTGGACCTTCGGCGGCATGCTGGCCTTCATGCTGGTGGCGCAGATCGTCACCGGCGTCGTGCTGGCGATGCACTACACCCCCAACGCCAAGATGGCGTTCGACAGCGTCGAGCACATCATGCGCGACGTGAACTACGGCTGGCTGCTGCGCTACCTGCACGCCAACGGCGCGTCGATGTTCTTCGTGGCGGTCTACGTCCACATCTTCCGCGGCCTCTACTACGGGTCCTACAAGGCCCCGCGCGAGATCCTGTGGATCCTCGGCGTGATCATCTTCCTCCTGATGATGGCGACGGCCTTCATGGGCTACGTGCTGCCCTGGGGCCAGATGTCCTTCTGGGGCGCGACCGTCATCACCAACCTGTTCTCGGCCTTCCCGGTGGTGGGCGAGACGATCGTGACGTTCCTGTGGGGCGGCTACTCGGTCGACAACCCGACCCTGAACCGCTTCTTCTCGCTGCACTACCTCCTGCCGTTCATGATCGCGGGCGTCGTCGTCCTGCACATCTGGGCGCTGCACGTGCCGGGTTCCAACAACCCGACCGGCATCGAGAAGAAGACCGAGAAGGACACGCTGCCCTTCCACCCCTACTTCACCGTCAAGGACGCGCTGGCGCTGGTCTGCTTCCTGATGGTTTACATCTGGTTCGTGGCCTACACCCCGAACTTCCTCGGCCACGCCGACAACTACATCGAGGCGAACCCGGCCGTGACGCCGGCGCACATCGTGCCGGAGTGGTACTTCCTGCCGTTCTACGCGATCCTGCGCGCGATCCCGGACAAGCTGATGGGCGTGCTGGCGATGTTCGGCTCGATCGCCGTGCTGGCCTTCCTGCCCTGGCTCGACACCTCGCGGGTGAAGTCGGCGAACTACCGTCCGCTCTACCGCCAGTTCTTCTGGCTGTTCGCGGTGGCTGCCGTCGGCCTTGGCTGGCTCGGCGCCAAGCCTCCGGAAGGCGGCTACGTGATCGCGTCGCGCATCCTCACCTTCTACTACTTCGCGCACTTCCTCATCGTCCTCCCGCTGCTGGGCCTGTTCGAGACGCCGCGCCGTCTCCCCGGGTCCATCGCCGAGGCGGTGCTCGGCAAGGGCGGTTCGGCCTCCGCGATGGCGGCCGGGGCGGCCCAGTCGCCGAACACCAAAGGCTGAGCGGGTTTCGGGGATCATGATGATGAAGACGAATACGATGCTCCGCTTCGCCGCCGGCGCGCTGGCCCTTCTCGGGGTCGGCGCTTCGGGCGCCGCCCTGGCGGCCGAAGGTACGGTGGTTCCGCCGCGCCAGAGCTGGACCTTCTCGGGCCCGTTCGGCCATTTCGACGCCACTCAGCTGCAGCGCGGCTTTAAGGTGTATCGCGAGGTCTGCTCGAACTGCCACTCGGTCCGCCTGCTGGCGTTCCGCAACCTCGCCGAGGAAGGCGGCCCGCACTTCTCCGAGGCGCAGGTGAAGGCCCTCGCGGCGGAGTACAAGGTCACGGACGGCCCGAACGACTCGGGCGAAATGTTCCAGCGTCCGGCCCGGCCGGCCGACCGCTTCCCGCCGCCCTTCGCCAACCGGCAGGCGGCCGAGGCCGCGAATGGCGGGGCCTATCCGCCGGACTTCTCGGTTCTCGCCAAGGCGCGCACCTATGAGCGCGGCTTCCCCTGGTTCGTGTTCGACATGTTCACGCAGTTCCAGGAGCAGGGCGTCGACTACATCACGGCCCTGATGCTGGGCTACGAGGAGCCGGCGCACGGCGTCGAGGTTCCGGCCGGCAAGTACTACAACACCTACTTCCCGGGCCACATCATCTCGATGCCGAAGCCGCTCAGCGACGGCCAGGTGGAGTACCCGAAGGGTCCGGACGGCAAGCCGCAGGCGCCCGAGACGGTGGCGCAGTACGCCAAGGACGTTTCGGCCTTCATGATGTGGTCGGCCGAGCCGCACCTCGAGGCGCGCAAGCAGATCGGCTTCCGCATCCTCTCCTTCCTGCTGGTGTTCGCCGGCCTGCTCTACTTCACCAAGAAGAAGATCTGGTCCAAGGTCGAAGGCCACGCCGTCACGCACTGACGCGGCCAGGACGTTTTCGAAAGGGCTCCGTTCGCGGAGCCCTTTTTCGTTGTGGCGTTGCGTCGACGGCCGCGCCGCTGCAGCATGCCGCCTCCCCGCACGAGCAGGACGCCATGGCGCTTCATTTCACAGCTGACGAGTTCGAGGCGCGCAAGCGCCGTTTCCTGGCCGTGCTGGCCGAGCGCAAGCTGGATGGCGCGCTGCTGTTCGCCCAGGAAAGCATGTTCTGGCTCACCGGCTACGACACGTTCGGGTTCTGTTTCTACCAGTGCCTGTATGTGGGCGCCGACGGCCGCATGGCGCTGCTGACGCGCTCGGCCGATTTGCGGCAGGCGCAGCATACGTCGACGCTGACGGACATCCGCGTCTGGCGCGACGGGCGCGAGGCGGACCCGACAGCGGATACGCGCGCGCTGCTGCGCGACATTGGCGCGGGTCGGCGGCTCGGCGTCGAGTTCGACAGCTACGGGCTGACGCACGCCAACGGCCGCAAGCTGGAAGCCGCGCTCGCCGGAACGGCCGAACTATCCGACATCTCGGACGTGATGCCCCGCCTGCGCGCCGTGAAGTCGCCGGCCGAGATCGCCTATGTGCGCAGCGCCGCCGCCCTGTGCGACGCTGCGGACCGCGCGGCGCTGGACGCCATTTCGGCTGGCGCGGACGAGGGTGAGATCCTGGCGGCTCAGCACGCCGCCGTTTTCGCGGGCGGGGGCGATTACCCCGGCAACGAGTTTATCATCGGCTCGGGGCGCGATGCGCTGCTGTGCCGCTACAAGTCCGGCCGGCGCAGGCTGGACGCGCGGGACCAGATCACGCTCGAGTTCGCGGGCGCCTTTCGCCACTACCACGTGGCGGCGATGCGCACCGTGGTGGTGGGCGAACCAAGGCCGCTGCACCTGTCCTACCATGCGGCCGCGCGCGAGGCGTTGCTGGCCTGCGAGGCGGCGATGAAGCCGGGCGCAACGGCCGGCGACGTGTTCCAGGCGCATTGCGACGTGTTCGACGCGCACGGCCTGGCGTCTCACCGGCTTAACGCCTGCGGCTATTCGCTCGGGGCGAAGTTCACGCCATCCTGGATGGATTGGCCGATGTTCTACGCCCACAACGACTGGGCGATCGAACCCGGCATGGTGCTGTTCGCCCACATGATCCTGATGGATTCGGAGACCGAGACCGCCATGTGCCTCGGCCGCACCTACCTGGTGGGCGAGGGCGGGGCGGAGGCCCTCAATGGCGGAGATCTGGACCTTCAGCTGCGATAGGGTTAAACGATTCCTAACGAGCCGCGCGAAGCCGGCCGGGAGGGGTCATGAGCACGAGGCTATCGGGGTTCCTCGGATGGGCGGCTGCGGCCGCTCTGGCTTGCTCGCTGGCCGGCTGCCAGGCGACGGACGGCGCCATGGCTCGCTACGAGGCGCCGGGCGTGCCCGTCGCCCTCGACACGCTGGAAGGCGCGCCGGAGGCGGTGAAGACCCGCGTATCAGCCGAAGTCAGCACCCAGGCCACCGCCCGCCGCATCGAGCTCGTCGACAGCCAGGCGCAGCCGCGCTACCGGCTCAAGGGCTACCTAACCGCCTACCCGACCGAAACTGGCGACACTACGCTGGCGGTCGTGTGGGACGTGTTCGACGCTTCCAACAAGCGCCAGCAACGGGTCACCACCACGACGGTCGCGAAGGGGCAGGGCGACGATCCCTGGTCGCGCATCGGCGAGACGCAGATCGCCAAGGCGGCTTCGCAAAGCATGAACCAGGTTGCGGCGTTCCTGGCCGGCCAGGCGCCGGGGACCGGGCCCGCGACGGCGTCGCTGGAGCCCGCCAAGGCGCTTGGTTTCGCGGCGGGTGAATAAGCGGCCTCTTTTGGCTCCGTCCACGCCTTTCGGCGTCCGTCGCGCCGGCGTCATATTGTTTGCAACGCAACGGACTGCTAAGAGCCCGCCAATAAGGCCGGGTCTCGGTGGAGTCCGGTAGCGCGCCAGCGCATCAGCGGACCAGAACGGAGCCTGCCGGATGAAGACTGCCATCAAGCTCGTGGCGGGCAATTCAAACCGCGCCCTCGCCGAAGCCATCGGCGCCTATCTGGAGGTGCCGCTCGCCAAGGCGCAGGTCCGGCGTTTCGCCGACATGGAGGTCTTCGTCGAGATCCAGGAGAACGTCCGCGGCCAGGACGTCTACGTGATCCAATCGACGTCGTTTCCGGCGAACGACCATCTGATGGAGCTCCTGATCATCTCGGATGCGCTGCGCCGCGCGTCGGCCCGGCGCATCACAGCCGTGCTGCCCTATTTCGGATACGCCCGGCAGGACCGCAAGGCGGGGCCGCGCACGCCGATCTCGGCCAAGCTGGTCGCCAACCTGATCACGCAGGCGGGCGTCGACCGCGTGCTGACGATCGACCTGCACGCCGGCCAGATCCAGGGTTTCTTCGACATCCCGACCGACAACCTCTTCTCCGCGCCTGTGATGGTGCGTGACGTGAAGGAGCGGCTCGACCTCAGCAACGTCATGGTGGTGTCGCCCGACGTCGGCGGCGTGGTGCGCGCCCGCGCGCTGGCCAAGCGCATCGACGCGCCGCTGGCGATCGTCGACAAGCGCCGCGAGCGGGCTGGCGAGAGCGAGGTTATGAACATCATCGGCGACGTCACCGGCCGGAGCTGCATCCTGGTGGACGACATCGTCGATTCTGGCGGCACGCTCTGCAACGCCGCCGACGCGCTGCTGGCCCATGGCGCCAAGGAAGTCTACGCCTACATCACGCACGGCGTGCTGTCGGGCGGCGCCGTGGCGCGCATCGCGGCCTCAAAGCTGAAGCAGCTCGTTCTGACCGACTCGATCCAGCCGACCGAGGCCGTGAAGGTGGCGCGCAACATCCGGGTCATCTCGGTCGCAAGCCTGCTCGGCGAGGCCATCCAGCGCACCGCGCTCGAGGAGAGCGTGTCGAGCTTGTTCGACTGACGTCTTCAGGCCCGGCCGCCTCCTTCTTTGCGGACGAGGATCACGTCCTGCAAACCCTCGAAATGTGCGTCGCAGGTCAGCAGCCGGGCGCCGCGCTGCAGAGCCGTCGCGTACACGATGGCGTCGGCCGTCGCCAGCTTATGAACGCCGCAAAGTTCGGCGGCCTGTAGCGCAACGGCTGTTTCGAGCGGAACCACGTCGCAGGTCATCGTGTAGGCGATCACCTGGTCGGCCATGTCCTCGCCGCGCTCGCGCGTGAGCCATTTCGCGAGTTCGAGTTGCACCAGGGTTGGCACCAACACGGCGTCGCGAGCCGGCCAATGCTTTTCCAGTGCGGGACGCGCCGGACCATCCACGAGCCAGTCGATCCAGGCCGAGGTGTCGATCACCATCACGTACGATCCGACCGGTCCCGGTAGCCGGCCACGTCGGCGCCACGCGCCACCCCGCGCAAGTCGCCGAGGCTTGGCGCCGGTATGATAAGCACCCCCTTACCTTTGGGGATGAAGACGAATTCCTGGCCTTCGCGCCAGCCTTGGGCGTCGCGGACGCGCTTGGGAATCGAGATCTGGTATTTCGCGCTCAGCGTCGCCGTGGCCATGTCTTACCATTTCGAGATCGATGATGGGCTGGTAAGAATACGTGTTTTCGGGCCAGTTGCCTAGACGTAGGCCCCGCCCAGCCTTGCCGCTCGCGGGCTTTTCCGCTATAGCGCGCACGCGTCCGCCAGACACCCCTGGAGGCACGGACGCGAAAGCTTGGGCCGCCGCAATGCGGCCCTTCGTCATGAAGGATCGATCCAATGTCCACTTCCGTGAAGCAGCTGACGGCTGCCAAGCGCGTTCAGGGCGGCAAGGGGGCCGCGCGCGCCGTTCGTCGTCAGGGCCAGATTCCCGCCGTGATCTACGGTGGCGGCGATGCGCCCGTCTCCATTTCGCTCGACCAGAAGATCGCCAGCCAGCTTATCTTCGCCGGTCACTTCCTGACCACGCAGTTCGACATCGATGTCGATGGCGAGAAGAGCCGCGTGCTGCCGCGCGACTACCAGCTCGACCCGGTCACCGACCGCGTCATGCATGTCGACTTCCTGCGCCTGCGCCAAGGCCAGCAGATCCGCGTCGACGTGCCGGTGCACTTCACGAACGCCGAAGGGTCGCCCGGCCTGAAGCGTGGCGGCACCATGAACGTCGTCCGCCATACGGTCGAGCTGTTCGTTCCGGCCGACAACATCCCGGCCTCGCTCGAAGCCGACCTCAAGGGTCTGGAAATCGGCGACAGCCTGCACATTTCGGCGATCAAGCTGCCGGATAACTGCCGTCCGGTGATCAACGATCGCGACTTCACGGTCGCCACCATCGTGGCTCCGTCCGGCCTCAAGGAGGCTGACGCCGACGACGCCGCCGCTGCCGCCGCGGCAGCCTCGGCCGCCGCCGCCGGCAAGCCCGCAGCCAAGAAGTAAGCGGGCGGCTCCGGCCGTTCCGTTCTGCGGCCGGGCCTTGCGCCCGGCCGTTTTCGTTAGGCGGGCGCGTCCCGCGCGGGTGATCCATGCTGCTCTTCGTCGGCCTCGGCAATCCGGGCTCGCGCTACGCGGGCAACCGGCACAATATCGGCTTCATGGCCTTGGACGCGATCGCGCGCCGCCACAAGGCCGCGCCGTGGCGCCGGCGCTTCCAGGGAGAGGCCACCGAGGCCACGATCGGGGGCGAGCGCGTGGTGCTGTTGAAACCCGAAACCTTCATGAACGAGAGCGGCCGCTCGGTCGGGGAGGCTATGCGCTTCTTCAAGATCGCGCTGAAGGACGTGGTTGTGTTCCACGACGAGCTCGACCTCGCGCCATCCCGGCTGCGCGCCAAGCTCGGCGGCGGCAACGCCGGCCACAACGGCCTGCGCTCCATCACGGCGCTGTGCGGCAATGACTATCGCCGTATCCGCATGGGCATTGGCCACCCGGGCGACAAGGCGCTGGTGCACGCCTATGTGCTGAGCGACTTCGCCAAGAGCGAGCGCGACTGGGTGCAGGACCTCTGCGACGCCTGCGCGGACCACGCCGAGCTGCTGGCCAAGGGCGAGGACCCGGCCTTCCAGAACAAGATCCACCTCGCCATGGAAGGCCGCGGCTGGGGCGACGTGAAGGGGATCAAGGACCGGGATTGAGCCCGCGGCTTGCTTTTCCAGCGCTTCCCACCCACAACGCGGAACACACACGCGACCCCGAACGGACCGGACCACCATGGGCTTCAAATGCGGCATCGTCGGCCTGCCGAACGTCGGCAAGTCGACCCTCTTCAACGCGCTGACGCAAACGGCGGCCGCGCAGGCGGCGAACTACCCGTTCTGCACCATCGAGCCGAATGTAGGCGACGTGGCGGTGCCGGACCCGCGGCTCGACACGCTGGCGGCCATCGCGGGCTCGGCCCAGATCATCCCGACGCGCATCACTTTCGTGGACATCGCCGGCATCGTGCGCGGCGCATCGAAGGGCGAGGGGCTGGGCAACCAGTTCCTGGCCAACATCCGTGAGGTCGACGCCATCGCGCATGTGGTGCGCTGCTTTGAGGACGGCGACATCACCCACGTGGAGGGCAAGGTCGACCCGCTCGCCGACATCGAAACCATCGAGACCGAGCTGATGCTGGCCGATCTCGAGAGCCTGGAAAAGCGCGTCGTCGCGCTGGAGAAGAAGGCGCGGGGCGGCGACAAGGAGAGCAAGGAGCAGCTCGACATCGTGCAGCGCTGCCTGAAGCTGCTGCAGGACGGTAAGCCGGCCCGCCTCGTGGAGCGTCGCGCCGAGGAAGAGCGCGCCTTCGGCATGCTGAACCTGCTCACCGCCAAGCCGGTGCTCTACGTGTGCAATGTCGAGGAAGCCGCCGCCCATGACGGCAACGCCTTTTCGGAGAAGGTCTTCGCACGCGCCAAGGAAGAGGGGGCCGTGGCCGTCGTGGTCTCGGCAAAGATCGAGAGCGAGATCGCGGTGCTCGCCCCCGAGGACATGAAGGAATATCTCGAGGCCGTGGGCCTCGACGAGCCCGGCCTCAACCGCGTGATCCGCGCCGGCTACGACCTCCTGCATCTGCTGACCTACTTCACGGTCGGCCCAAAGGAAGCGCGCGCCTGGACGATCACCAAGGGCACCAAGGCCCCGGCGGCGGCGGGCGTGATCCATACGGATTTCGAGAAGGGCTTCATCCGGGCGGAGACGATCGCGTATCCGGACTACGTCGCCAACAAGGGCGAGGCTGGCGCCCGCGACGCCGGCAAGTTCCGGCTGGAAGGCAAGGAATACGTGGTCGCGGACGGCGACGTGCTGCATTTCCGGTTCGCGAACTGAGCGTTTCGACAGCCGCGCCGATGTTTGGCGCGGAACCCTCTCCCGCGAAGCGGGGGAGGGCAGGGAGGGGGCGGTCGAGCGCCGCTAACTTCTGCGCGTGGCCAGAATTGCGGGCCCCCCTCTGTCGGCCTCGCCGACATCTCCCCCGCTGCGCGGGAGCAAGTTGCGCGGCTCCCTTGCGCCAATGCGGCTTGTGCCGTTAGCCGGGCTCCGGCATTTTCTCCGCCATGCCAGCGGCCCCAAGAGCCCGCCACGGAGGACCGATGCCCCGCCTTTCCTTCGAAAGCTTCGAGCCCGGAGCCGTGACCACCTACGGGTCCTATCCGGTGACCCGCGAGGAGATCATCGCCTTCGCGAGCCAATATGATCCCCAGCCCATGCATCTCGACGAGGCGGCTGCCGCCGGCACGCTGCTGGGCGGGCTCGGTTCCTCGGGTTGGCACAGCTGCTCCATGCTGATGCGCATGCTCTACGACAACGTGTTGGCCGACTCGACCGGCATGGGGGCGGGCGGCATCGACGAGGTGAAGTGGAAGCGGCCGGTGCGGCCGGGCGACGTGCTCAGCGTGCGGCAGACCGTGCTGGACAAGCGACCCTCCAGCCGTGGCGATCGCGGCTATGTGCGGTTCCGGTTCGAGGTGCTCAACCAGGCAGGCGACGTGGTGCTTGAACAGACCAACAGCATCATCTTCGGCGTGAGCCGCCCGGAGGCCGCATGAGCGCCGTAACCGTGCAGCCCGTTTGGCTGGAAGACCTCGTGATCGGCCAGCGCGAGGCGCTTGGGTCGCACATTTTCACGGCCGAGGAGATCAAGACCTTCGCGGCGGCCTATGATCCGCAGCCCTTCCACATGGACGAGGAAGCCGCCAAGGCCAGCCATTTCGGCGGGCTTTGCGCTTCGGGCTGGCAGACGGTGGGCATCTGGATGCGCCTGCGCATTGCGGCGCAGAAGCGGATCAACGACGCGTTGCAGGCGGCCGGGTTGCCGATTCCGGGCTTTGGGCCGTCACCCGGCTTTCGCGAGTTGAAGTGGCTGAAGCCGGTCTATGCGGGGGACACCATCGCGTACGACTCGACGCTGCTGGAAGCGCGCCCAACGGCGTCTCGGCCCGGATGGGGGCTCGTGCAGCACCTGAACGGCGGAACCAACCAGAATGGCGAGCGCGTGATGGAATTCGTCGGCATCGCGTTCTGGGAGCGGCGGCCTGAACGCTGAAGCTTCAGGATCGACCCATCGTCCGCCCGCCGCTGTTGAAGAGCAGGGCAGACAGCGCCTCTCGGTAGCGGGCGGCGGCCGCCTGCAGGCGCTCCTGCTCTTCCGGCCAGCCCGCATGGGCGCTGGCCGCCATGCTCCACCAGCCAAGCTGAAACGCGGCGTAGCAGGGCGTGAGGAAGCGGACGAGGTCGGGCGAAACGTCACGCTCGGCCGCGGCCGCCACCCCCGCTCGGAGCCGATCCACGCCGTCTGGGCTGAGCGCAAACTCCACGCTCGCGCCGGCGACGTCCCAGGCGATGTCCTGGCAACCGACGAGATCATGCGCAATGGCATGGTCTACCGCGTCCGTTTTCAGCACGACGCCGTCGCGGGTCACGATCCACTCATGGGCGTGCAGCCGGTTATCCGTCACCACGGGCCGCACGAGGCGCTGTAGCGCTGCGGCGCCATGACGGTATGACTCCACGGCGCTGTTGGCTTCTGGGCCAAGCGCCTCTATGGCGTTGACCTCCAGCATGTGGGCGAGCTGTTCCAGCGACGCGCCCGCGATCGGCGCCGGAAACCTGCGCGCCCGGAAACCCAGATAGGACGCCAGCCGCCGGCCAAACGCTCCGCTGCCCGCCTCGGCGGGCTGCAGCATGCGGGCGTCGTCGCGCCAGCGCTCCACCAGGAACCCGTGCGCCCAGCCGGCGGGCTCCGGGCAAAAACCCATTTCGGCAAGCGCCCTCGCGCGGGGGAGCGCCGCAGCGCCGAGCGCGTCGACGCCACTGAACTTGGCGAGCCAGAACTGGCCGCGGGCGCGTACGCGATATTTCAGCCGCTCCTGCCAGGCGTTCACGGCGGGCCAGGCGGCAGGCTCCAGATCGTCGCGCCAGCGACCGCCCGAGAGGTCCTCAATCGGCTCCTCGGGCGCGCCCACAACTGTCTCGATCCAGCCTTCGAGTCGATGCTCCGGGCGGGAGGACGCTCGCACGAGGTCGTCGAAGGTCACGCACTGTTTGCGGGCTGCGCGCCACCAATCCCGGCGCTCGGCGGGCGCCGCTGCGCCGGGTTCGTTCGTATGGCTTGGAAACAGGCAGATGCGGCTCGGTTCGACTCCCCGGTCCTCCAGCCACTGCGCCGCTCCCGCGAAGGAGCTGCCGGAGAGGCCCGGGCCTTCGTCGACGATCGCGAAGGGCGCTGTTGGATCTGCCAGCAGGTTCGCGGCTGCGTCCGGCCCCGGCTCGACGGCCCGTTCGAAGGGGTGGCCCTGCGGCCGAAGAGTCAGCGGCGTCCCGGCGCCCGCGCCGGCCGCCACCATGGCGGCGAGCCCCGTGCCGATGCTTCGCAGCCCGATCACGCGCAGGCCCTCGCGGTCTGCCAGCGAGCGGGCGGCGACCCCGAAGGCTTCCGGGTACAGCGCGTAATAGGCATAGCCCTCGCCACGCTTGCACGTCACCTCAGATGGGAGCGCGCCGGCGGAGAGGGGCGGCCACGGTAGGTCAGGCCCGGGCTCGCCCGCGAAACCGGTCTCCCATGAACGGAGCACCTCGTCGGCCATATGGCGCAGATGGCTCATGATGGTCGTCGCAGCCGCGCCGGGCTGGTCGAGCCCGCTCGCCTGCGCCTCGGCGTCTGCGACGCCCTGCGCGAGTTCGGCCGCCGCGATAAAGGCCTGAACGAGTGCGGAGTGGCGGGCCAGCCCGGGCCCGGCCGCGCGGGCCTGCGCCCAGGCGCGCCCGAGCTCGGCCCACTCGGCCGCGGGGGCGACCCGTCGAACCACGTCCCCGTACACCAGCACGCGTTATCTCCGGCAGCCATTGCGGCCTCCAGCGACGCCGCGGTCCGATAACGCGAAAGGGCCACCGCGGTTACGCCGCGACGGCCCTTCGATCGATGTGAGCTGGATAGCTCAGGCCGCCTTGGACTTCGGCTGCACTTCGGCCGAGTAGTCGTCCAGCATGGCGCGCGAGATCGCGGCAGGCGTGAAGCGGTAGGGGCCGACCTCGGACACGGGCGTGACTTCCGCGCCGGTGCCGCAGATGAAGCATTCCTCGAAGCCGGCCAGCTCCTCGGGCATGATGCGGCGCTCGATCACCTCGATGCCCCGCCGCTTGGCGAGGTCGATCACGGTGCGACGTGTGATGCCGTCCAGGAAGCAATCGGCGATCGGGGTGTGCAGCGCGCCGCCCTTGGCGAAGAACACGTTGGCGCCGGTGCACTCGGCCACGCGGCCCTGCCAGTCCAGCATTAGGGCGTCGGCGTAGCCCTTCTTCTCGGCCTGGTGCTTGGAGATCGTGCAGATCATGTAGAGGCCCGCCGCCTTGGAGTGGCACGGCGCGGTCTTGGGGTCGGGGCGGCGATACTCGGCGATGTCGAGCCGGATGCCCTTCATCTTCTGCTCGACGTCGAACATGGACGGCCAGTCCCACACGGCGATCGCCACGTGGATGGTGGAGTTCTGGGCCGCAACCGCCATCATCTCGCTGCCGCGCCACGCCACCGGGCGGACATAGCAGCTCTGGAAGCCGTTCTTGGCCACCACCTGCGCCTTGGCGGCGTCCAGCTCGGCGACCGAGTACGGAATCGTAAAATCGAGGATCTCGGCCGACCGATGGAACCGCTCGGAATGCTCGGTGGACTTGAAGATCTGGCCGCCATAGGCCCGCTCGCCCTCGAACACCGAGGACGCGTAGTGCAGGCCATGCGAGAGTACGTGCAACTTCGCGTCCGCCCAGGGAATCATCTGGCCATCGAACCAGATGAAACCTTCACGCTGATCGAACGGAATCACGGACATGATCTTTCTCCTTGGATATCGCGGCTCGGCACGGCGACAGCGAAGCATTGATGCGCTTTCGCCCTGCTTGCGGTTCTTTCCTTTCGCCGCGAGGCCTTGACGAGTAACAATCAAGCTGGGATATGTCAACATCACTGACATATCCCCATTCAGGTTGCACGTCACCGATGCAGACAGCCCTCGAAATGCGCAGCAAGCCCGTGGCGGATCATACGCCGGATCGGCCGCTCTACGACCTCATCGAGCTGTTCTTTTTCGCCTACCGCGACTTCGTGGGCGATCCCGACCGGATCCTCGAGCAGTACGGTTTCGGTCGGGCGCACCATCGCGTGCTGCATTTCGTCGACCGCAATCCCGGCCTCACCATCGCGGCGCTGCTGGACATTCTGCGCATCACGAAGCAGAGCCTCAACCGCGTGCTGAAGGAGCTGCTGGAGAAGGGCTATGTGGAGCAGCGCGCCGGCCTCACAGATCGCCGCCAGCGCCTGCTGTACCCGACGCCGCGGGGCAAAGCTCTGGCCGTGGATCTCGCACGGTTGCAGACCCAGCGCATCGCCCGGGCGCTGGAGGAAACGGGCCTGGACGCCGAGGCGGCCGCCAAGCGCTTCCTCGCCGCCATGATCGAGCCGGCCGAGCGGCCCACGGTGGCGCGCCTGTCGCACCACGATGACGAGGACGGCGCATGAGCCGCGGGGCCGCGCCTCCGGCCGACGACGCGCCGCATGTTCTGGTGGTGGACGACGACCGGCGCCTGCGCGACCTGCTGGGCCGGTTCCTGTCCGAGAACGGCTACCGGGTGACCACCGCACAAGACGCCGTCGAGGCGCGCGCCCGCATCGCGAATTTCCTGTTCGACGTCTATGTGCTCGACATCATGATGCCGGGCGAGAACGGCTTCGACCTCGCCCGCTGGATCCGCGAGAGCTCGACCACGCCGATCCTGATGCTGACCGCGCGGGCCGACGCGAAGGACCGTGTGAAAGGGCTCGAGATCGGCGCGGACGATTATCTGCCCAAGCCCTTCGAGCCGCGCGAGTTGCTGCTGCGTCTCAAGAACATCATCCGCCGCCAGGCGCCTGCGACGGCTCCTCCGGCCGCCCCCACGACGCCCGAGGTGGTGCGGTTCGGGCCGTTCACGTTCCGGCTGGACCGGGGCGAACTGCGGCAGGAGGACGAGATCGTCCGCATCACGGATCGCGAACGCGAGATGCTGACAGTGCTCGCCTCGCGCCCCGGCGAGACGGTGCCGCGCGAGGATCTCGCGGGATCCGGCGAGGTCTCCAACGAGCGCACGGTTGACGTGCAGATCAACCGCCTGAGGCGTAAGATCGAGGCTGACCCGGCCAACCCGCTCTTGCTGCAGACGGTGCGCGGCATGGGTTATCGCCTCTTCTTGGACTGACCCGAGCGCCCACTGGTGAAATTGAGCAGCGGCATCCAGAATAGCCCGGTCTTGCGGCCGCCCGCAGCCATCTGGCGCCGTATGGCCCGGTGGGTGGGCAAGCGCATGCCCAAGGGCCTTTTCGCCCGCGCGTTGATCATCATCATCGCCCCGATGGTGATCCTCCAGTCCGTGCTCGCCTACGCGTTCATGGAGCGGCACTGGCAGACCGTGACGCGCCGGCTCTCGGCGGCCGTCACGCAAGACATCGCGGCGCTGATCGACGTCGCCGAGAGCTATCCGCAGGACAAGGACTACGAAACGCTGAGCCGCATTGCGAGCGATCGGCTGGGGCTGGATGTCGAGATGCTGCCGGCCGGCCCGTTGCCGCCGCCCGCGCCCAAGCCGTTCTTTTCCATCCTGGACAGCACGCTCTCGCGCGAGATCCGAACGCAGATCGGCCGGCCCTATTGGATTGACACCGTCGGGCGCTCCAACATCATCGAGGTCCGGATCCAGCTTGAAAAGGGCACGCTGCGCGTCCTGACCCGGCGGTCGCAGGCCTATGCGTCGAACTCGCACATCTTCCTGATGTGGATGCTCGGCACCTCCTTCGTGCTGCTCAGCATCGCGGTGGCGTTCTTGCGCAATCAGATCCGGCCCATCCTGAAGCTCGCGGCCGCGGCCGAGAGCTTCGGCAAGGGGCGGGACACGGACTTCCATCCTCGCGGCGCCCGCGAGGTCCGGCAGGCTGGCCACGCCTTTATCGAAATGCGGCGGCGCATCGAGCGCGCGATGGAGCAGCGCACCGCCATGCTGAATGGCGTCAGCCACGACCTGCGCACCATCCTGACGCGGTTCAAGCTGTCGCTCGCCCTCATGGACGAGGACGCGCCGGAGCTCGACGCCCTCAAGAAGGACGTCGACGAGATGAGCCGCATGCTGGAGGCCTACCTCGCCTTCGCGCGCGGCGACGCCGGCGAGCAATCTTCCCCCACCGACATGGGCGCGCTGCTGGAAGAGCTGAAGGCCGACGCCGAGCGACAGGGCCACGCCACGGACGTGGTGGTGAGCGGCGACCCGGTCGCGACCGTGCGGCCCGACGCCTTCAAGCGCTGCATCGCGAACCTCGTCAACAACGCCGTGCGGCATGGCGACCGCATCGCCATCACGGCGACGCGCGACCCCCGCTGGCTCACCGTCATGGTGGACGACGATGGGCCCGGCGTGCCGGCTGATCAGCGGGACGAGGTGTTCAAGCCCTTCGTGCGGCTCGATGAAGCCCGCAACGTGGATGAGGGCGGCACCGGCCTCGGCTTGGCGATCGCGCGCGACATCGCCCGCTCGCACGGCGGCGACGTCGCGCTCGCGGAGAGCCCGCTGGGCGGCTTGCGGGCCGTCGTGCGGGTGCCGGTCTAGGCGCTCAGATCGCGGCCGCGCCGGCTTCGTCGCCGGGATACTCTTCCTCATCGCGCGGCGCACGGCGACGCTCGCGGAAGTCACGGCCGCTGCGGGCGGCGCGATCGAAGAAGGCCCGGAACGGGGCGGTGACGCGGCACAAGTCGCCGAGCCCCTGGAGGAAGCGGCCGCCGCGGGCGAGCTCCTTGTCGAGGGTCGCCATCGTGCGGGCGAGGCCCGGGTCGTCGTCGTGGAGCCAAGTGTCGAGCACGCGGGCCCAGACCAGCACCGCGCCCTGCACCTTCACGGGGCCGAGCTGGTCGCTGGTGTCGACGCCGGCGGCGGCCAGCATGAAGCGCATGGAGTTGGACGCCAGCTGGTTCATGGCGGCGAGCGACAAGGGATCGCGCCGCATGGCGGGCGAAATCCGCCGCAGGGCCTCGCGGTACGGCGCCATCGCGTCGAGGCGCCGCATCATCACGTCGAACACGCGCTCGCGCGCGCCTTCGCCGTCCAGGTCCTCGCTGGTTCCGTCCAGCACGATCTTGTCGATGCGGCGCGACAAGCCGCCCAGCACCGCGCCCTTGGACGGAAAGGCGTCGCGGAACTCCGACAGGCTCACGCCGGCGCGTTCGGCGATGTGGCGGATCTCGATTTCGTCCCAGTCGCGCTCGGCGGCGAGCGCCATCAGGGCGTCGACGATGCGGTCGCGCGGCGAGCCGCCGGAGGGCGGGGCGCCTGCGGTTCCGGACGTCGTCGCGGCGGCGTCCGCCGTCGCGGTCGGGTCGGTCTTGCGATTGGGCTGCCTGGCCATGGGGCTCTCCGGATCAAGCTGCTGTTCTGGTCACCCCCTCTAGGTAGGGCGCGGGGGCTCGCCGTCCAAGGGACGCAGGCGCGCAGGCGTCAGCCGCTCAGCTCCTCGGCGCGTTTGCGGGCGGCCGCGACGGCGTCGCGCATCAGCGGCTCCAGGCCGTCGCCGGCCATCAGCACGGAGAGCGCCGCCGCCGTGGTGCCGCCCGGAGAGGTGACGTTCTCGCGCAGGGTCGAGGGAGGAAGGTCGGAGCGGTGCAGCAGTTCGCCGGCCCCCTCCACGGTGGCGCGGGCGAGGCGCTCGGCGAGGTCGGGCGGCAGGCCCTGGGCGGCGCCCGCATTGGCGAGGCATTCGACGAGGTAGAACACATAGGCGGGGCCCGAGCCGGAGACGGCCGTGACGGCGTCGATGAGGTCTTCGCTTTCGACCCATTCAACGTGGCCGACACCGCGCAGCAAGGCGTTGGCGACCTCGCGTTGCCGGTCGCTGACCTCGGGGCTGCCCGCGCACCCGGTGACGCCCCGTCCCACCGACGCCGGGAGGTTCGGCATGGCGCGAATGACCGCCTTGGCGGCCGGCAGGCGCGACATCAGGTCGCCGAGCGTCTTGCCGGCCAGAATGGAAATCACGAGCGTGTCGACGCCGGCCAGATGCGCGATCTCGGGCGCCGCCTGCTCGAGCATCTGGGGCTTGATGCCCAGCACCAGCACTTCGGGCGTCTCGACCTGGGAGGCGGGCGGGTTGAGGGTCACGTCGTGCCGCTCGCAGAAGGCGACAAGGCCCATATTGGCGTGCGGGTCGATCACGGTGACGCGGTCGCCCGAGAGGCCGCCACGGAGCCAGCCTTCCAGCATGGCGCCGCCCATCTTGCCGCAACCGACGAGAACAAGGGACGAGGGCAGGGTGGCGGACATGGCGGCGACCTCGGTGCGACCGCCCGACGCAGGCGGCCTACCGTTATCGCCGAAGCGTCGGAGGTCTGTCGAGTGGCCCGGTCGGACCGGCGGTCATTGCGGTCAGGCGTGGCCGACGGTCTCGAACATCGCGCCTTCCATGGCCTCGCGCGGGGATTTGCCCGCCCACAGCACGAACTGGAAGGACTGGTAGTAGCGGTCGCAAGCCTGGGTGGCGACCTTCAGCAGCGTCTCGCACTGGCGGCCGTTCGGCTCGGCGCCGCCGGCCAGCAGCAGCGAGTGGCGGAACATCACCACGTCCTCGCTGGGCCAGAGGTCGAAATGTCCGACCCAGAGCTGCTCGTTGATCAGCGACACGAGTTCGAGCATGTCGGCGCGACGCCGGGGCGGGATCTTGAGATCGAACGCGCAGGCGATGTGCAGCGCCTCCAGCTCGTCCAGCCACGTGAACGCGATCTGGTAATCGCCCCAGGAGCCCGCCACCGCAACCGAGATCTCGTTGACGTCGGCGCGATCGAACGACCAGTCGTGCACGCTCGCGAGTCGCTCCACGATATCGAGCGGATGCTCGTTGCGTTCGACGATCTCGATTTCCATGGCGGACATGCCGTTCCCCGGTTGGGGCGTTTCGACCGCAATAAGAGAGTCTTAGCAACTCTCTGGATTCACGCGGCGAATCACCTCTCGTCTCGACGATACAGCGCGCGAGTCACGCCGCACAACGAGCGAGTTGGACCGTCATGGATTCGGCGCCGCGGCGCAATTCGCGGCGCCTCTCCGTCCACAACCGATGAGCCGGGGAGGCCCGTTTTCAGAGCTCCGCGGCCGCGTCTCCGCTGGCGGCGCCGTCCAGTTTGGCTTCCAGCGCGGCCATGCGGGCAGCCAGCCGCTCGTTCTCGTCCCGGGCCAGGATGGCCATCTCGCGAACGGCCTCGAACTCCTCGCGGGTGACGACGTCCATGTCGCGGATCATGCGCTCGAACTGCGCCTTCACGACGCCCTCGGCCTCGCGGCGCACGCCCTGCGCCATTCCGGCCGCGTCCGTGAACAGGCGAGCCATGTCGTCCAAGATGCGGTTCTGGGCCATGCTGTGCTCCTCTGGCTGGCTCCGCCCCGATGGGCGGCCGCGCGTTGCGGCTCCATAGCACGGGGCCGGACGCGTTGCAGCAGCGCGCCGCCCTTGACCACCCGCCCGCAGGGCCCCATTCAGGCGGCCCGCGGCCATGCCGCGTCCGGAGCCGACGATGCCCCTCTTTGCGATACCGTTTCCGGTGATCGACCCGGTGGTGATCAGCGTCGGCCCGCTGGCGATCCGCTGGTATGCGCTCGCCTATGTGGCCGGGCTGGTTCTCGGCTGGCTCGTCATGCGCAAGCTGTGCGAGACGGACGGCCTCTGGGCGCCGAGCCAGAAACGGCCGAGCGTGACCGATCTGGACGACCTCCTGGTGTACGCGGCGCTCGGCGTCGTGCTCGGCGGGCGCATCGGCCACGTGCTGTTCTACGGGTTCGACTACTATCGCCAGAACCCGCTGGAGATCCTGCAGGTGTGGCGCGGCGGCATGGCGTTTCACGGCGGCTTGATCGGCGTGCTCGTGGCGATCGCGCTGTTCGCCTACCGGCGGGGGTTGTCGACGCTCACGGTGCTGGACCTCTTCGCCGTGGTGGCCCCGATCGGGCTCTTCTTCGGCCGCATGGCCAACTTCATCAACCAGGAGCTCTGGGGACGTCCCACCGACGTGCCCTGGGCGTTCATCTTCCCGCGCGCCGACGACCTGCCGCGGCACCCGAGCCAGATCTATGAAGCCCTTACCGAAGGCGTCCTGCTGCTGATCGTGGTTGGGGTCGTGGCGCGGCGCACGGGCTTCCGCCGGCCCGGGTTGCTCGCCGGCGTGTTCGCCATCGGGTACGCGCTGGCGCGCAGCTTTTGCGAGTTCTTCCGTCAGCCGGATGATAGCGAGGTCATCAATTCGGTGCTGACCATGGGGATGGTGCTCTCCACCCCGATGCTGCTGGCCGGCCTTGCGCTGCTGATCAACGCGCTGCGCCGGCCGGCGCTGGAGCCGGCGGCCCCGTGACGCCGCTCGGCCGCGAGATCGCCGCGCTGGTCGCCTCGGAGGGCCCCGTCAGCGTGGCGCGCTTCATGGCGCTCTGCCTCGGCGACCCGCGCCATGGCTACTACATGACGCGCGACCCGTTCGGGGCGGCGGGCGATTTCGTGACCGCGCCCGAGGTCTCGCAGATGTTCGGCGAGCTGATCGGGCTGTGGTGCGCTGACACCTGGAGCCGCATGGGCGCGCCCGGGGTCGTGCGCCTCGTGGAGCTCGGCCCGGGCCGAGGCACGTTGATCGCCGACGCGGCGCGCGCCGCTCGCGCGTTGCCGCCGTTCCGGGCGGCGCTGGACATCCACCTGGTCGAGATGAGCCCGGCGCTGCGGAACACTCAGCGCGCGACCCTGGAGGCGGGCGGCATAACGGCAACCTGGCACGAACGCGTCGAGACCGTCCCGGAGGCGCCCGCGCTGGTCGTCGCCAACGAATTCTTCGACGCCCTGCCGATCCGGCAATTCGTGCGCGCTCCCGATGGCTGGCGCGAGCGGCTCGTTGGCCTTGGCGAGGGGGGCGGGCTCGCCTTCGGGCTGGCCCCGGAGCCGGCGCCGTCGCTGGCCGGCGTGGCCGGGCCGCTCGGGGCCATTCTGGAGATCGCCGAGGAGGGCGCCGCCGTGATGCGGACGCTGGCAAGCCGCGTCGCGCAACAGGGTGGGGCGGTGCTGGCGATTGACTACGGCCATGCCCGCACCCAAACGGGCGAGACGCTCCAGGCGGTGCGGCGCCACGCCTTCGTGGATGCGCTCTCGGAGCCCGGTGAGGCCGACGTCACCGCCCATGTGGATTTCGCCGCGCTCGGGCGTATCGCCGCGCAGAGCGGGGCGTCCGTTCATGGCCCTGTCACGCAGGGCGCTTTCCTGCGCTCGCTCGGCCTTTCGGCCCGCGCCGAAGCCCTGCGGCGGCACGCCTCGGCCGAGACAGCGGCCGGGATCGACGCGGCCGTGGATCGGTTGGCGGGAGGGGGCGCCGGCATGGGCGAGTTGTTCAAGGTTCTGGCTGTCGCGGATCCACGGCTGGGACCACTCGCCGGATTTGACACCGGGGCGGCGCCGGCCTGAGCCTTGCGCCGTTCGAATCGGAACCTGACCCCCATGATGATCACCGCCCCCGCGCTTGCGTCGCCCGGCATCCGCCACGCCTTCTTCACCCGGCAGGGCGGCGTTTCGGATGGCATCTACACGAGCCTGAATGGCGGCCTCGGATCCGACGACGACAAGGCCGCGCTGGCCGAGAACCGGCGGCGCATGGCGGAGGCGCTGGGCGTCCGGCCGGATAATCTCGTGAACGTGCATCAGGTGCACTCGCCGGACGTGGTGGTGGCGGATGGGCCGTGGCCGGCCGAGCGACCGAAAGCCGACGGGCTCGTCACCAATCGTCCGGGCGTCGCGCTGGCGATCTCGACGGCCGATTGTGGACCCGTGCTCTTCGCCGACCCGGAAGCGCGGGTCGTGGGCGGCTGCCATTCAGGCTGGAAAGGCGCGTTCACGGGCGTGCTGGAGTCGACGCTCGCCCGCATGGAGGAACTGGGCGCGCAGCGTGAGCGCATCACGGCGGTGCTAGGCCCAATGATCTCGGCCGCCGCCTATGAGGTCGGTCCGGAGTTCGTCGCCCGTTTCACGGCGCAGAGCCCCGCCAATTCCCGCTTCTTCGCGCCGAGCGGCAAGCCCGAGCACGCGATGTTCGACCTGCCGGCCTATATCGCGAGCCGCATGGCCGCCGCCGGGGTGGGGCGTTTCGTCGACCTGAAGCTCTGCACCTATGCGGATGAAGAGCGCTTCTTTAGCTACCGCCGCACGACGCATCGCGGCGAGCCTGACTACGGCCGGCTGATTTCGGCGATCGTTCTGGAAGGATGAGCCGAAGCGGTCCCGTCAAGGCCGTGGCGCGCCTCACCCGAAATCGGGGGTGCGCCACCCCAGGTGCTGGCCGGCGTCCACCGCGAGCGTCTGGCCCGTGACGCTGCGGGCGCGGGCGAGATACAGCACCGCTTCGGCGATCTCGGCCGGGTCGACGCCATGTTGGAGCGGCACCCCCGCGATCTCGCGCTCCAGCCCCTTGTCGCCATCATGCACGTTGGCTAGCGTCGGGCCGGGCGCCACGCCGTTCACCCGGATCCGCGGCGCAAGCGCCTGCGCCATCGTGGTGGTGGCGACGTGCAGCGCGGACTTGGTGAGCGAGTAGGAGAAGAAGCTCGGGTTCGGCCGCAGCACCCGCTGGTCCAGCAGGTTCACCACCGAAGGGTCGGCGTCGTGCGGGGCCTGCCTGGCGAAGGCTTCGGCCAGGAAGACCGGGGCGCGCAGGTTGACGGCGAAGTGAACGTCCCAGATCGCCGCTTCGAGCTCGCCAAGCGCGTCGTCGTCGAAACGCGAGGCGCTGTTGACGAGGAGGCTCACGGGCCCGAGCGCCGCATTCGCGGCGGGTATGATGCCCGCGACCTCGGCCAGATCGGCCAGATTGGCCTGCAACACCGCCGCGCGCGCGCCGGCGCCGCCGAGATCGGCCGCGAGCGCGTCCGCTTCCTCGCGGGACCGGCCGCAATGGATGGCGACGTCATATCCGGCTTCCGCCAGCCGGCGCACGATGGCGGCGCCGATGCGCTTGGCCCCGCCGGTGACCAGCGCGACGGGCCTGCTCAAAGGCGACCGTCCTTCCGGGCCTTCACGCGCTGGCGCATCTCGATGTGCTTTGCCACGCGCAGGTAGCGGTAGAAGGCGAAGTTCATGGCCGTCATGAAACCATAGGCTCCCCGCAGGAAATGGCGGCGGCCGAAATAGGCCTTGATGAAGTTGGCCGGAAACTCCAGCACCAGCCTCACCATGCTGATGGTTTCGCCCCGGGCCGCCAGATCATCTACGAGCGCATCCGTGTAGCGGTTCAGCTTGGCCATCTGGTCGCCCAGCGAACGCACCGAGAAATGGTGGATCGTGCCGCGCAGCTTGGCCACCCGGGCGTCAGGGACGAGATCCACGCGGTCATGCACCGGCGATGGATTGTAGGTTCCCTTGGCCTTGCGATAGAGCCGCACCGGCGCGAGCGCATAGGCGAAGCGATGCGGCGCGCCCTCGCCCGGGAAGATCTCGGCGATGCGGATCTTGTAGGCGTCCGCCTCCGGTTCTCCCGTGGCGAAAAGCGCCCGGATCTCTTCGGCGAGATCGGGCGGGACGACCTCGTCGGCGTCGACGTTCAGCATCCAGTCGTGGCGGCACAGCGTCTCGCCGAAACGCTTCTGGAGGCCGTAGCCCTCGAAGGCGTGCTCCACTACGCGCGCGCCGCTGCGGGCCGCCACCGCAAGGGTGTCGTCTGTCGAGCCGCTGTCGATCACGATCACGTCGTCGCTGATCGTCCGCACGGCCTCGATCGTCCGGGCGATGCGGTCGGCCTCGTTTTTCGCGATCACGAAGACGGACAAAGGGGGCTTGGCGGCTGTCATGGCGGTTGGGAGTGCCATGTCCGACGACCTTGAACAAGGCCTCGCCTGGAGGGATCGTGGCGGCGCGGCGGCGGCGCCACAACCGGGCCACATACGTTCAGGAAGTGTTTACGTTAAGGAATGCTTCATGTGTGCTACCGGAGGGTTAATGAAGTACTTCCGCCTTCATCGAATATACACCCTGAAACTCAGCTTCGATTAACATTACCGATCATCAAGTCTATTGCCTTCGTTCAAGCCGGTCGCAACGCCGACCGCGAGCAGAGGATGAGTATGATGTCGGTTTCACGCACGATCGTTCCGGTCGCCATGTTGCTGGCCCTTGCGGCCACCGGCCGCGCGCAGGCCGCGGACCTTCCGAGCCGGCGCGACCCCTATGTGGCCACGGGCTATGCGGCTCCCGTCCCCACCTGGCAGGGCCTTTACGCGGGCGTTCACGCCGGCGGCGGCTTCGGCAAGGCCGGCCCGACCAACACGTCCGGCTTGGTTGCGGGCGGCCAGGTTGGCTACAATCTCCAGATGAACAACTTCGTCGCCGGCGTCGAGGCTGACCTAAGCGCGTCGGGGATCCGCAACAACAGCTACACGGACAAGACGCGTCAGAAGTGGCTCGGCAGCGCCCGCGCCCGTGTCGGCTACGCGGTCGGCAACGTGCTGCCCTACGTCACCGGCGGCGTCGCGATGGCGACCACCGAGATCAAGGGCATCGGCGGCAAGAGCGACGGCACCCATGCGGGCTATGCGGTCGGCGCCGGCGCCGAGATGATGATGAGCCCGAACGTCACGGTGCGCGCCGAATACCTGCACTACGGCCTCGGCGATGCGACCTATCCGTCGCCGCTGCTCGGCCCCGTGAAGGTGGAAAACAGCATCAACGTGATCCGCGCCGGCGCGAACTACAAGTTCTAGCCCTCGCTGGTCGAGACCGCGATCGAGGCCCGGCTCCGCGCCGGGCCTTTTTCGTCGGCGTGCGTCAGGCGTCCAGCACGACCAGGTTCACGGCCTTCGGGCCCTTGCCCTTCTTGTCGGGCTCGATCTCGAACGCGACCTTCTGCCCCTGGTCGAGCGCCGGCAGGCCCGATTGCGACACCGCCGTGACATGGACGAAAATGTCCCGACCCCCGTCGTCCGGCTTGATGAAGCCGTAGCCCTTTTCGGAATTGAAGAATTTCACCACGCCCTGTTGCGTCATCACCGTCAGCTCCCGTGTCGGGCCGGCCTGCGCGCACCGCGCAACGAACCACTCGCGCCCGAGGGAACACGAATCCAGGGTCGAACCGCATTGCCCGAGGTTCGACCCATGGAGCTAGACAGCACTCATCGCCCGCTCAGCACGTATTAACCAAACTGTCCTCGAAACCGCCGCACGGTTCAAGTACACAGCCGTGTTAAACAGTTCTGATGACCTATGGCGAAAGGCGGATTAGTGACCGCTCGTCAGCGAATACGTGATCGTTCGGCCTAATCCATCGGATCAGTGCGCGAGGTCTCGTCCACCAGCCAATCGCAGCGAAACAGACCTGAGCCTTTGCGGGCAAGAACCTGCGTCAGGGCCGGGCCCAGCACCTGCATCTCGTCGAGCAGCGTCCATGGCGGATTGAAGATGACCATGCCGCTGCCGGCCAGCATGTCGCCCGTGCGGGCGATGGGCTCGCGCAAGAGCTCGATGCGGAGGATCTTTGGGACGCCGCTCGCCTGCAGCGCGTCATAGAAAGCGTCGCGCTCGGCCGCGTCCTTCACCGGAAACCAGGCCATGTAGATCCCGGTTCGCCATTTGCTCCACGCTTTCGCGAGCCGGTCCGCCATGCGGTCGAACTCGCCCGGCTCCTCGAACGGCGGGTCGATCAGCACCAGGCCCCGCTTTTCCGGCGGCGGAACGTAGGCGTTCAGCGCCGTCCAGCCATCGAGTTCGATGACCTTGGCGCGCCTGTCCTTACCGACCGACTCCGTGAGACGCCGCACGTCCTCGGGGTGTTTCTCGATGAACACGAGCCGGTCCTGCGCTCTGGCCAGCGCGGCCGCGATCAGGGGCGAGCCCGGATAGGCGGTCTCTCCATGAAAGGCCCGAACCTCTCGGATGGCCTGCAGGTAAGGCTCGATCAGGGGCGCGGCGTCGCCGGCCAGCGGCTTGGCTTCCAGCCGGCCGATCCCGTCCCGCCATTCGCCCGTTTTGCCGGCCTGGACGCCGGCCAGATCGTAACGGCCGATCCCCGCATGGGTGTCGATGACCCGGAATGCGGCGGGCTTTTGGGCGAGGTGGACGAGGATGCGGGCCAGCACGACGTGCTTGAGCACGTCGGCGAAGTTTCCGGCATGGAAGGCGTGGCGGTAATTCATGCCGCCACAAGGGGCATTTCGCGCGCCGGGTCAACAATCGCCGAGCGGGGAGGGCGGGGCGGCCCTCCCCTGAGCGGGCTCAGGCGGCGCGGCGCTCGTGCCGGCCTTCCTTCACCTCCTCGATGATCTTGGCCACGAAGGCGTCGAGATCGTCGGGCTTGCGGCTGGTGATCAGGCCCTTGTCGGTCACGACCTGCTGGTCGACCCAGTTCGCGCCGGCGTTGATCAGGTCCGTCTTCACGGACGGCCAGGACGTCACGGTGCGGCCCTTGGCGACGCCGGCCTCGACCAGCAGCCAGGGACCGTGGCAGACGGCGGCGACGACCTTGCCGGCGTCGAAGAAGGTCTTCACCAACTGCACGGCCTGCGGCTCGAGGCGCAGCTTGTCCGGGTTGATCTGGCCGCCCGGCAGCACGATGGCGTCATAATCGTTGGCGCTGACCTGCGACAGCGGCTTGTCGACCTTCACGCTCTGGCCCCAGTCGGTCTGGTCCCAGCCGCGGATCTCGCCGGGCTTCATGGTCTTCTCGGGTGACGCGACATGCACGGTCGCGCCGGCCGCCTTCAGCTGCTCCAGAGGCTTCATGAGCTCCGACTGCTCGAAGCCGTCGGTGGCGAGGATGAGAATCTTGGCCTGCCCGATATCGGTCATGGCTTGGCTCCGTGTTGGTGATTGGGAGCCGGGCAAACGCAGGCGTGGTGGTGTGGTTCCGGGCGTCAGAGCGGCGCGATGACGCGCCGCTCCGAACTCACGCCTTCCCGAACCCGCCCCCCGTGGGCGTCACCACCGTTACGGCTTCGCCCGCCTCCAGCACGGTCTGGTCGCAGCCGCCGAGCTCGTCGATGCGGCCGTCGAGGCGGCGCACCAGGGTGCGGCCGAGTTCGCCCGCCTCGCCGCCGTCCATGCCGAAGGGGCGCACTTTGCGGTGGCTGGACAGGATCGCGCATTCCATGCGGCGCAGGAAGCGGATGGTGCGGCTGGTGCCGTCACCGGCGTTCCAGCGCCCCTTGCCGCCCGAGCCGAGGCGGATGTGGAAGTCGTCCAGCAGCACCGGGAAGCGATATTCCAGCACCTCCGGGTCGGTGAGGCGCGAGTTCGTCATGTGGACATGCACGCCCGGCGTGCCGTTGAAGCCGGGGCCGGCCGGCGAGCCGGAGCAGATCGTCTCGTAATACTGGTACTCGTCGTTGCCGAAGGTGAGGTTGTTCATGGTGCCCTGCGAGGCCGCCATCGCCTCCAGCGCGCCGAACAGGCAGTTCGTGACGGCCTGCGACACCTCCACGTTGCCGGCCACCACGGCGGCCGGGTATTCGGGCGACAGCATCGATTGCTTCGGAATGACGATGCGGATCGGCCGCAGGCAGCCGGCGTTCATCGGGATGTCGTCGTCCACCATGACGCGGAACACGTAGAGCACCGCCGCGCGCGTCACCGGCGCGGGGGCGTTGAAGTTGTCGCCGCGCTGGGGCGAGGTGCCGGTGAAATCGACCGTGGCCTCGCGCTTAGCCTTGTCCACCGTGATGCGGACCTTGATGGCGCAGCCCTGGTCCATCGGGTAGGTGAACTCACAGTCGCGCAGCCGGTCCAGCACGCGCCGGACGCTCTCGGCGGCGTTGTCCTGCACGTGGCCCATATAGGCCTGCACGACGTCCAGCCCGAACTCGCCGATGACCTTGGAGAGCTCGCGCACGCCCTTCTCGTTGGCGGCGATCTGGGCCTTCAGGTCGTTGACGTTCTGCACCACGTTGCGGACCGGGTAGGTCGCACCCAGCAGCAGCGCCTCGGTGTCGGCCTCGCGGAACCGCCCCTGGTCCACGATCTTGAAGTTGTCGATGTAGACGCCTTCCTGCTCGATCGTGGTGGCGAGCGGCGACATGGAGCCCGGCGCGACGCCGCCGACGTCGGCGTGGTGGCCGCGCGAGGCCACCCAGAACAGGATCCTGGCGCCCGCCTGGTCGAACACCGGCGTGCAGACCGTGATATCGGGCAGGTGCGTGCCGCCATTGTACGGGGCGTTCAGCATGTAGACGTCGCCGGGCCGGATGCGGCCCTCGTTCTGGCGGATGATCGTCTCGACCGATTTGTCCATGGAGCCGAGATGCACCGGCATGTGCGGCGCGTTGGCGACCAGCGCGCCCTCGTGGTCGAACACCGCGCAGGAGAAGTCGAGCCGCTCCTTGATGTTCACCGAATAGGCGGTGTTCTGCAGCGTCACGCCCATCTGCTCGGCGATGGACATGAACAGGTTGTTGAAGATCTCCAGCATCACCGGATCGGCGCTGGTGCCGACCGCCGTGCGCCTGGGCAGCGCGACCGCGCGGGTGAGGACCAGATGATCCTTGGCGGTGAGGGCGGCCTGCCATCCGTCCTCGATCACCACGGTCTGGTGCGGCTCGATGACCAGCGCGGGGCCGCGCACGGTGTGGCCAGGCGCCAGTTGCTCGCGGGCGTACACGGCGGCGTCGCGCAGCGCGCCGGCGCTGAAGATGCGGGTGCGCTGCATCGGGTCGGGGAGGGGAGAGGCCGCGATCGCCTCCTCGGTCTCGGCGATGCCGGCGCCGCCGCCCACCGCCTCCACCGAGATGGCCTCGACGACGAGCGGCTTGGTTTCGTCAATGAAGCCGAAGCGCGCCCGGTGCGCCGCCTGGAAGTGCTCGCGCATGGCGGCGAGGAGGGCGCCATCCGGACCGCGAGCCTCCAGGTTCGCCTCTTCCGGGGCTGCGGCATGCGAGCCTGGAGGCTCGCGGTCCAGGGTGGCGAGCGCTTCCACCGCCACCGGAACCTCGAGCGAGGTGTCCGTGCCGGCGTAGCGCACATGGGCGCGCACATGCAGCGCGATGGCGTCGGCCGGCACACCTTGGCCGGCGACCTCGTCGCGGCAGATGGCGCCGAGGCGCTCGGCCTCGCGGGCCAGCGTGTCCAGCACTGCCGGCGCGAAGGGCTCCTCGATGGCCTGCTGGCGCGTGGCGCGGATGTCGGCGAGGCCCATGCCGTAAGCCGAGAGCAGCGACGAGAAGGGGTGGATCAGCACCGTCTTCATGGCCAGCGCGTCCGCCACTAGGCAGGCGTGCTGGCCGCTCGCGCCGCCGAAGGCGTTCAGCGCGTATTGGGTGACGTCGTAGCCGCGCGCCACCGAGATTTTCTTGATGGCCTCGGCCATGTTGGCGACCGCGATACGCACGAAACCGTCCGCGACCTCCTCGGGCGAACGGCCGTCGCCCACCTGGGCGGCGAGCTCCGCAAAGGCGGCGCGCACGCTGTCGGCGTCGAGCGGCTGGTCCTGGCCGGGGCCGAAGATCTTCGGGAAGAAGGCGGGCTGCAGCTTGCCCAGCATGACGTTGGCGTCCGTGACGGCGAGCGGTCCGCCACGGCGGTAGCATTTCGGCCCCGGATTGGCGCCGGCCGAGTCCGGGCCCACACGGAAGCGCGCGCCGTCGAAATGCAGGATGGAGCCGCCGCCGGCCGCGACGGTGTGGATCAGCATCATCGGGGCGCGCATGCGCACGCCGGCCACCTCGGTCTCGAAGGCGCGCTCGTACTCGCCGTCGAAATGCGCGACGTCCGTGGAGGTGCCGCCCATGTCGAAGCCGATGACGCGGCCGAAGCCCGCCTCCTTGCCGGTCTCGGCGAGCGCCACGACGCCGCCGGCCGGGCCGGACAGGATCGCGTCCTTGCCGGCGAAGAGGCTGGCGGCCGTGAGTCCGCCGGAGGACATCATGAACATCAGGCGGGCGCCTGAGCGCTCCGCGTCCAATTCGGAGGCGACCTGCCGCACATAGCGGCCAAGAATGGGCGAGAGATAGGCGTCCACCACGGTGGTGTCGCCGCGTCCGACCAGCTTGATGAGCGGGCTCACCTCGTGGCTCACCGACACCTGCGGAAAGCCGAGTTCGCGCGCGAGCGCTCCTACCTGCCGCTCGTGCTCGGGGTAGCGGTAGGCGTGCATGAACACCACCGCGACGGCCTTGAAGCCAGCGGCCTTGGCGGCCTCCAGCTCCGTCCGGATGGCTGCGAGATCCGGCGCCTGCTCGACGGCGCCGTCGGCGCGCACGCGTTCTGCGACCTCCACGACTTCTGCGTAGAGCTGCTCGGGCTTGATGATCTCCTTGGCGAAAATATCCGAGCGCGCCTGGTAGCCGATGCGCAGCGCGTCCCGGAAGCCCTTGGTGGTCACCAGCAGGGTGCGTTCGCCCTTGCGCTCCAGCAGCGCATTGGTCGCCACTGTGGTGCCCATCCGGACGTCGCCGATGGCGCCGCTCGGGATCGCGCCGCCGGGCGCGAGACCCAGGAGATCGCGGATGCCCTGCACGGCGGCGTCGCTATACGCCTCCGGATTTTCGGAGAGGAGCTTGCGGGCATGCAACTTGCCTCCCGGGTCACGGCCGATCACGTCCGTGAAGGTGCCGCCACGGTCGATCCAGAAGTCCCAACGGGTGGCGGTCATGGCGGTCTCCTGGCGGCGGGTTGAGCCTCAACTCAGAAACATCGATAAATCGTCAGTGTTTCGTTGACAAGGTCGCGGGGCCGAATACGATCGAAATGTGGCGACGGTTTCTGCCCGGCGCCCCGGACCGGCGCTGCGGCCGACCCACGAGACGCGGAGACACGCTTCATGCGCATGGTGCTGGATCGACTCTACCTTTGGTCCGGCTATGCGGCCGGGGCCTTCCTGATCGCGATCTTTGTTCTCATGATGCTCCTCTCGGTGGGGCGCGAGTTCAACCTCAACGTCGCATCTGGCGACGATTTCGCCGCCTGGTCGCTGGTCGCGATGGCGTTCCTGGGCCTGGCGCACACCTTCAAGCGCGGCGAGATGATCCGGGTCGGGCTGTTGCTGGAGCGGCTCCACGGGCGACCCAAGCAGATCGCTGAGCTCATTTCGCTCAGCGTCGCGGGCGCGTTCATCAGCTACTTCACCTGGCAGGCGGGCCGTCTGGCCTTCGATTCCTGGCGCTTCGGCGACATGTCGCAAGGCGTGGTGGTGATCCCGCTCTGGATCCCGCAATTCGGCATGGTGGCCGGCCTGGCGATCCTGTTGATCGGGGTCGTGGACGAGCTCGTGGTGGTGCTGCAGGGCCGTCGGCCAACCTACGAGAAGGAGCCGGCCGCCACGCCCGAGGAACTCATCGAGCGCATTGCGTCGGGCGGGGGAGTGTAGGCCATGTTCGGAGCCATCCCGCTTCCCGAATTGTCGATGATCCTGCTCGGGTTCCTGGTCGTCATCCTGGCGAGCGGGGTGTGGATCGCGGTCGGCCTCGGCCTCGTCGGCCTTCTCGCCATGGTGCTCAGCACCAATGTGCCGATCGGGCAGGTGCTCGCCACCACGGTGTGGAGCGCCTCGGCGTCGTGGACGCTGGCGGCGCTGCCGCTGTTCATCTGGATGGGCGAGATCCTGTTCCGCACCCGGCTGTCCGAGCAGATGTTCCGGGGCCTGTCGCCCTGGCTGCAGTGGCTGCCGGGGCGGCTCATCCACACCAACATCATCGGCTGCGGCATCTTTGCGGCCGTGTCGGGCTCCTCTGCCGCCACTTGCGCCACGATCGGCAAGATCGCGCTGCCGGAACTCGAGAAGCGCGGCTATGACGCGCGCATGAGCCTCGGTACGCTCGCGGGCTCGGGCACGCTTGGCCTGCTGATTCCGCCGTCGATCCCGATGGTGGTCTACGCCGTGACGGCGAACGTCTCGGTGCTGCAGGTCTTTCTCGGCGGCTTCCTGCCCGGCCTGCTCGTGATGGCCCTCTACATGGGCTACGTGATCATCTGGGCGCTGCTGAACCCCGACAAGCAGCCGCCGCGCGATCCGTCCATGCCGTTCATGGAAAAGTTGCGCCAATCGGCCAAGCTGCTGCCCTGCATGCTGCTGATCGCGGTGGTGTTTCTGTCGCTGATCCTGGGCTTCGCGACCGCCACCGAATGCGCCGCCTGGGGCGTCACCGGGGCGCTGGGGCTGGCATGGTGGAGCGGCACGCTGACCCGCGAGGCCTTCTTCGACAGCGTGATGAGCGCCACCCGCCTCACCTGCATGATCATGCTGATCCTGGCCGGCGCGGCCTTCACCACCGCCGCTATGGCGTTCACCGGCATCCCGGCGGCGCTGGCCGAGTGGGTGAAGGGCCAGCAGCTCTCGCCGCACATGCTCGTGCTGGCGCTGACCTGCATGTACATCATCCTGGGCTGCCTCATCGACGGCATCTCGATGATCGTGCTCACGGCCGTGATCGTGCTGCCCATGGTGAAGCAGGCCGGGTTCGACCTCGTCTGGTTCGGCGTCTACCTGATCATTCACGTCGAGATGGCGCAGATCACGCCGCCGGTCGGCTTCAACCTGTTCGTGCTGCAGAACATGAGCGGCAAGGACACGATGACGATCGCCAAGGCGGCGTTCCCGTTCTTTATTCTCCTGAACGTCGCCGTATTGATCATCACGACCTTTCCGCAGATCGTGCTCTACCTGCCGAAGCTCGCCTTCCCTGACTGAACCGCCGAACGAGGACACCCCGCATGACGACACCGCGCACCTTCGCGATCTCCGCCATCCTCGCCGGCTTCGGCGCGCTGGCATTTGCCGCGCCCGCCATGGCGCAGACCAAGTGGAACCTGCCCACCGCCTATCCGATCGACAACCTCCACACCGAGAACCTCGCCCAGTTCGTGAAGGACGTGGAGAGCGGCAGCGGCGGCAAGCTGGTGATCACGATCCACGCCAACGCCTCCCTGTTCAAGGCGCCCGAGATCAAGCGCGCGGTCGCAACCGGGCAGGCGCAGATCGGTGAGGTGCTGATGTCGCTGCACGAGAACGAGGACCCGATCTTCGGCGTCGACGTGGTGCCGTTCCTCGCATCCAGCTTCAAGGATTCCAAGAAGCTCTGGGACGCGTCCCGCCCGGCCGTCGAGAAGAAGCTCGCCAGTCAGGGGCTGGTCACCCTCTATGCCGTGCCGTGGCCGCCGCAGGGCATCTACGCCAAGAAGGACCTCAACGCCGTCGAGGACATGAAGGGGCTGAAGTGGCGCTCCTACAATGTCGGCACGGCGCGCATCGGCGAGCTCGTGGGCGCGCAGTCGGTCACCATCCAGGCCGCCGAGCTGCCGCAGGCGCTGGCCACCGGCGTCGTGAACTCGTTCATGTCGTCGGGCGCAACCGGATATGACAGCAAGGTCTGGGAGAGCCTGGACCACTTCTACGACACCCAGGCCTGGCTGCCGAAGAACCTCATCTTCGTCAACAAGGCCGCCTTCGAC
This sequence comes from Alsobacter sp. P4_H11, assembly GCF_056400925.1. Classification (NCBI taxonomy): domain Bacteria; kingdom Pseudomonadati; phylum Pseudomonadota; class Alphaproteobacteria; order Hyphomicrobiales; family Alsobacteraceae; genus Alsobacter; species Alsobacter sp. P4_H11. The sequence continues at coordinate 127,569 of NZ_JBFUKI010000004.1, forward strand.
GCGCTCGACAAGCCCACCCAGGACGTCGTCATGAAGGCCGCCGCCGCCGCCCAGGAGCGCGGATGGAAGCTCTCCGAGGACAAGACCAAGTGGTACCTCGACCAGCTTACCGCCAAGGGCATGAAGGTGCAGGCCCCGAGCCCGGCGCTGGCCGAAGGCTTCAAGAAGATCGGCGAGCAGCTCACCGCCGACTGGATCAAGAAGGCCGGCGCCGACGGCCAGGCCGTGGTGGACGCCTACAAGAAGATGTGACGAACGCCGGGCGGCTCCCCGGGGCCGCCCACCATCTATGCCGTCATCCCCGGCGCGCCGCAGGCGCGGGAAGGGGATCCAGGGGACTGGGCGTGGTCTCCGGACCGTTGCCCCTGAATCCCCTTCCCCTGCGCGGCTTCGCCGCTTCGGCCGGGGATGACGGTTGAGACACACCGCCCCACTGGTTGAGCCAGCGAACCCGATGACCGAACGCCCGCGCTCTTCGTCCGACCTCGGCCCGATCGTGTCCTCGGCGCATCTCGCCGCCGGGGCGCTGCCGGCTCTGTCGGAGTTCGAGTTCGGGCTGATCCTGGTGTCGCACGCGTTCCATCGCTGGATGGTGCGCGCCATGGCGGCGGCCGGCTTTCCGGACCTGTCGGCGCTGGACGTTCTGGTGCTGCACAACGTCAACCATCGCGGCAAGGCCAAGCGGCTGGCCGACATCTGCCTCGTGCTCAACATCGAGGACACGCACCTCGTCACTTATGCGGTGAAGAAGCTGGAGCGCCTGCGGCTGGTGAAGAGCGGCAAGGCCGGCAAGGAGAAGACCGTCGCGATCACGCCGGCCGGCGCGCAGGCCTGCGACCGCTACCGCGAGATCCGCGAGGGGCTGCTGGTGCAGGCCGTCAAGGGGCTCGGCTTCGAGGAGGGACGCCTCTCGGAACTCGCCGCCGCCATGCGGGCGCTGTCGGGCCATTACGACCAGGCGGCGCGTTCGGCGGCGTCGCTTTAGTCTTCGGTGGAGATTTCGCGTCAAGATTGTGGCCGAGCGTGTCCGCCGTGCACTTGACCCCACGGCGACGCTTTCGCATCGTGCAGCAAATCAATCGGAGCCGGCCATGCACGGAATGATGCGACACGTCCTGAAGGCCCTGGTGGGCGCGCTGGTCGCGACCGCCACAATCGTCGGGCCCGCAGCCGCCGAGGAGCGGATTCCGGCGGAACGCTGGACGCTGCCCTACAAGGCCTATCCGGAAAACATCCCGGCCTGCGCCGACCCGGCGGTGCTCAGCAAGATCCAGGATCGCTTCTCCGAAACGGAGAGCACCTATTGGGCGTCCGCGGCGCAGATCGTCGCCTTCGACACCGTGCGGCCGCTGGGCTTCCGGCCGTGGGGGCTCGACTTCATCCCGCGGCTGTTCTGCACCGGCACCGTGGTGGTGAACGACGGCCATCGCCACAGGATCGACTACTCGGTGGCCGAGGACCTCGGCCTCTTCGGCTACGGCTGGGGCGTCGAATACTGCGTGCAAGGCTTCGACCGCGAACGGGCCTACTCGCCGGCCTGCAAGATGGCCCGCCCCTGATCAACCGAGGGCCGTCCGTTGGGGCGGCCCTTTTTCGTTGGCGCATCGTTCAATCGTTTCTTTCGGTCATTGGAGCCAGCCATGGGTTCGAGCAGGGCGCGCAGCTTGCGCGGGTTCATCGGGGCGGCGTTCGCTGTTCTGGCCATCGGCTTTGCGTCGGCCGCCTCGGCCCAGCAGGGCGAGCGGCGAGGCGGCAGCGCGGGTGATTTCGACTTCTACGTCCTCGCGCTGTCCTGGTCGCCCGGCTTCTGCTCCGCAGGCGGCGGTGACGACAAGGCGCGGGACCAGTGCCAGTCCGGCTCCAACCTCGGCTTCGTGGTGCATGGGCTTTGGCCGCAATATGAACGCGGCTTTCCCAGCGAGTGCTCGCCGGCCGGGCGCAGTCCGTCGCGCATCGCCCTAGAGGCGACCAAGGGCGTGTTCCCGGACGAGGGCCTGGCCCGCTACGAATGGCGCAAGCACGGGACCTGCTCGGGCCTGAGCCCCAGCGACTATTTCGCGGCCGTGAAAGCGGCGCGCGACCGGCTCGCCATTCCGCCCGGCCTCAAGGAGCCGAAGGCGGACCAGACCTGGACGCCGATCGACCTGGAGCGCGCCTTCGTGGCGTCAAACCCCGGCCTGCGCACCGACATGATGAGCGTCGATTGCAAGCGCGAGACCCTGCAGGAAATCCGGGTCTGCTTCAGCAAGGACCTGCGCGAGTTCGTGGCCTGCCCGGAGGTCAACCGCCGGGCCTGCCGGGTCCGCGAGATGAAGGTGCCGGCCGTCCGCTGAAGCATGGCGTGATCGCGTCAGCAAGCGCATCGCGCGCTTCCACGGTGTCGCAGAAGGCTCGCGCCGCCCTTTCGCGTCGCGGCGGCGCTGTTATGCTGGCGCATGCTCACGCGCGTTCTCGCCCTGGCGGCCTGCGCGATCGCGGCCGCCGCCGCCGCGCCGGGGTTCGCCCTGGCGGAGGGCCGCTTTGCGCCATGGGGGCCTGATCCGCCGCTGCCGCCCTGCACCTGCCGGGCGCAGGGGCAGGATTTCCAGATGGGCGACACGATCTGCATGCGCACGCCTGATGGATCGCGCATCGCCCGCTGCGTGATGGTGCTCAACAACACGAGCTGGGAGCCGACCGCCACGCCATGCCCGCAAGCTTCGGCGCCGGGCCGCAAAGGCCTGATCGCGACGGCGCGGCTCGCTCCGCATGCGTGCCTGCGGGGGCGTTCCTGACCGCCGCAGCGTTTGCTCGCCGGGGGCGCATCGGCTAACGCTGGCGCATGCGTTGGCGCCATGGCCCATCCGGGCCGCCCCAAGGCTGCGGGCCGTTCCGGCGCCGCGGCTATCACCACGGACAGTTGCGCGAGGCCCTGATCGCGGCGGCGCGCGAACTGCTGGGCGTGCGCGGGCCGGAGGGCTTTTCGCTCACCGATGCGGCCAAGCATGCGGGCGTCAGCCCGGCCGCGCCCTATCGCCACTTCCGCGACCGCGAGGCGCTGTTGTCCGAAGTTGCCCGCGAGGGATTCGCGCTGTTCGCCCAGCGGCTCGCCGGGGCGCTTTCGGCCGGCCCGGACGCACAGGCGAGCTTCGCCGCCATGGGCCGGGCCTACCTGGCCTTTGCCCGGGAGGAGCCCGGCTTCTATGCCGCCATGTTCTCGCGGCGCGTTTCCGAGGAGCCCGACGCCGAGCCGTCCGGCGGCGACGCCTATGCGATGTTGCTGCGCGGCGTTTCGGGCGCGCTGGCAGGGCGCGTCAGCGACGGCGTGGACGCCGAGCGCATCGCCCGGCAGGTCTGGGCGATGAGCCACGGCGTCGCCACGCTGGAGCGCTCCGGCTGCTTCGGCCCGCCAGACGCCTCCCGGGCGGAGGATCTGCTGGTCAGCGGCGTCGAAGCGCTGATCCGCGGCTCCGCCTAGAGGCCCTCGAACGCCTGACGCGCCGGCCGGGCGATCGTTGCTGCGCTGCACGGTATCGGCGCCCTCTCCGTGCACACCAGGCCCCTCACTCGGGATCGACGCGCCTCATCCTGAGTTCGAGACTTGTTCCCCCCCGCATCTCAGAGACCTCGTCCTGAGTTCCAGTCCCTTGACACACCCGCCGAGACCCCCAATGTAAATGCATGTTACATTCACATGGGAGGGACAGGATGTCCTGTTCAGCAGCTTACGGGTTTGAGGGTCGCTCCGGCTGGAAGACCCGGGATGGACGCGAGGGGCGGGGCGCATGGCGGCCGTTCGAACTCGCCGCCATGATCGCCGGCTTCGTGCTCTTCTGGCCAGTCGGCCTCGCGATCCTGTTCTACAAGGGATGGAAGGAAGGCTGGTGGTTCGCCTCCTGCCGCGCGCCCGACGGCGAGGGCCGGATGGCGATGCGCTGGGGCGGGCAGGGCCGGGGCGGCGGCGAAGGCCGCGGGCCGGGCTGGCGCCGGCATGAGCTGCGGCGCGACAGCGGCAACTCGGCGTTCGAGGACTACAAGGCGGCAGAGATCGCGCGCCTCCAGGCCGAGTTCGAGAGGCTCGTGGACGAGCAGCGCGCCTTCGGCGAGCATCTCGAAAGCCTGCGCCGGGCCAAGGACAAGGAAGAGTTCGACGCCTTCCTGGCGAGCCGGAGCAACGCGCAGGGCGGCGGGCAGGACAGCGGGGCTCCCGGGCAGCCGCAGGCCTGATCGGGCCTCGGCTCATAAAAAAGGGCGCGCCGGTGAGGCGCGCCCTTCTGGCTTTTGAATGGCGTCAGCCGCTTAGTGTATCACCATCGCGGTGAAGGGCCACACATAGGCCTGCAGCATCACGAGCACGCCGACCAGGCAGGCGAGCGCGATGGAGTGCCAGAAGACGTAGCGCAGGATCGTGCCCTCGTGGCCGAACCAGTTGGTGGCCGTGGAGGCGACGACGATCGACTGGGCGTCGATCATCTTGCCCATCACGCCGCCGGACGAGTTGGCCGCGCCCATCAGGATGGGGGAAAGGCCGAGCTGTTCGGCGGTGATCTTCTGCAAGCCGCCGAAGAGCACGTTGGAGGCCGTGTCCGACCCCGTCAGCGCCACGCCCAGCCAGCCGAGCAGGGTGCCGAAGAAGGGGTAGAGCACGCCCGTCGCCGCGAAGGCGAGGCCGAGCGTAGCGTCGAGGCCCGAGTAGCGGGTGAGGGTGCCGATCGCCAGCATGGCCATGATGGTCAGCAGCGAGTAGCGCACCACCCAGAGCGTCTGCCCATAGGCCCGCACCAATTGCCCGGGCGTGAACTTCATCACGAAGCCGGCGATGATGGCCGCGATCAGGATGCCGGTGCCGGTGAAGGACAGGTACGTGAAGGCGAACACCGCGCCCTCGTTGGCGGGCTTCGCCACCACCGGAGGCACCTTCTGGATCATGTTGTGCAGGCCCTCCACCGGGTAGTTCCAGGTGAAGATCGGGTTGACCAGGTTCTTGAACCACTGGCCGCCCCAGATGATGACCACCACGGACAGGATCGCCCACGGAACCCACGACATCCGCACCTGCTCGGGCGTCGGATTGGGGATCGCGACAGCGGCGGCCGGCGGCGCCGTGGCGGCCGAGTCGTCACGGGTGCGGAGCTTGGGCGAGAGCCAGAGCTCGGCCGGCTGCCAGACCTTCAGGAAGCCGATCAGGCAAACCATCGACACGATGGCGGCGACGATGTCGACGACCCACGGGTTGATGTAGTTCGACACCACGAATTGCGGCACCGCGAACGATACGCCGCACACCAGGATGGCGGGCCAGATCTGGATCATGCCGCGCCAGCCCGCGAAGGCCCAGATGAGCCAGAAGGGGACGATCAGCGAGAAGAACGGCAGCTGCCGGCCCACCATCGCGCCCAGCAGATAGGGATCAAGGCCCGTCACGGTGGCGAGGCCCTGGATGGGCGTGCCGAGCGCGCCATAGGCGACCGGAGCCGTGTTGGCGATCAGCGACAGGCCGGCGGCCGCCAGCGGCGAGAAGCCGAGGCCCATCAGGATGGCGCCGGTGACGGCGACCGGGGTGCCGAAGCCGGACGCGCCCTCGAAGAAGGCGCCGAACGAGAAGGCGATCAGCAGCAGCTGCAGGCGCCGGTCCGGCGTGATGCCGCCGATGGAGCCCTGCAGCACCTGAAACCAACCCTTCTCCACCGTAAGGCGGTAGAGGAAGATCACGTTCAGGATGATCCAGCCGATCGGAAACAGGCCCGTGACGGCGCCGAACACCGCGGCCCGGATGGCGACGCCCGCCGGCATCGTGAAAATGAAGATCGCAACCAGCAGCGCGATCACGAGCGCGATGAAAGCCGCCACATAGGCTTCCACCTTGCCCCACGCGATGAGGCCGAGCAGCACCACCACAGGTAGCGCCGCCAGAAGGGTCGAGAGCACCGTGCTCCCGGTCGGATTATAGACTTGCTGCCACATGGCGCTCCCCACTTCATCCCGCCCGGTGCTCTCCGCGGCGGCTCTTGGCGGCACGGCGGCGCAGGATGGCCGGTAACCGCTTAATAACCTCGTTCTACACTATCCCGCCGTAGTTTCGACACGATCTTTTCTTGAGGAGCCCGCAACCGCAGGCTGGCTTTTTATTGGCTGTGGAAAGCTCCCGCGAAGCGGTTCGGAGAGCTCCGGAGTGGGCGCGCGGAAAAACTGATGCGGCCGCGACACGGCGCCGGCGTTCTTTATCTTCCTTAAAGAAACCGATCGCATTGTCTCGACCATGCGACGCGGAGTAGCCCTGTTTTTAGTCGGCTCCGCCGTCCTCGGTCTGTCCGGCTGCGGCCTGTTCGTTTACGAGCAGCGCGCGCCGTGGCGAGACCAGGCGGAACAAGCCTGCTTGGCCTCAAAGGCCGTGCGCGTCTCGAACTATGTCGAGCCAGCGCGAGAGATTTCGGGCCCCGGAGCCTGCGGCATGCTGCAGCCGTTCCGGGTCTCGGCCGTGGCGGAGGGATCCGTCGCCCTGAGCAGCAAGGCCACCTGGGCTTGCCCGGTGATCCCGGTCATCGACGGCTGGGTGAACGAAGTCGTGCAGCCAGCGGCCGAACTCTACTACGGCGCGCGCGTGGTGGAGCTGAAGGCGGGGTCCTATTCCTGCCGCAGCGTCATGAACCGTCGCGGCGGGCCGCGCTCCGAGCACGCCTTCGGCAACGCCATGGACGTGATGGCGTTTCGCCTCTCGGATGGCCGGGAGATCTCGGTGGCGCGCGGCTGGCGCGGCCAGCAGATCGAGCAGGAATTCCTGCGCGAAATCTTCGTCGCCTCGTGCGAGCGGTTCACCACGGTGCTCGGGCCGGGCTATCCGCAGCATGACGACCATTTCCACCTCGACCTCGCCCGCCATGCGGGCGGCCGCAAGGTTTGCAAGCCGATCATCAAGTTCGCGCCGCGGCTCGACGCCATCGCGCGGGCGGGCGGCATGCTGACGCCGCGGCCGGTGGGCATGGGCTCGGGACAGACGCCGCGCTACGCGGAGGGCGGCGTCGTGGGCGCCGGCCCGGGCGAGCGCCGGCCGGTCGCGCAAGGCTATCCGGCGGTGGGTACCTCGCCCGCCTATGGCCAGCAGGCCGGCGTCATGCGGGCGCCCGCCACCGGCACGGGCGGCCTCTACGGCGCCTCTGCGCCCCGGCCCGCCACCTATCCTGGCATCGCAGGCGGTCCGATGTCGCTCGGCATTCCGGGCGCGGCCTCCACGCCGGAGGGCTCGGACATGGAGGACATGCTGGAATCGGACGAGGACCCCTACGCGGCGCAGCCGCAAGCTGCCTCTCCGCCGGCGCCGGCGAAGAAGGGCTGGTTATGGTAGGGGCTCCAAGCGCCTTGGGCGCGGAACAGACCCTTGATCATGGCGCCAAACGATCGGGAACCCCTCATCCTGAGGAACGTCGCCCTTTGGTGATGTGTCTCGAAGGACGAGGGGCTCCAGAATGCGAGCGAGATCGAGCGCTCTGGATCCCTTTTTCTCCGAGACGCAGGCCCAAGTGGGGCCTGCTCCTCAGAATGATGGCGTCGTGTAAGCGACCGCCGTTCAGGCTTCAGCCACCCTCAGCCGTGCCGCGCCATCGCGCCCGCCCGCTTCACCACCGCATCAGCCGGCTTGCCGGAGAGCTCGGCAAGATGGTCGAGGCTCGCCGTGAAGGCTCCCACGCCGGCCGTGGCCGAGCGCAGCTCGATGATGAGGTCGCCCATCTCGGCCTCGGGGATCAGCGCCTTCAGCACGTCCCACCCGTCCCAGCCCGGGCGCGAGTCGTAGCCCAGGATCTGCCCGCGGCGGCCGGTCACGATGGCGGTCGCCTTGGCCATCCAGTCGGACGGGATCGCGATCTCGACCGACTGGATGGGCTCCAGCAGCACCGGCTGGCATTTCGGCAGGGCCTCCGCCATGGCGATGCGGGCGGCCTGCCGGAACGCCATGTCGGAGGAATCCACCGAGTGGTGCGACCCGTCCGTGAGCGTCACCCGGATGTCCACCACGGGGAAACCAAGCCCGCCAGCGCCGAGCGCCTCGCGGGCGCCGTGCTCCACGGATGAGATGTACTGGCGCGGCACCACGCCGCCGACGATGCGGTCCACGAATTCGAACCCGGTTCCGCGCGGCAGCGGCTCCACCTCGATCACCACGTCGCCGAACTGGCCGTGGCCGCCGGTCTGCTTCTTGTGCCGCCCGCGCACGGAGGTCTTGCTTCGCACCGTCTCGCGATAGCCGACATGCGGCTCGCGCCGGTCCACCTGGACGCCGTAGCGGCTGGCGAGCCGCTCGGTCGCGACCTTGAGGTGCACCTCGCCCTGGCCGGTCATGCGCAGCTCGCCCGTGTCGGGCATGTGCCGGACGATCAGCGCCGGGTCCTCCTCGGTCAGCTTCTGCAGCGCGGCGTTCAGGCGGACGTCGTCCTTGCGGTCCCGGGTCGCGATCGCGATCGTGTAGACGGGCTCGGGCGGCGCAACGGAGGCCACCGCGCGCGGCGGGCTCTTGCCGACGCCGAAGCTGTCGCCGGTGCCGATGCCCTCCAGCTTGGCGAAGGCGAGCACGTCGCCGGTCTGCGCCTCACCCTCGCGGGAGCTGGCTGCGCCGGCCAGGCGCTGCACGCCCGCGACGCGGGCCTCGGCGCCGTGCGAGCCCACCACCACGTCGCCTTCCTTGATGGCGCCGCGCAGCACGCGGGCGACCGAGAGCTTGCCGCCATGCGCGGTGTGCACGGTCTTCATCACATGCGCGAGCGGCGGCCCGTCCGCAGCCACGCCCAGGCGGTTGCGCACGGCCGCGACGCCGGGCGCCTCATGCCGGATCGCCTTCAGCAGGCGCGTCACGCCGTTGCCCCGGTCGGCCGAGCCGAACAGCACCGGCACGGCGTGCCCCTCGCGCAGCTCCTGCCGCAGGTCCTCGAACACCTGGTCGCGCGGCGGCTCGATCTCCTCGATCAGCTCCTCCATGAGGGCGTCGTCATAGTCGGCCAGCCGCTCCAGCATGGAGTAGCGCGCCTCGCGCTCGGCCCCGACTTCCTCGGCCGGGATGTCCACCACCTCGCTGGCGGCGTGCTCGCGGTACACGAAGGCCCGCTCCAGCGCGAGGTCGATGAACCCCACCGCGATGCCGTTCTTCCAAATGGGAATCTGCCGCAGCAGCAGCGGCGTGCGCGAGGCGGGCTGCAGCAGCGCCAGCGTCTCGTGGACGCGCCGCGACGCGGTGTCGATCTTGTTGATGAACAGGAAGCGCGGGATGCCGGCCTCCTCGAGATCGCGCAGGATCACCTGCAGGGCCGGCAACTTCCGCTCGTCCTGCTCGCACACCACGATGGCGGCGTCGCAGGCCGGGGTCACGGCCCGCATCTCATGCAGGAATTCGACCGAGCCGGGACAATCCACGAAGGTCATCCGCTCGCCCAGGAAGGTGCAGCTCGCGATGTTGGGCTCCACGCCATGCCCATGCGCTCGCGCCTCGGCGCTGGCGTCGCCTGTGGCGGTTCCGTCCGTCACCCGGCCGGCGCGGGTCAGTGCGCCCGTTCGCTCCAGTATGGCTTCCAGCAAGGTGGTCTTGCCGCTCTGAAACGGCCCCACGATGGCGACGCATCGCGGGCCGGCGGCTGATCTTCCGGCGTTGTTCTCCGATCCTGCGGGTGCTTGACCTGACATGGCCTGATCTCCCTTGAACGGGAGGCGCGTTGGCCGTAGCGCCGGCCAACTGTCTCCTGACATGGCCTTTCGAACGGGCCGATGCTCCGCCCGTCAGGACGCGGATGCAAGCGAAATGCAGGTCAGGATGGTTGTCTGAATTGCTGGTGGGTGGGCCCCTCATCCGGCCCTTCGGGCCACCTTTTCCCCGTGCCGGGGCGAAGGGGAGAGCGGCGCCGCAGCCGCGATGCGCCCCCTCTCCCCGGAATGGGGAGAGGGTTGGGGTGAGGGCTTGCCATCCCTACCGCCACGCGGTCAGCCGCCGCTCGATCCACCCCAGCAGCCCCGCGATCGCGAGCCCGAGCAGGGAGAGCACCACCACGCCGCCGAGCAACCGGTCGGACTGCATCAGGTTGCCGGCCGCCAGCACCATCGCGCCGATGCCCCGGTTCGCGCCGATCATCTCGGCGGCCACCAGCAACACGATCGAGATCGACGAGGCGATGCGCAGCCCCGACAGGATGCCGGGCAGCGCGCCCGGCAGCACGATCTTGCGCACGATCGACCAGGACGAGAGCCCGAATGCGCGGCCCATGCGGACCAGCGAGCGGTCGACGCCGTCCACCGCCCCATAGGTGGCCACCACGGTGGGAAAGAACGACCCGAACGCGATGGTGGCGAGCTTCGAGCCTTCGCCGATGCCGAACCACAGGATGAACAGCGGCAGCAGCGCGATCTTGGGGATCGGGAACAGCGCCGACACCACCGCCACGCCGGGCGAGCGCACGGCCGAGAACAGCCCCACGGCCAGCCCAAAGCACACCCCCGCCGTGGCCCCGATTGCGAAGCCGCCGAAGAGCCGCCCGAGCGAGGCCGCCAGGTGGCCGGCGAGTTCGCCGGACCGCGCCAGCGCGGCAAGCGAACCGAACACCTCGCGCGGGCTCGGCGCCATCACGGGGTCGAGCCAGCCGACGCTCGACGCGAGCTGCCAGAACGCCACCAAGGCGACCAGCGCGGCCGCGCCCGCCGCTCGCCGGGTCCGCGGCAGAAAGAGGTCGCCCCGGAATGCGACAGGCTTGGCGGTGGGGTTCGTAAGGTTCGTCATCGCGCAAGCTCCCGGTCGGCCGCCGCCGCATCGGCGCGGATCAGCTCCCACAGCTCCCGCGCCTGCGCGACCAAGGCGGGATCGCCCGCCCGCCGCTCGCTGCGAGGCCGGTCCAGCCGCACCTCGGCCCGCACCCGTCCGGGCCGGCGAGACAGCACCACGATGCGGTCGGCCAGCCGCACGGCCTCGTCCAGGTTGTGCGTCACATACACGGTGGAGAGCTCGCCGCCCGCGTGCAGCGCGACCAGGTCGTCCATCAGGAGCTCGCGCGTCTGCCCGTCCAGCGCCGAGAGCGGCTCGTCCATGAGCAGGATCGCGGGCCGCACGGCGAGCGCCCGCGCGATGCCGACGCGCTGGCGCATGCCGCCCGAGAGCTGGCGCGGCCAAGCGCCGGCGAAGTCCCCCAGCCCCGTGCGGGCGAGCGCATCCCGCACCACGGCGTCGCGCTCGCTCTCCGGCATGGCGTGCTCCTCCAGCGGCAGCCGCACATTGCCGGCCACCGTGCGCCACGGCAGCAGCGCGAAATCCTGGAACACATAGGTGATCGGGTTCAGCGACCGCGCCGGCGCAGCGCCTTGCGTCTCCACGCTGCCGCCGTCCGGCCGCTCCAACCCGCCCAGGATGCGCAGCAAGGTCGACTTGCCGCAGCCCGACGGCCCCACGACGGCCACCACCTCGCCCTCCGCCACCGCGAGCGACACGTCGTCCAGCACCGGCAAGGGGCCGTAGCGATGGGTGATGTTGGAGGCGGCGAGCTTCATGGAGAGGGCTTGAGACTCTGGATGCGATTGAGCTCACACCTCTAGCGCCCCTCATCCTGAGGAGCCATGCGAACTTCGCATGGCGCGTCAAAGGGCGAGGGATTTCAGGAGGCGCCGCGAAGCGCACCCTCCCCCTCAAGGGGAGGGGGTGGCTGCGGCGTCATCCCGAGCGCCGAGCGCCCGCTCAATTCGCGTTGAGGTGCCCCTGCACGAAGCTCAGGTCCAGCATTGCCTTGGCGTCCACGGCGGCGTCCACCAGGCCCTGCTGCTTGCACCATTCCACCTGCCGGACGAGATCGGCCACGTCCAGCCGGGCCTGCGGGTCGACGAAGAAGGCCGACGCCTTGACCTTGGGAACTGCCGTTTCGGCCGGCTCGCCCGGATACACCGACCTGGCGATCAGCGCGGCGGTTTCGTCCGTCGTGGGCGTCGTCACGATGGCGCCCGAGGCGTCTCTCTGGAGAAAGGCCGCGTAGTAATCGGCCGCGCCCTTCTGGTAGGCGCGCACGAACTTCTCCACCGTTGCGCGCTTGTTCGTGATCGTGCGCGAGGCCGTGAACAGCCCGCCGAACTGGTACTCGTCGAAATCCGAGTAGCGGCCCAGCAGCTTGGCGTCGCCGCTGGCGATCAGCGCCTTGGCGAGGTGCGGGGCGATGATGATGCCGTCCACCTGGCTCGATTTCAGCGCCGCCATCATGTTGGGCAGCGACTGCAGCGGCTTCATGTCGACCTTGGCGAGATCGAAGCCCTTGATGCGGGCGAGCTGCCCGATCTGGTAGTGAAACGACGATCCCACCTGCGAGATGCCGAGCGACTTGCCGGCGAACTGGCCGATATCCGTGAAGCCCTTCTCGGCCGCCCCCTTGGAGGCCAGCACGAGGTTGCCCTCGTAGCCCTTCGCCTCCTTGGCCTGCGCGGCGATGATCTTCAGCGCGCCCTTGCCGGCGAGGTTGAAGAACCCGCCCGTGAAGGCCGTGACGCCGAAATCGACGTCGCCCGACACCACCGCGAGCGAGATCGGCTGCGCGGCCTCGAAGAAGGTGAGGTTCACGTCGAGGCCCTCAGCCTTGAAGTAGCCCTTCTCGAACGCCGTGAAGAGCCCGCCTGACGACACGAAGCGCAGAACGCCGACATTCACCTTCTCCTGCGCGGATGCGGGGGCGGCGAGGGCCAGCCCGGCCGAGATTGCGGCGGCGAACAGCGACAAGAGGCGGGTGCGGAGCAACGGCATGGGGGATCCTCCCGAGGCCGTCTACGCGGCCGAAACGCCGCGACATTAGTGGTTTTCGCCGCCGAGGAAACAGCGCAGACGCCGCGCTCGCATGCGAAAAGGGCGGCCGACGTGAGCCGGCCGCCCCTGTTCATCGCAAAAATCCAGGCTCAGCGGGCCGGGCGCAGCTCCAGCGCGGAGACGCCGAGCGCCAGGCTGGCGCCCGTCTGCGCGCCCACCGAGAGCGGCTGGAGGCTGATGGTGTTGTTGTTGCCGCCTACCAGCGCGTTGGCGCTGACGCCCGCGCCCGCCGTGGCCTCGGCCGAGCCGCCCGCATAGGCCCCGGCCAGCGCGCCGCGCGGCCAGGCGTTGGTGGGCGCGAACACGCCCCACACCATCACGCCCTTGTCGGTGGCGCCGATGTCGAGGCCGAAGCGGCGGATCGTGCCCACATAGGTCTCGCGGGCGCCGCGCGAGGGCGTGAAGCTGCACGCCATGGTCTTGCTGGACGTGATGATCAGCCCGAGGCCGCCCGACACGTTGCAGCGCAGCGTGCCGACCTTGACGGCCGCCTCCGCGGAGGGGAGGCCAGCCACGATGCCGGCCGCCAGCGCGGCGGCTGCGAGGAGGGGAGCGCGAAGGTTGCGGCTTTTCATGGAAGAGCTCCTGTGGATGGGACGGCGCAAACCGTGAAATCGCCCGACAACAGCTGAGCGGCGGAAAGGTTCGTTCTTGGGCGCGAGCGCTCCTGCTGAGGGGCCCGGTAGCTTGGCCAAAAAGCCACTGAAACACCCTCGATACCCTCATCCTGAGGAGCAGGCCGCTTTCGGCCTGCGTCTCTAAGGACGAGGGGCGTTGAGCGAATGATCGGTCAGGCTCTCAGGATGAGGGGCATCGGGTCGTGAATTCAAAGCGCTTGCGCCCTCAGGCGACGAGGCCGCGCATCGGCTCCACCGCCGTGGAGTCCGGGAACACCTGCGAGCCCAGCACGGCGCGGGAGAGGCCGAGATGCTCGGCCATCACGCCCTTCAGCACGGCCCGCAGGTCGGTCGTGGGCTGGAGATCGCGGCGCTCGTAGAGCTGCGCCTCCTTGAGCCCAGGCCAGTCGGCGATCACGCGGCCGCCCTTCACGGCGCCGCCCACAAGGAACGCGCAGGTGGCGGTGCCGTGGTCGGTGCCCACAGTGCCGTTGACCCGCGCGGTGCGGCCGAATTCCGTCACCACGAGGATTGCGGTGTCCTTCCACACCGGCCCGAGCGTCTGCTCGAACGCCGCCAGCGCGCCGTCGAGCCCGGCCAGCAATTGCGCCAGCTGGCCGGTTGCGCCGCCCTCGTTGGCGTGCGTGTCCCAGCCGCCGAACGCCAGCGCGGCCAGGCGGGGGCCGTCATCGGCCGCCATCAGCCGCGCCGCGCCTTCGGCCGCACGCTTCATCGCCTCGGCCCCGCCAGCGCCCTTTCGGGCCTGCGCGCCGCCGTTCCGGGTGGCGATCATGTCGGCGTCGAGGCCTCGCGTGAGCGCATCGCCCAGAGCAGGGTCCTTCTGTCGATAGAGGTCGAGCACCCGCGCGGCGAGGTCATCCTCGGCCTTGGGCAGCCCCTGCGGCGACCAGCCGAGCACCGGGGCCTTACCGCGGATCACCAGAGGCGTCGTGGCGCCGACTCCGACGCCGCCGAGCTTTGCGATGCGCTCGCCCTTCGGCAGCGCCGCCAGCGCGCGGTTCATCCAGCCGCTGTTGACCGGCGACACGCCGGGCAGCCCACTTTCCAGCACGTCCTGCCCGTCAAAATGCGAGCGCGACCGGTAGGGCGTCGCCGTTGCGTGCACCACGCTGGCCTGCCCGGCTTTGAAGAGCCGGGCGAAGTTCGGCATCGCCGGGTGCAGGGCGAAGAAGCCGTTGAGCGGCAGCGCCGCGTTGTCGCCCGTCGCCGAGAGCGCGATGCCGGCGCGCAACGCCACGTAATCGGGGTCGCCCACCGGGGCAACGGCCGACAGCCCGTCCAGCGCGCCGCGCAGCACGATGGTGACGAGCCGCGGGTCCTTGCCGCCCGACGCATGGGCGAAGCGGGGCGTGAACGCCCAGGCGAAAAGCGCGCCGCCCGTCACCAGCACGGCGCGGCGGGTGGCGTCCGGGGCCTCGCAGCAGGCCAGCGTGTCCGGGCCGTTGGAAAACGAGTGCGACATGGCGGGCTCCGGCCTCAGCGGCGCTGGAATTCGGGGGACATGATCAGCAAGGCCAGCCCCTGCGCGCGGCTCTCGGCACGGGCCACGGCCTGACGCGTCTCGGGCGACGCCGCCGGGCCGATCACGGCTTCCAGCAGGGCGTTGGGGTCGAGCTTGGCGTTCTGCCGCCCCCATTGCGCGGCTGCGTCGAGCCGCGCCGCGACGCCCTCCGGCGAGGCCCACTCGGCCGACTGGTCGGAGAAGCCGTTCGGGCCGATCGGCTGCCAGAGCGGCTGGCCCATGATGCCGAGCAGGCCCACGACGTTGCCGACATCGGGGGCCTTGCCGGTCGCCCGCAAAACCGCGATCACGAGTTCCTGCGGCGTCCTCAGCTTGGTGGGCGGCGCGGCCCACGCCTCCGGCGCGCTCACCAGCACGCGCGTCACCGCCGCAAGGTCGCCCTTGCTGTCCAGGAAGGTCTTGGCGAGACGGTCCACCAGCATCCTGGGCGGGTCGTCGGCGATGAAATGGGTCGCCAGCTTGCGGGCGATGTGGCGCGCGGTTGCGGGATGCACGGCGAGATCGGCCAGCACGGCCTCGCCCTGCCGATGCTCGTCCTCCGGATAGGCCTTGCCGAGCACCGTATGCGCGCCCGGCTCATGCCGCGCCGGCGCGAAGGTGAAGCGGCCGCCATGCATGAGGTCTTCGTCCGGGGAGGTCACCGTCCATCCGGTGATAATCCGCGACAGGCTCGTGACGTCGCTTTGCGTGTAGCCGCCGCTCACCCCGAGCGTGTGCAACTCCAGGATCTCGCGCGCGAGGTTCTCGTTCAGCCCGCGCTTGCCGTTCTGGCCGCCCTTGGAGGTCGGGCCGATCGATTGGTGGTTGTCGAGGTAGTAGAGCATGGCCGGGTGCTGCTCCACGGCGCGCAGCATGTCGCCGAAGCGGCCGAGCACGAACGGGCGGATCGCCTCGCGCTCATAGGCGCCGGCCAGCATCCGAAGCCCGGGCCCTTTGGCGGCTGAGATCGCGAAGTGGTTCGACCAGAACAGCGTCAGCCGCTCCACCAGCCCGGCTTCGGAGCTCGTCAGACGGACGAACCGCGCCGCCGCCTCGGCGCGGAAATTGGCTTGTTCGGGCGACTCCGGCTGCTTCGCCGGCTGCGCCATGGCGCCGCCCGCCATGGACGGCTGCATGCCCCTGGCGCTGGAATCGTCCTGCATGTTGACGCCCGGCGCGGCCGCCGCCATGGCCGCCTGGGCGGCTTTCGCGGCCTTGCGATCCTTGTCGAACTGCCGAGCCTCGACCAGATTCTGGCCGCTGTCCTTGAGCTGAGGCATGCCCGCGACGCTGTCCAGCGGCCGCACGGCGGCGGGGTTGATCTGCGCCAGCACGTAGCCGCGCGGATCGGCCGCCGCGCGGTTCAGCTCGCCCGGGATCGCCCCCAGGCCAAAGCGATTCAGGGCGGCGAGGGCGAGGCGGGGATCTGTGGCCATGGCGCAATCCGGATCTGCGCGCCAAGGAGGCGGCAGACAACGGCTGAAGTAAGGCCTAACATTCGTTAATGTTTGGCCAACTCCGTTGAGACCTCCGGCGCTAAACTTTTTGTGAGGCGCACACCATCCGACAGGCTGCGCCAAACCGCGCCGGAGACGGGGCTCATGAGGCCGCTCCGGCTTGCCCCGAGGCGTGACTCGCCCCATGTTCACGGTATGGCCAAAGCACCGAAATCGCCCGCGCGCCCGTCCGCGCAGTCCTCCGGCCGCGACAGCGCGCTCAGCCCGCGCACGCCGCGCTCCAAGGCGTCCAAGCCAGAATTGAAGCCGCTGGACGAGCATCTGGCCGCGCTGCTCAACCCCGGCATCGCCCGCGAGGCGGCCAGGAGCGCCAAGTCGCAAGCCGATCGCTCCGGCGCCGGCTTCGCCGAGTCGCCGCAGGCCGGCTACGACCCCGACGACGTCGAGGGCGTCGACCCGGCGCTGGCCCGCAAGCTCGGGCTCGATTTTCCTTCCGATGGCGACAACGGCCGCGCCGCCCCGGGCGCCGCCGCGCGCCGCGCCAAGGCGAACCCGCCCCCGGTCGAGGGCGAGATCCACCCCGGCAACCGCAAGCGCGATGTCGGGCTATCGCGCGACGACATCCTCAAGGCCGCGCCCAAGCGCGTGCGCCAGGGCAACGTGCTGCGCGACGAGGACGACGACGACCAGGTGCGCGGCAACGGCCTCGTCGGCGCCACCGCCACCATGGATTCGCTGAAGGCGCTGCTGGAGCAGGGCGACCCGAACCTGCGCGAGAAGAAGCCCTGGGCGCCGCATCGGCCGCCCCGCCCGGACAAATCCGAAGGCGGCAAGCGCTTCGACCTCGTCTCCGAGTTCGAGCCCAAGGGCGACCAGCCCACCGCCATTGCGGAGCTCGTTGAGGGCGTGAAGCGCCACGAGCGCGATCAGGTGCTGCTTGGCGTCACCGGCTCGGGCAAGACCTTCACGATGGCGCAGGTCATCTCCCGCACCAACCGGCCGGCGCTGATCCTGGCTCCCAACAAGACGCTGGCGGCGCAGCTCTACGGCGAGTTCAAGAGCTTTTTCCCCAACAACGCCGTCGAGTATTTCGTCTCCTACTACGACTACTACCAGCCGGAGGCCTACGTCCCGCGCACCGACACCTATATCGAGAAGGAATCCTCGATCAACGAGCAGATCGACCGCATGCGCCACGCCGCCACGCGCGCGCTGCTGGAGCGCGACGACGTCATCATCGTGGCCTCCGTGTCGTGCATCTACGGCATCGGCTCGGTGGAGACCTACACGGCCATGACGTTCACCGTGAAGGTGGGCGAGCGGCTGGACCAGCGCCAGCTCCTGGCCGACCTCACGGCCCTCCAATACAAGCGCAACATGGGCGACTTCTCGCGCGGCACCTTCCGGGTGCGCGGCGACGTGGTCGAGATATTTCCGGCCCACTATGAGGACCGCGCCTGGCGCATCAACCTCTTCGGCGACGAGGTGGAGAGCATCCAGGAGTTCGACCCGCTGACGGGCAACAAGTCGGCCGACCTCGAATTCGTGAAAATATACGCCAATTCGCACTACGTCACGCCCAAGCCTACCCTCCAGCAGGCCGTGAAGAGCATCAAGGACGAGCTCAAGCAGCGCCTCGAGGAGCTCTACCGCATGGGACGGCTGCTGGAGGCGCAGCGGCTGGAGCAGCGCACGCTGTTCGACATCGAGATGCTGGAGGCCACGGGCTCCTGCGCGGGCATCGAGAACTATTCGCGCTATCTCACGGGCCGCCGGCCCGGCGAGCCGCCGCCCACCCTGTTCGAGTACCTGCCCGACAACGCCATCGTGTTCACGGACGAGTGTCACGTCACGGTTCCGCAGATCGGCGGCATGTACAAGGGCGACTTCCGCCGCAAGGCGACGCTGGCCGAATACGGCTTCCGCCTGCCGTCCTGCATGGACAACCGGCCGCTGCGCTTCGAGGAGTGGGAGGCCATGCGGCCCCAGACCGTCCACGTCTCGGCCACCCCCGGAACCTGGGAGATGGAGCGCACCGGCGGCGTGTTCGTGGAGCAGGTCATTCGCCCGACGGGGCTCATCGACCCCGTGATCGACGTCCGCCCGGCCCGCGCGCAGGTCGACGATCTCCTGGGCGAGGTGCGCGAGGTCGCGGCCCACGGCTACCGCACGCTCGTCACGGTGCTGACCAAGCGCATGGCCGAGGACCTGACCGAATACCTGCACGAGAACGGCGTGCGGGTGCGCTACATGCACTCCGACATCGACACCATCGAGCGCATCGAGATCCTGCGCGACCTGCGCCTGGGCGCCTTCGACGTGCTGGTGGGCATCAACCTCTTGCGCGAGGGCCTCGACATTCCCGAGTGCGGCCTCGTCGCCATCCTGGACGCCGACAAGGAGGGATTCCTCCGCTCCGAGACGTCGCTG
Organism: Alsobacter sp. P4_H11; assembly: GCF_056400925.1. Classification (NCBI taxonomy): domain Bacteria; kingdom Pseudomonadati; phylum Pseudomonadota; class Alphaproteobacteria; order Hyphomicrobiales; family Alsobacteraceae; genus Alsobacter; species Alsobacter sp. P4_H11. Next base: position 146,376 of record NZ_JBFUKI010000004.1, read on the forward strand.
ATCCAGACGATCGGCCGCGCCGCCCGCAACGTCGACGGCAAGGTCATCCTCTACGCCGACCAGGTGACCGGCTCCATGGACCGCGCCATCCAGGAGACCAACCGCCGCCGCGAGAAGCAGAACGCCTGGAACCAGGCCAACGGCATCACGCCTGAGAGCGTGAAGCGCAACATCGGCGATATCCTGGAAAGCGTCTACGAGCGCGACCATGTCCGCGTCGACACCGGCGTCGCCAAGGAGGGCGCGCTGGTCGGCCACAACATGAAGGCCACGCTGGCCGATCTCGAGAAGAAGATGCGCGAGGCCGCCGCCAATCTCGACTTCGAGGTCGCGGCCCGCCTGCGCGACGAGATCAAGCGCCTGCAGGCCACCGAGTTGGTGCTGGCCGCCGACCCGATGGCGACACAGACCCAGGTGGACGAGAAAACGGGCGGCTACGCCGGCCCCAAGAAATACGGCCGCGCCGGCAACCTGCCTCCCGCAGCCGCCAAGCCCGGCCGCGGCGCCGGCACAAGCGGCGACGACCGCTTCCCGGACGGTCCGCGCTTCTCTGACGACACTCCCACCGACGCGCCCCTGCCTCCCACCCGCGCCCGCAAGCCGACGCTGGACGAGATGGGGCCGCACAATCTCGGCGGCGGCCTCGGCCGTCCGCTGGGCGGCGAAGCCGCGGCGGCGCGCAGCAAGGCGGGCCGGCCCGGCACGCGGGCGTTCAGGGGCGGCAAGAAGGGCTGACGGCAAGGCTGCGCGGCCGCACGATCATGTGCGGCGGCGCACATCGGCCTGGCCAAGGCGGGATCATAGAAGCGGCCAACGAAGCCGCACCGAGATCCTCGCCATGTTCCGCGCCCCGACCATCGCCCGCCTCTCCGCCGACGCTCCGCTGCGCATGCCGCAGGGCGGGCGCGTGATGGCCGGCGCGCACCTCGAAGCGCAGCGCCAGTTCCGGATGTCGGTGTGGCTCGTCGCGGCGCTCAGCGTCGCCACCATCGCGATCGCCCTGTTCGGCCCCGCCGCGCCCGTGCAGGTGTCGTCGCTGCCGCCCGCGACGCTGAGCCGCTAAGGCGTCAGGGCGCCGCAGCGCTACGCCGCTATAGCGGCCCCTGGAAGATGAAGAATGCCCCGCCGGCGATCAGTCCGAACCCGACCGCGTGGTTCCAGGTGAGCGGCTCCTTCAGCACCGTCACCGAGAACACGGCGAATACCAGCAGCGTCACCACTTCCTGGATCGTCTTGAGTTGCGCGGCCGAATAGACCGCGTGGCCGATGCGGTTGGCCGGCACGGCCAGGCAGTACTCGAAGAACGCGATGCCCCAGCTGATCACGACCACGAGCGGCAGCGACACGGACGGAAATTTCAGGTGCCCGTACCACGCGAAGGTCATGAACACGTTGGAGGCGACGAGCATTAGGATGGGCGCCACGAAGGCGGAGTGAGGGATCGCGGACATCGGGACCTTTCAGGATCTGCTTCGTTGTGCAAACGACCGGAACATAGGCCAGAGTAGCCCGGAGAGTTCCGATCCTGGATCTCCCCAACCATGGATTGATGGGCTGATGCGCGGATTCGTGATTGCGATCGGGGCGGCCGCGCTGGCGGCCGGCGTCGTCGTGCTCAGGAAGGACAAGCCCGGCGGCATCGGCCGGGTCTGGGAAATCGTCGGGCCGGCCGATCAGGGACCCGTCGACTTCGCCCATCTGGCGCGCCGCCCCGGGCGCAACGATGCGCTGGTTTGCCCTGCCGGTTTCTGCGCCGCGCCTGTCGACCTCACGCCGCCTCGCTACGCCGCAACGCCGGAACAGCTGCGGGAAACCTTGCGCGCGCTGATCCTCGCCAATCCAGACGCCCGGCTGGCGGCCTCCTCCCCGGAGGAGCCGCGCGACCGCTATGTGGTGCGCACGCCGCTGATGCGCTTTCCCGACACCGTAGAGGCAGTGGCGCTGCCGGCCGGGGAGGGCGGGGCCACGCTGGCGATCTATTCGCGCAGCCTTATCGGCAGCAGCGATTTCGGCGTGAACCTCAGGCGCGTGCAGGGCTGGCTGGCGGACCCGCGGCTCGTTGCGCTGCAGCGCGGCTGATCAGCCGTAGCGGATCTTCAGGACCACGATCACGCCCACCAGCGCGAAGGTGATGACGTTGGACCAGATCAGCGGGCCGACGCCCTGCAGCAGCCCGTAGACGAGCCACAGCCCGACGCCCACCAGCAGCGCGCCCTGGGCCAGCAGCGAGATCGCTCGCGTGTCGCGGGTGCGGATCACGCGCAGCGCCTGCGGGATCCAGCACAGGGTCGTGATCAACGCGGCGAGGTTGCCGACGCCTTCGATCATGGCGGGTGACAGCATGGCGGCTCCGGCGGGCAGGCCGCCCGGGAATGCAGGGAGCGAGGTCGGAAGTCAACGGGCGAGCCGCCGCTCCAGCCCCCGCGGCGCCGGGCGCTAACTCTCTCCCGCGCAGCGGGGGAGATGTCGGCGAAGCCGACAGTGGGGGCGGTCGAGCGCCGCTTGGTTTGGCGTTGCGGCGCTCCGCCCCCTCCCTGCCCTCCCCCGCTGCGCGGGAGAGGGTTCCTGGCTGCGGCCTGATCTCCCCGAATCCAGGGCTGCGAACGACTTACGCAAACATCCGAATAGCGTCGTTCGGCCTCGATCTGGAATCCTGCCGGCGCTCCCCCACGCACCGGCCGCTCGGCGGCCCGCCGCGCCCGTGTCGCGCGGCGTCAGACACGGACGGCTACGGCCGAGGGGGACCCATGCTCGAACTCATCATCGTGGCGGCTTATACGGTCGCGGGCTGGCTGCTCAGCGTGGTCGCGAGCGCGAAGCCGGACTTCACGCTCATGATCATCGCGTTCCTGGTCGCCGGCGCGGCGCTGGCGTCGCTTGTCGCCGCGCTCGCGCCGAAGCTGGCCGCGCAGCCGCGGCCGTTCGAGGCTGGCGCCGGAGCGCCCGCTCAGGCGGCCTTGTCGCGGACCTGATAGTCCTTGATGTCCGAGAAGCGGATCGCGGGCGCGCGCTCCTCGTCGTAGCGCAGCGAGAACGGGCTCGCGGCCATGAACACCGGCGCGCCGTCGAGGTCGTCCGCGATGGAGGACAGGTTCTTGGAGATGAAGCTCTCCAGGTCCTGCCGTGCGTCGGACGTGATCCAGCGGCAGATGCTGAAGCGGGTCTGCTCGTAGTCGATCGGCAGGCCGTATTCGGCCAGCAGGCGCTCCTTCAACACGTCGAGCTGGAGGGCGCCGACAACGCCCACGATAGCGCCGGAACCGTCCTGCGGCAGAAAGAGCTGCACGACGCCTTCCTCGGCCATCTGCTGCAGGGCTTCGCGCAGCTTCTTGGCCTTCATGGCGTCCTGCAGCTTCACCCGGCGCAGGATTTCGGGCGCGAAGCTCGGGACGCCGCGGAACAGCAGGTCCTCGCCCTCCGTCAGCGTGTCGCCAATGCGCAGCGTGCCGTGGTTGGGGATGCCGACCACGTCGCCAGCCCAGGCCTCGTCCGCGATGGCGCGGTTGCGGGCAAAAAAGAACTGCGGCGTGTTCAGCGCCATGGGCTTGCCGGTGCGCACCAGCTTGGCCTTCATGCCGCGGCTGAGCCGGCCGGAGCACACGCGCATGAAGGCGATGCGGTCGCGGTGGTTCGGGTCCATGTTCGCCTGGATCTTGAACACGAAGCCGGTCATGCGCGGCTCCTCGGCCTCGACGCGGCGCGTGTCCGCATCCTGCCCGCGCGGCGGCGGCGCAAAGGCCGCCAGCGCGTCGATGAGGTCGCGGACGCCGAAATTACGCAGCGCGCTGCCAAAGAACACAGGCGTCAGATGGCCTTCGCGGAAGGGCTTCAGCTCGAACGGCCGGCAGGCGCCCATCGCGAGCCCGATCTCCTCCGAAAAGGCGTCGCGCTCGTGCTCGGGCAGCATTTCGAGCACGGCGGGCGAGTCCGGGCCGTTCACGGGCTGCGCCTCGTCGTCGGCGTCGAGCCGGCGCACCGTGTTCTTGGCCATGTCGTAGGTGCCCGCGAAGGAGCGGCCCCGGCCGATGGGCCAGTTCACCGGAGCAGTGTCGAGCGCCAGCGTCTTCTCGATCTCGTCCAGGAGGTCGAAGGGGTCGCGGCTCTCGCGGTCGAGCTTGTTGATGAAGGTGACGATCGGGATATCGCGCAGGCGGCAGACCTCGAACAGCTTGCGGGTGCGCGCCTCGATGCCCTTGGCGGCGTCGATCACCATGATGGCGGAATCCACCGCCGTCAGCGTCCGGTAGGTGTCCTCCGAGAAGTCCTCGTGGCCGGGCGTGTCGAGCAGGTTGAAGACGCAGTCGGCGTATTCGAAGGTCATCACCGAGGTGACGACCGAGATGCCGCGCTCCTTCTCGATTCCCATCCAGTCCGAGCGGGCGCTGACGCGGTTCTTCTTGGCCTTCACCTCGCCGGCGAGCTGGATCGCGCCGCCGAACAACAGCAGCTTTTCGGTGAGCGTGGTCTTGCCCGCGTCCGGGTGCGAGATGATGGCGAAGGTTCGCCGGCGGGAGACGGGCGAGCCGTCAGTGACGCTGGCGTCGGTTTTGGAACCGTCGGTCATGGAACCTGCGATCGTGCTGCTGGGCGGCCGGCCAGGGCTGGCGGCCGCTCCCCTGCGACAGAATGGACCAGGAGCTTTCACTCTTGCGAAAGCCGGTCGATGCCCCACATAATCGCTTACCGAAACAATTGAAAGGAGGTGATCCAGTGTCTCATTGTCATCAGCCGCGCCTGTTGGTCTCGACCTGGATCTCCGCCGCCGCGGAGAATTGCGCCTGACGAGGCGTTCCGGGTCCTGCTAGGGACCGCGGTCTCGACAATGGAAAGGCCGTCCCGCGAGGGGCGGCCTTTCTCTTTGACGCATAGGCTTTCAGCGCCGCCGGTGCAGCCGGATTGAGCCCGTCTCGGCCGGCTCGTTTTCCTGCCGCGGTTCCTCCAGCCGCTGCGCGGCCGGCGTCGGGCGGCTCGGCTGGCGCTGTGGAGCGATCGGGGGCGCGCCGCCGGCGGCCTGCTGGGCGGCCGGCTCGCGCGACGCGGCTTCCTGGGCGGCCTCGGCCCGCAGCTTCGCCCGCTGTTGCGCGCGCGACAGCCGGTCGGCCGTGGCTTCGTCCAGGATCGGATCGCGGTGCGGCGAGGCCAGCACGCGCTCGGCCGGCCGCAGCAGCGCCTCCCAGGATTGTCCCTGCACCTTGCAGCCGCAGCCGGCATTCACCTTGCGGCGATACAGGAAGGCGGAGCGCAAGTCCGCGTAGCGCTGGCCCTTCATCGACACGGCGTCGGCCATGCGTCCGCCTTGCGGGACCCTGTAGACCTCCGTGCGGGCCCCGGGGCAGAGCGACGTGCACATGTCCTGCGCGTCGCCGCCGCGCACGGACTGGTTCAGCGGAAAGTAGAAGCCGTCGCAGGAGCGCACGCAGGCGAAGCGGCCGCCCTTCGCCATGAAGCGCTTGCGGGTGGGCGAACCGGCCGGCTCGATCGGCGGCTCGGCCGCCGTGTAAAGGCCCGCGCCTGACACGGTGGCGAAGTAACCTGCGCTAATCGCGGCGGTGGCCTCCGGCTCGGCGGCAAACTGCGCCACCAGGGCCAACGTGGCGTCCGGATTGGGGGACGTGGCGGCGGGCTCGCGCGGCCTGGCCTGCGCTTCGGATTTCGGCGGCGTTGCCTGGGTCGCGGGCGCCTCGCTCCGCGTGGCAAGCATCGGGCGCGCTGTCGGCGGGCGCGGCGTCGGTTGCGGCAGGATCAGGACCGGATCGGCCGCGACCATCTGCGGCGCGTCTGACGGCGCCGCGGCCAAAGGGGCGGGTTGGGGCCGCTTGGGCCGGGACGCGTTGGGTTGCGCCGGAGGTTGATCCTGGGGCTGCACCCGCGCCTGGTTCTGTGGCTGAGAGGGGGGGTGCCGCGCTTGAGCGGGCTGGGAAGTGGCGCTTGCAGCGCGCGCCACGGGCGAGGGGCGCGGGCTCGGCGCTGCGGGCTTCGTGATGTCTGGGGTCGTGGTTGGGTCTGCTTCAGCTTGGTTGCGACGCGCCATGGGCTGCTTTGGCGAGCCCGTCGGCGCCGTCGTGTTGGCCGATGGTGCGGCGTCCGCCTGGGCGGCGGTCGTTAGCGGCTGCTCGGTGTTCCTGGCGGCCTTGGCGACACGGCCCTTGCTGGGCTTGGCGGGCGCTTCCGCTTTCACTGGAGCTTCCTCCTCGACCGGCTCCAGCGCCAGCGGCGGACGGGTCCCCTCCGGTCCGCAGGCGGTGACGCGCTTGCCGAGCCAGTGGTTGCGCTCGAGCTCGTGATGGATGGCGACGAGACGGTCGGCCATGGCCCCGCAATAGCGCTCGGCCCCGGTCAGCACGCTGGGCCGGCCTGTACAGCTCATGGCCTGGTAGGACGCGTGCAACTGCATGTATTCGCTGCGCAGCGCCGCCGTGATCGCCGTGTGATCGCTCCACGGCCAGCGTCGCTGGTCCTCACAGCCCTGGGCGAGCGCCGAGGAGGAGACGAGCACGCCGAGCAACACCGTCAGGGCCGGAAAGGTTTTCGTCATCATGACGAAAAGCTGCCACGCCGAACTTCCGGCATGGCTAACCAACGTGGTTACCAAATATCAAAAACGACGTAGATGGTTTCGTGGTTAATTGAGTATTGCCGGCGTGAATACCGGCTCAGGGGCTCGTGACTGCTCCGGTCTGGAGTTCGGCAGCCCCGACCTGCGCGGCCGCGGGGTTGAGCCCGATGACGCGAACCCGCGACACGAGCGGCGTGGCGGCCGCCTCGTTCGGAACGGATACGGGCGTGGCGGCCGCCGTGGAAGCGGGGCGAACCACGATGTCATTCTCGACCGGCTCTTCGCGCACCGGCTTGCGGTTTGCCGCCACCGCCTTGCCGTTGACCGCCTGCGAGAGCTTCGCCGCGATCTTGGCGTCCACCACGATGTCGGAGCCGCGCCGGGCGATCATTGTTTCGGCGCGCGCCAGAGCCTCCGTCCAGCTCTGGCCCTCGCCCTTGCAGGCGCAGCTCTTGTCGACCGAAGTCCGGTATTTCAGCGCGTTGGGCAGGTCCATGTAGGCCTGTCCGCGGCTCGACACGGCCTCCTGGATGGCGCCGCCCTCCGGCATGCGGAACACGGTGGTTTCGGAGCCCGGGCACAGCGCCTGGCACAGGCTCTCGCTGTCGCCGTCCTCGGGGCGGTTGGCCAGCGGGAAATAGAAGCCGTCGCAAGCCCGGACGCAGACGAGGCGCTTGCCGCCGCGCGGCGAGAACCCGCGGCTGGCCGACGCATGCTCGCCATCGCCGCAGGCCTGGGCGATTTCGGCTCGCAACTGAGCCTTGCGGGCGCGCACATCCTCGCCGCCGCCGGCGGCGATCACGCCCTGCAGCGAGCGCAGGCGTGCGCCGATGCCCCGGCATGCCGCCGGCGGGCCGAAGAACAGGAAGCCGCCTCCGCCACAATTGAGCTGCTGGTAGACGCCGACGAGCTGTCCGTATTCCTGCCGCGCGAGGGAGGCCGACCCGCCGCCCAAGGTGCGGAACTCAGCCTTGAGCGCCTCGCACGACTGCGCGAACGCGCCGCCGGCAACGCCGAGACAGGCGAAAGCCGCCAGAGCGATCCGGCGGCAAGCGTTACGGCGGGGAGGGACCATCATCATGGCTCAAAAACGGCCGTTGAATGACGAAGTTCCGGAGCTGCGTGGTCGTCGACAGCGAAATCCGCACGACCGCCCCGCAGGGTTTACGACCCCTGAAGGGCGGCCGGCGGGAGATCCTTAATCGCGCACGAACTGGCCGTGGTCGCCGAAGTGGGCCGCGCCGCCGCCATAGCCGCGGACAGCCGCCCCGCCATTGTAGTGGCGCCCGCCGCCGTCCCAATGCCGTCCGCCGCCGCCCCAGGGCTGGCGTCCAGCCCAGGCCCCGTTGTGGCGATAGCCGTAGGCCGGGTAGGCCGAACCATAGCGGTAGCTCGAGCGGTAGCGGTTGCCGTATCCATAGCCATAGGCCGGATAGCCGCCATAGCCGTAGCCGCCATAGCCGTAGTCGTCATAGTAGCGATCACGCGCCGCGTTGGTGGCGATCGCGCCCGCGATCAGCCCGAAGGCGCCGATGGCGGCCCGGGCGCCGGCACGGTCATGGCCGCGATAGTAGCGGCGATGCGCGTAGCGGCGGTGGGTCACGTGACGGGTGACGTGATGGCGCTTCTTGTAGGCGACATCCTGCGTGAGATCGCTGGCGGCGACGCCCGTCGCGGCCGCGACCGGGATCGGAGCGGCCGAGGCCGAGCTCGTGAGGCCCGCGAAGGCGCCGCCCACGAGGGCGCCGGCCACCAGCAGGCTCTTGAGCGAGAGGCTATGCTTCAAGGTCGAGACGGTCATGTGTCCTCCTTGGCTCGGCCAGCCGTGCAGGCAAGCGCCTGCGTGGCCGAGCTTCAGAAACACAACGCGAGCTACGGCCCACCCGTTCCGACAACCGCGATCCGCGAGGTTGACGAAGATTCCAGCCCCATTTGAGCTTTGGCGATTCGGCGCTCAGATCACGGCTTCGATCAGGAACGGGCCCTTGCGCCCCAGCGCGGCGCGGAAGAGCTTCTCGAACTCTTCCATGGTCTCCGCCCGGCCACCCTCGACGCCCATGCCCTTGGCCATCGTCACCCAATCGAGGAACGGCTCGTCCAGGTTCAGCATGCGGGCGGCGTTGCGGCCGAACTGGTTGACGCCGACATTGCGCATCTCCCCATGCAGGATCGCGTAGGAGCGGTTGGCGAACACCACGGTGACGACGTCCAGGTTCTCGCGCGCCTGCGTCCAGAGGCCCTGCACGGTGTACATGCCGCTGCCGTCCGCCTGCAGGCCGACGACCTTGCGGTCCGGGCAGGCCACCGCCGCGCCGGTCGCCATCGGGATGCCGACCCCGATCGCGCCGCCGGTGAGCTGCAGATAGGTGTGCGGGGCGGAATTTTCCGAGATCTTGAAGAACTTGCGGCCGGAGCTCACCGCCTCGTCGCACACGATGGCGCCTTCGGGCAGCAGCTTCGCCACCGCGTAGCCGACCGAGTCGGCCGTGAGCGCGCCCGGCGGCAGGGCGTCCGCGAGGCCGCCCGGCTGGACGAGGCGCGGCTGCTCCTTGGCGCCGACCTCGTCGGCGATCCACGAGAGCGCGTGGACGAGATCGTCGCCGGGCCTTGCCAGCGTCTGCACCTCGCAGTCGTCGCGGATGAGGCGGCCGGGCTTGCCCGGATAGGCGAAGAACGCGACCGGAACCTGCGTGCCCAGCATCAGCAGCACGTCGATGTCGGCGAGGTGCTCGACGCCCTGGTCCACCGGATAGGGCACCTTGTCGACAGACACGCGGCCGACGCCGTGCTCGATGCGGTTGATGCTCTGCGGGGTGAGCAGGCGCAGGCCGGTCTTGGCGGCGATGCGGCCCGCGATCGTCAGCCCCTCGGTGCGCAGCGCCTTGCCGGTCATCAGCATGGCGACGCGCTTGCCCGAGCGAAGCGCCGCCACAGCGTCCCGGATGGCGTCGGCGCTGACATGCGGGAGGGCCGGCAGCGGCGTGCGCTCCACGGGGGCGGGAGCGAGATCGCCCCAGGCGGCGTCGCCCGGCAGGGTCATGACGGCCACGCCCGGCAGCGTCATGGCGGCCACATAGGCCTGCGCGGTGGTGGGGGCGATGTCCTCGGGGGTCCTGGTCTCCGCGTACCAGTGGCACATGGGCTTCGCCAGGCTGGCGATGTCGCTGGTGAGCGGCGCGTCGTGCTGGAGATGGTAGGTCGCGTGGTCGCCGACCACGTTCAGCATCGGCGTGCGGGCGCGCCGGGCGTTGTGCAGGTTGGCGAGGCCGTTGGCGAGGCCGGGGCCGAGATGCAGCAGCGTGGCGGCGGGCTTGTCGGCCATGCGGCCATAGCCGTCCGCCGCGCCGGTCACGACGCCTTCAAAGAGGCCCAGCACGCAGCGCATTTTGGGCTTGCGGTCCAGCGCCGCCACGAAATGCATCTCGGACGTGCCCGGATTGGCGAAGCACACGTCGATGTCATTGGCGAGCAGCACGTCGCACAGCCGGTCGGCGCCATTCATGAGGATCTCTTGGGGTTGGGTTCAGTTTCGATCACGACCATGGCCCGGAGCGGGCGTTGGTGGAAGCCGTTGTGGGCCTTAGGCTGGCGCTCTCCACCGTCATCCCCGGGCTTGACCCGGGGACCCACGCGCTGGGCGCCGGCGTGGATGGCCGGGACAAGCCCGGCCATGACGGGATCGGGTGGTGAGCCTTACAGCCCGATGCAGCCGTATTTGATGTTCAGGTAGTCATCGAGGCCATACTTGGAGCCCTCGCGGCCCAGCCCCGACTCCTTGACGCCGCCGAAGGGCGCGACCTCGGTGGTGATCACGCCGGCGTTGATGCCGACCTGCCCATACTGCAGACCCTCCATCACCCGAAAGGCCCGGCCGAGGTCGCGCGTATACGCGTAGGCGGCGAGGCCGAACTCCGTGTCGTTGGCCATCGCGACGGCCTGCTCTTCCGTGTCGAAGCGGAACAGCGGCGCGAGGGGGCCAAAGGTCTCTTCCTTGGCGACCTTCATGCCGGGCGTGACGTCGGCCACGATGGTGGGCTCGAAGAAGGAGTGGCCCAGCGCATGCCGCTTGCCGCCCGTCACCACGCGGCCGCCCTTGGCGAGCACGTCGGCGATGTGCTCCTCCACCTTCTCGACGGCTTTCTCATCGATCAGCGGGCCCTGGGTGACGCCGGGCTCGAGGCCATTGCCGACCTTCAGGTCGCGCACCGCCTTGGCGAACTTTTCCGCGAAGGCGTCATAGACGCCGGCCTGCACATAGAAGCGGTTGGCGCACACGCAGGTCTGGCCGGAGTTGCGGTATTTCGAGCCGATCGCGCCCTCCACGGCGGCGTCGAGGTCGGCGTCGTCGAAGATCAGGAACGGCGCATTGCCGCCGAGCTCCATGGAAACGCGCTTCATGGTGCCGGAGGCCTGCTTCATCAGGAGCTTGCCGATCTCGGTGGAGCCCGTGAACGTCACCTTCTTGACCAGCGGGTTCGACGTCATCTCGCCGCCGATCTGGGTGGCCGAGCCGGTGAGGATGTTGATCACGCCCGGCGGAATGCCGGCTTCCTCGGCGAGGAGGCCCCACGCGATGGCCGAATAGGGCGTCTGCGTGGCGGGCTTGGTCACCACCGTGCAGCCGGCGGCCAGCGCGGCGCCGAGCTTGCGCGAGAGCATGGAGGACGGGAAGTTCCACGGCGTGATCGCCGCCACGACGCCGACCGGCTCCTTGGTGACCAGGATCCGCCGGTTGGCCCAGGGCGACGGGATCGTGTCTCCATAGACACGACGCGCCTCCTCGGCGAACCACAGCACATAGGCGGCGCTGATGCCGACCTCGCCGCGCGCTTCGGCCAGCGACTTGCCCTGCTCGGTGGTGAGGAGCACGGCGAGCTCCTCCTTGTTCTTCTCCAGCGCGGCCGCGAGCTTGCGCAATTTGTCAGCGCGCTCGGCCGCCGTGGTGGCGCGCCAGCCCTCGAACGCCTTCTGGGCCGCCGCGATGGCGCGCTTGGTTTCGGCCGCGCCGCAGTTCGGGACCGTGCCGATCACCTCGCCGGTGGCCGGGTTGGTGACCTCGATGGTCCCCGCCGAGTCAGCGTCGATCCACTCGCCGCCGATCAGGTTCTTTTCGCGCTGGAAGGGCAGGAGCTTGGACATGGGCTGGTCTCCGGACGATGGGTGTGTGTGTCGGGCTTACGGTAGTGCGGCCCGGATTGTGGCGTCTGCGAAAAGGTGGCGCCAGAAGCGCATTCGGCCGCACATTCTGCGGCCTGCCTTGGCTCAGCGCACCAGGCCGAGATAGACAAGAATGCCCCGGTTCACGGCCGCCATCTCGCGGGAGCCCAGAGCGCCGATCCGGGCGCCCATCTTTGTGAGCGGGACGGTGGTGATCTTGTCGACCATGACGTGCGAGGGGGCGCGGAGCCCGTTGGCGGGTTCGGGCTCGACCGCGACGCGAATGAACGGCGCTCCGGTCAGGTCAGAGGTGAGTGGGCACACCGTCAGGGACGCCGAATTGGCGAAGTCGTCGTCCCGCACGATCAGCACGGGGCGGGGCTTGCCGGCGTAGTCTGGGCCGCCGGACATGGTCCACAAATCGCCACGCAGCATCAACTCTTGAACTCTGAGATCGCGTCGACGAAGTCCTGGTCGTCCTGCGCGTGAGGGCTGGCCGCCACGGCGGCGGCCTGTCGGCGCGCTTCGGCCTTGAACTCCGGCGTTCGGACGTCCGGGACCCAAAACTGCACAAGCCGAAGTCCTTCGGCCTTCTGCCGATCTCGGAAACTTTTGACCCGATCGCGGTTTGCGTCTCGCTGCGGGGTGGTGCTCATCCGACGGCTCCGATGCGTTACATGTAATGTAAGCGCATCGGCCACTCGCGCAAGTTCGCCCCTAATACTCGATCTCATACGCCGCGCCTGCGGAGGCGCCGCCGTTTGCGCCGACCTGGCCGCGGAGCTTGATGTTCTTGGTGACGTCAATGTCGACGCCCACGCCGGTGTCGGCCGGGTTGACGCCGGCGCGCACGCCGATGCGGACGCGGCGGTTGACGTATCGGCTGACGCCGACGCCGAGGCCACCGCCCGAGCCGGCGCTAACATCGAGGCTGTCGGCCCCCAGCGCCTTGCGCAGGCCGCCGAGCAGGTCCGGACCGCCGCCGCCCGAGAGCTGCGCGATGGTCTGGGCGAGCTGCAGCGCCTGCACGCCCGTGAGGCCTCCGGCCGCCCGGCCGAACAGGATGCGCGACAGGATCTCGTCCTGCGGCAGGCCGGGCGTCGACGTGATCGCGAATGTCGGCTCGTTGGCGACGCCCGTGATGGCGATCTGGGCCGTGATGTCGGCGGCCTGCGTCTGCGCCAGGAAGTCGAGCTCCGGCGTGAGGTCGCCCGCGAAAGTCAGGCGGCCGCGGACGAGGTCGATGCGCTGGCCGGCGAGATCGATGCGGCCGTTGCGCAGGTTGAAGGCCCCGATGGCGTTGGGCGCACGGCTGGTGCCGGTGAGGCGCAGGTCGCCGCCGAGCTCGGCTTCCAGCCCGCGGCCGCGCACGAAGATGCGGTTCTGGGCCGTGAGCGTGAGGTCGAACGCCGCCACGAAGGGCGGGCCGGCGCGCTTGGCCCCGGCGCGGCGCGCCGCCGCAAGGCGGGCGCGGGCGGCCGGGCCGGGCGCGATGTGCTTCGTGTTGGGCAACGGCTCCGCGACGCCGGACAGGCGCTCGGGGATGGACACGTCCATCGAGATCACGTCGACGCGGCCGGCGATGCGGGGCGTCTGCGCCAGCGCGCCGCTCAGCGCGAGCGAAAGGTTCGCGGTGGCCGAAACGGTGTCGTTGGAGACGAGCTCGGCCCGGTTGCCGGTGATGCGGATGTCGGCCGGGAAGCCGGCCGCAGGATCGACACGGACGCGTCCCGAGGCCGAGAGCGTGCCGCCGTTGCGGGTGGCGGCCGTGAACCGCTCGATCGCGATGTCCTCGCCGCGGGCGGCGAAACGGCCTTCGATGGACTGGAGGCGAATGCCCGCGATGGGATCGTTGAAGCTGCCGCCTGTGAGCGATGCGGTTCCGCCGATCTGCGGCGCGGACGTCCGGCCCTGGACGCGCAGGTCGAGATTGAGGCGGCCGGTGACGCGCTGGCCGCCGGCCGCGAGCAGTCCGTTGGCCAGCGAGGCGTCGAGGGGGCCGCGGATCGTCAGGTCGAGCGCGCCGGCGGCGTTGAGGGGGGCCGAGCCGCCGACCCGCACGCTCGCGCCGGGCCCGGCCGAAACGGTGGCGTTGACGGTCGCACGCTGCCCGTCGAGCCGGCCATCCGCCCTCACGTCGATCGGGGGCACGCCGGCGTTCCGGCTCGCGGCCGTTGCGGCGCGCGAAACGCTGAGGCGATAGGGGCCGGTAGGCGCGGCGGCGGTTCCGCCCAGTTCGGCGTGGGCGTCCAGCGTGCCGGCGAGGCCAAGGCCGGGAGAGATCAGATCGGCGATCGAGAGCGGCACGTTCGTGGCGTCGGCCGTGAGCGCAAGGCGATTGCCCGCGCGCCCGGCAACGCGCAGGCGGCCCGTTCCCGCCGTGATGGCCAGCCCCGGGATCACCACGTCGCCGTTCTCGATCGTGATCGAGGTCGCGCCCGCAAGGGCGAGGCGCTGCTTGTTGCGCGTGAGGCTCAGGGTCGAGAGATCGACGCGGATGGGCGGGCCGGGCAAGAGGCGGCCTTCGGCGTTCACGTCCATGTCGCCAATGGCCGCGAGCGTGAAGGCGCTCGCCTGCTGCGTGCCGCGGCTGGTGAGCCGGAGCGTCTTGAACCGCACGCCGCCCAGCACGGCGTCCTCGGCCGAGGCGTTCCCGTCCACCACCGGGGCCGCGTAGATGTCGGCGGCGGTGAGGCGCGCTTCGAGGCGCCGCAGGCTCTGGCCCGCCGCCGTGATGCGGTCTCCGGTCGCCGTGATGGCGGCGTTCTGCTTGCCGTCCGGCGCCGAGAGATCCACGGCCGCGTCGAGCCGTCCTGCGAGCGGCACGAGGGCCAGCGCCGAAAGGTCGTTCAGGTCGCCGGCCGTGAGCGCGACCTTGCCGGCCAGCAGCGTGCGCTCGTCGATGGTGAGGCCGCCGGCGAGGCGCACGGAGCCGATGGTCACGTCGAGCTCTTCGAGGCGGCTGTTCGCGCCCTGGCGAATGAGGTGGAATCCGCCCCGCGCGGGCTTGCGGTCCACTTCGCCGTCGAGCTTCAGGCGCGCGTCGAGGTCGCCCGTGACGTTGGTGGCCGTCAGGTCAACGGCGAGGCGCGGGATCGGCTTGCCGAGCGCGCGCGCGTCCGTGACGGTGAGGTTGGCGGTGACGTCCGGCCGCTCCAGCGAGCCGGTGAGGTTGGCCTGCGCCTCGGCGCGCCCGGTGATGCGGTCGTCGACGCGCTTCAGCTCCGGCAGGGTGAGCCGCGCCACCAGGTTGGCGGCCTCCGTGGTGGCGTCGCCGTCGATGCGTGTCTGGATGTTGGGACCGTCGATGCGCAGGTCCGCAAAGCCGAGGCCGCCCGGCAGGCGCCGCGCCAGGCCCTTGATGGAGACCTGCCCGGCCAGCGCCCGGTCGAGTTGCTCGACGCCGACGCGGGCGTCGTTCAGCCGCCCGTCCAGGGCGGCGTCGATGCGGTAGCGGCCGGGATCGCCCGTGACCTTGGCCTCCAGCTCAGCCGAGCCGCCGAGTTCGCGCCCGACGAGGCCCGAGAACGCCGCGATCCGGGGCACGCGCGCGTTGGCGGTTCCGGTGACGGTGCGGCGGCCGACAACGCCCGTCCAGTTGGTTTCGAGCGTTGGCGTGGCCAGCCGGGCTTCGGCCAGGTCGGCGTTGAAGCTGGCGTCCACCTTGCCGCGCGCCACGATGTCGAGGCGGTCGCCGATGGCGCGCGCCTCGCCGGCGTCTACCGGGGCGACGCCGCGCGCATGGGCGTCGAACGACACGGCGGAGCGCGTGTCGGCCGCGCCCTCGGCGGCGGGATTGATGGCGAGCGCGCCCGTCACGGACGCGACCTTGCCCCAGGGAACCGAGATCTCGCGTCCGTCCAGGGTGGCCTGCACGTTGGGCGACGTGGCTGCGCCCTTGGCGGTGGCGTCCAGCGTGAGGCGGCCGATCTCGGCGTCGCCCGCGCGGGTGCGCGCGCCATCGGTCGGCACCGCCCGGATGGCGAGGCGCATGTCCATCTGCTGCTGGGCGTCGATGGTGCCGCCCACCGTAAGACGGGCGGCGCGGGCCGCGATCTCGACATTGCGGACATTGAGGCCGCCGTCGTCGCCCACCAGCACGTCGCCGTTGAGGTCGGTCGAGCCGGCGAAAATGGGTGCGACCACGGGCGGCAGCAGGGCCGAGATGCGCGCGCCCAGCGCCAGGGCGAGGCGGCGGCTCGCGCCTTCGCGGGTCACGGTGGCGCGGCCCTGCGCGCCGAGCTCGGGGCCCGACACGAAGTTCAGGCTGGCGGCGAAATTGTCGAGCGGGCCGTCGCCCTGCACCTTGAGGTCGATCGGCGGCTGGCCGGGGAGATTGGCCACGCTGGCGACAAGGCCGCCCTGCGGCTCGGTGAAGTCAAGGTTCACGGCGAGCCGCGCGGTCTGCGGCACGTAGTTGAGCCGCACCGCGAAGCGGCCCTGCGCGTCGGTGCGGGTGGCCTGCAGGTTGAGGTCGAGCCCCTCGGAGGGGTTGCCCAGCACGGTGTTGCCCTGCACGGCGATGCGGGCGGCCTGGCCCAGCACGGGCTCGCCGAGCGCCAGCTCCTTCATGCTGAAATTCTTGACGATCAGCTTCACGGGCAGGGCTGGAAGCGCCGGCGCCTCGGCGGCCTTCGCGGCGTCGGCCTCGTCGGGCGTCGGCTTACGCGCGATGGTGATCTTGTCGATCTCCAGCGCGCTGATGTCGAGGCGGCGGGCGAGCAGGGCGGTGCGGCTCCACGCGATGCGGGCGCGGTCGAGCGTGATCCAGACGCCGTTCTTGTCCGAGATCTGCACGTCGCGGATCACCGCGTCGGACGAAAGCGCGCCCTCGACGGCGCCGATGCGGACGCGGTTCTCGGGCGTCGACAGCGCCCAGGAGAAGAGCTTGGCGAGCGAGCCCTGGTCGCTCTCCTGCGCCCAGGCGGGGCGCTCGCCGAGCGTGGCGTAGCCGACCGCAGAGGCGGCCAGGCAGGCGAGAAGGCCGGCGCTGAGCTTTCTCATCAGAAGGACTGCCCGATGCTGATGTAGATGGACACGGGCTTGTCGCCCTTGCGCGGGTTCACGGGCGCGGCCACGTCGAGGCGGATGGGCCCGAGCGACGTGTAGTAGCGCAGGCCCAAGCCGGCCGCGACGCGGATGGGCTCGTTGAAGCGCGGATAGCGCTCCGCATAGGCCTGCCCGGCGTCCACGAAGGGCACGACGCCGATCGTGTCGGTGATCTTGATGCGCGCCTCGATGGAGCCGTCCACGAGACTCTGGCCGCCGATCGGGATCCGGCCGATGCGCGGGCTCAGGCTCTGGTAGCGATAGCCGCGCACGGAGCCGCCGCCGCCGGCGTAGAACCGGTAGTTGGAGGGAATGTCCTCCAGGTCGCCGCCGATGATCGAGCCGAGGCCGACGCGGGCGGCCAGGATGTAGCGGGCGTCCTCGTCCAGCGCGTAATAGGCCGAGGCGTTGGCCTTGGCGATCGTCATCCCGACGGTGGAGCCCAGGAAGGCCGGGTAGGGCGTCACCGCGGCCGAGAACCGGACGCCGCGGCTGGGGTCCAGCGGCTTGTCGGTGGAGTCGTAGGTGTAGGACACCGGCACGCCGACCAGCGTGTAGTCGATCTGGCCCAGCGCGTCGCTGCTCTGGCCGCGCTCGGCGCGCAGGCCGACCTGGAAGGCGCTGGTGTCGGAGAAGCGGTGGCGCAGGTCGATCTCGCCGCCGGCGCGGCGCACCGTGTAGGCGTAGCCCTTTTCGCGGGCGGCCTGCGCGGAGGCGAGGAAATCGTTGCGCGTGCCCCAGAGGCCGGGCTTCAGGAAGGTGAAGCCGAAGCGGCCGCCGATGTCGGAGCTGACGAGGCGCTTCTCGTCGCGCCTGTAGGCAGGTTCGCCGATCGCCCGGCCGGTGTAGAAGCTCGACGCCTCGAGGCGCAGCACCTCGCCGCCGCCGAACATGTTGCGGTCGGTCCAGTAGGTGCGAACTTCCGGGCCGTCCACGGTGGAATAGGAGGCCGAGACGCCCAGCGCATGGCGCTTGCGCTCGGAGAGCTCCACGAAGATCGGCAACCCGCCATTGCGGTCCAGCGCCTCGCCCTCGCGGATGCGCACGCCGCCCAGCGCCTCAATGCGGCCGACGGACTTGCGGATGCCCGCGAGCGCGGTGGGCGAATAGGGATCGCCCGGCTCGGCGTAGATGAATGAGCGCACCACCGCGGGATCAACGCCCGGGGCGCCCGACACCGTGATGGCGCCGAGCTGCGCGACGGGGCCCGGACGCACCCGCAGGGTGATATCCATCGCCCGCTCGGGGTGGATCACGACGGGCGAGCGCGACGTGATCTTGGCGAAGGGGTGGCCCTTCTCGCGGAAATTGTCGACGATGCCGGCCTCGGCGGCCACCACCTCGGCCGATCGGGCCGGCTCGCCCGGCTGGGCCTTGATGGCGCGCTCGGGCAACTCCTGGCGCGAGAAAGGCTGGCCGGTGGCGTCGTCCAGCACGATGACGTTTCGGAATTTGTACTGAGGGCCGGCGTCGACGACGATGCGGACCGGCACTTTCGCCCGCGCCCGATAGGCCTCCACGGCCCGCACGGCCGCATCGGTGCGGCTCGCGCCCAGCGCCAGGGGCACGCCCGCGACCTCGATGGTAACGGCGGCGTCATAGAAACCGATGCCCCACAAGGCGTCGACGATCTTGGGCAGGTCGCTTTCGGCGATGCGCACCAGCTGGTCCGGCGCGCCCGGCGCCTGGTTGCGCAACTTCTGCAGCGAGGACGCGTCCTCGATGGCGGTCTCGACCTCGCGCGGCGCATCCTGCCGGTCGATCTTCAGCTCGTACGGGAAGGCCGTGGCCGAGGGTTCCGGCGGCTTTTCACCAAATCCAAGCGCGCCCAGGATGTCCAGGGCCAACGCCTGTCGGCCCGGAAGGACTGAAAATCCCGCCAGGACGCACGCGCACGCAACAACAAGTCTTCGACCCACCAGAACGCTCCCCTCACCGGGAGCGAACGCCTCTACGCGACGATTGTTCCCGGGGTTGTGGGGCTCAGGTTAGTCGAAACACCTACTGATTGCACCGGGACGGAACCGCACCCTGGAGGACGGGCGCCGCGCTGTTTCGACACGGCTGGCCCCACGCCTCGCCGTCATCCCCGGCGGCGCGCAGCGCCGGGAAGGGGATCCAGGGGTGCGCGCCTTTGCCCCTGGATCCCCTTCCCGGCCTGCTGCGCAGGCCGCCGGGGATGACGGGAGGGCAGGCTCACAAAAACCCGATCGAGATCCATGGCACGGCCGCGACGACGATCAACCCGACCACCAGCGCGAGCAGGTAGCCCCAGATGGGGCGCATGCCTTCGTCCGGGCTGACGCGGCCGATCGCGCAGGCGGCGTAGTAGCCGACGCCGAAGGGCGGGGCGAAGAGGCCGATGCCCATGGAGAGGATCACCACCATGGCGTAGTGCACCTCGTGCACGCCGAGCTGGCGGGCGATGGGAAACAGCAGCGGGCCGAACAGCACGATGGCGGGGATGCCCTCCAGAACGCTGCCCAGGATGATGAAGGCCACGATCGACACGGCCAGGAAGCTCGCGCCGCCGCCGGGCAGCTTGGCCATCATGGCGGCGAGGTCGCGCGAGAAGCCGGACTGCGTCAGCGCCCACGCCATCGCGGTTGCGGCCCCGATGATGAACAGGATCGCGCCCGAGAGCGCCGCCGTCTCCACCAGCATGGGGACGACGCGGCGCCAGTTGAACTGGCGATAGATCAGCAGCCCGGCCGCGACCGAGTAGACGATTCCGATGGTCGACACCTCGGTGGCGGTGGCGACGCCCTCCACGACGGCGGCCCGGATGATGAAGGGCAGCGCCAGCGCGGGCAGCGCGATCGCGAAGGTGCGGGCGATCTCGGCGCCGGTGGCGCGGCGCACATGCGAGAGGTCCTCGTTCCGATAGCGATGCCGCACCACGAGGCAGAGCGTGATGGCGAGCACCACGCCGGGCAGCAACCCGCCGGTGAACAACGCCGCGATGGAGACGCCCGTCACCGACCCTATGGTGATCAGCACGAGGCTGGGCGGGATCGTCTCGGTCTGCGCGCCGGTGGCCGAGAGCAGCGCCACGAGGTCGCCTGGCTTCGCTCCGCGCGCCTTCATCTCGGGAAACAGCACCGGCGCGACCGCGGCCATGTCGGCCGCCTTGGCGCCCGAGATGCCGGACACGAGATACATTGCGCCGACCAGCACGTAGGAGAGGCCGCCCCGCACGTGGCCGAGCAGGCTGGCCAGGAACTGCACCATAGCGCGGGCCATGCCGGTCATCTCGATCAGCAGGCCGAGAAACACGAACAGCGGCACCGACAGGAGGATGAGGTGCGACATGCCCTCGTCCATGCGGCCGATCACCACCAGCATGGGCACGCTCGTGGTGGTGGCGAGATAGCCGAAGCTCGCCAGCCCGAACGCGAACGCGATCGGCACGCCCGACAGCACCGTGGCGGCCACGATGCCGACAAAGAAGATCAGCAGGTTGACGTTGCCGAGCGGCTTCAGGGCCGGCCCGAGCAGCCAGATCGCAACGCTGACCGCGAGCACGCCGCCCAGCGCCCCGACCGTGGTGGCGAGATCGGCCACGCGGGCGAGGCGCAGCAGCGCCAGCGCGATCATCAGCACCACGCCGACGCACAGCGCCGCCGCCCGCCAGGCGTTCTGGATCTCCAGCGCCGGGGTGGTGATGTAGGTTTCCTCATAGGCGTAGTCATAGGCCGGGTAGACGATCAGCAGCAGAAACGCGAGCGCGGCCGCCAGCGCCACCGCGTCCAGAAACGCCCGGGCGCGCGGGCCGACCTTGCCGACCAGCGCAGTCATCCGCATGTGCTCGCCGCGCCCGAACGCCACCACGGCGCCCAGCATCGCGAGCCACAGAAACAGGATGGAGGCGAGCTCGTCCGACCACACCAGCGGCTTGTGCAGCACGTAGCGCGCCACGATGCCGGCGAAGAGCACCAGCACCTCGGCGGCGACCAGGATGGCGGCCGGGATCTCGACCGCCCGGCAGATCGCGGCCTCGATCCGCGCCGCCACCCCGCGCGCGCCGGTGGCGGGGACGGCCGCGTGGGGCTCGATCGTTTGTATGCTCGCCATGATCCTGAAACCCGGCCGAAAAGGCGCAAGTCGTTCAATCCGAGAGCTGGCCACCTCTCCAGAACCCTCATCCTGAGGAGCAGGCCCACTTGGGCCTGCGTCTCGAAGGACGAGGGGTCCAGAGCGCTCCGGACTGCTCGCTCACTGGAAGGCCCTCGTCCTTCGAGACACATCGCCAAGGGGCGATGTTCCTCAGGATGAGGGGATTGTTGATGCCCCGCCTCGCTTTTCACGCGCGGGACTTGCGCGCGTCCTTACGACAGCTTGCCGACAGCCTTTTCGAGCAGGGCCCAGGCCTCGTCGCCGTACTTGCCCTTCCACTCGGAGTAGAAGCCGGCGGAGCGGAGCTTTTCGCGGAAGGCGGCGGGGTCAGGCTGGTTGAAGGCGAGGCCCTTGCTTTCCAGGTCGCCCTTGAGGCCGGCGTTGAGCTTGGCGACGTCGACGCGCTCCAGCACGGCGGCGGCGTTCAGTTCGCGGGCCACAACGGCGCGGTCGGCCTCGGGCAGCTTCTCCCAGGCGCGGCGGTTGGCCAGCATGTGGAAGCCGTCCCACATGTGGTTGGTGAGCGAGCAGAACTTCTGCACCTCGTAGAGCTTGGCGGTGGAGATGATCGCCAGCGGGTTCTCCTGGCCGTCCACCACCTTGGTCTGCAGCGCCGAGTAGACCTCGCTGAAGTTGATGGAGGTCGGGGCCGAGTCGAAGGCCTTGTACATCGAGGTCCAGAGTGGGCTCACGGGCACGCGAATCTTGAAGTTCTTGAGGTCGTCCGGCGTCGTGATCGGCTTGTTGGACGAGGTCGTCTGGCGGAAGCCGTTGTCCCAGACCTTGTCCATCACGACCAGGCCGGACTTGCCGATCTGGCCGCGGACATAGTTGCCGAGGTCGCCGTCCATGGCCTTCCAGACCGTGTCGTAGTCAGGGAACGCGAAGCCGATGCCGTTGATCGAGGCGGCAGGCACCAGCGTCGACAGGATCAGGCCCGAGAGCGTGAAGAACTCGACGCCGCCGGAGCGCACCTGGCTCAGCATGTCGGTGTCGGAGCCGAGCTGGTTGTTCGGGAAGATCTGGATTTCGACTCGACCGCCTGTGCCGGCCTTGATCTTCTCGGCGGCTTCCTGGGCGCGAAGGTTGAGCGGGTGCGTGACCGGAAGATTGTTCGCGAACTTGTAGGTGAAGTCGGCCGCGGCGGCGCGCCCGATGATGCCGAACGTGCCGGCCGCGAAAGCGGCGCCTGTGGTTGCGAGCAGGTCGCGGCGGGTCAAACGTGCCATCTTGAGGTCTCTCCCGAGCCGGTGAGATGGCGTCCGCGGCAACGCTTTGCGTTTTCCGCAGAGGCGGCGCCTCCCACCCCGTGTTGCTTTTTGCGGCCTTTCGATGATCCATTCGGACCCGTCAAAGGGCGGCTCAATCTAAGCCGAAAGCACGTCCGGTCAATGTGAGTTCAACGGGGGAAGCGGCATGTCAGGGGAAAACCAGGCGATCCGGGGCGGAATCGCACGGGTGTCCAACCGGGTCATGAACCTGGCGCATCTGCTCGACCAGGCCGCCCGGCGCTTTCCCGACCGCGTCGGCTTCGTTTGGGGCGAGCGCTCCTGGACGTGGTCGCAGATGAGCGCCCGGGCCAAGGCGCTGTCCGCAGCGCTGGCCGAGCGGGGTGTCCAGAAGGGCGACCGCGTGCTGGTGCATTCCAAGAACGGCGAGGAGATGTGGATCTCGCTGTTCGCCACGCTGCGGCTCGGGGCCGTGTGGGTGCCGACCAATTTCCGGCTGATCCCCGACGAGGTCGCATATCTGGCGTCGGCCTCGGGCGCGAAGGTGTTTCTGTGCCATGCCGAATTCCCCGCCCATGCGGCGGCCGTGCAGGCGGCGTGCCCGGCGCTGGAACTGCTGGCGAGCTTCGGCGAGGCGCCGTTCGCGGAGGTCTCGGTCGGCGCCATGATCGCGCAGCACGACGGCGCCGCGGCGCCGCTCGCGGATGTCGAGTATAATGATCCGTGCTGGTTCTTCTTCACGTCGGGCACCACCGGCCGGCCCAAGGCGGCGGTGCTCACACATGGCCAGATGGCCTTCGTGATCACCAATCACCTCGCCGACCTGACGCCGGGCGCCTCCGAGAGCGACGCCGCGCTCGTGGTCGCGCCGCTGTCGCATGGCGCGGGCGTGCACCAACTCGTGCAGACCGCCCGGGCGGTGAAGACCGTGCTGTTGCCGGGCGACCGCTTCGACGCCGAGGAGGCCTGGCGGCTGATCGCCGAGCACCGGGTCGCCAACATGTTCACGGTGCCGACCATCCTGAAGATGCTGGTGGAGCACCCGGGCGTCGACCGGCACGACCATTCTTCGCTGCGCCACGTCATCTATGCGGGCGCGCCGATGTACCGCGAGGACCAGAAGGTCGCGCTGCGCAAGCTCGGCCCCGTGATCGTGCAATATTTCGGCCTCGGCGAAGTGACCGGCAACATCACGGTGCTGCCGGCGGCGCTGCACGAGGCCGAGGACGGGCCGAACCTGAAGCTCGGCACCTGCGGGTTCGAGCGCACCGGCATGCAGGTGCAGATCCAGGACGATGCGGGCGCGGAGGTTGCGTACGGGCAGACGGGCGAGATCTGCGTCTGTGGCCCGGCCGTGTTCGCGGGCTACTACGACAACCCGGACGCCAACGCCAAGGCGTTCCGCAACGGCTGGTTCCGCACGGGCGACCTCGGGGTCATGGACGCCGAGGGCTTCGTCTACATTACGGGCCGCCAATCCGACATGTACATCTCGGGCGGCTCCAACATCTATCCGCGCGAGGTGGAGGAGAAGATCCTCACCCACCCGGCGATCGCCGAAGTGGCGGTGCTGGGCGTGCCGGACCCGACCTGGGGCGAGATCGGCGTGGCCGTGTGCGTGCTGAAGCCCGGCGCGGCGTTGGCGGAGGGCGATCTCGTCGCCTGGATGGGAGACAAGATGGCGCGCTACAAGCTGCCTCGCCGGGTGTTCTTCTGGGAGGAGCTGCCGAAGTCCGGCTACGGCAAGATCACCAAGAAGATGGTGCGCGAGGAACTCGAGGCGCGCGGCCTGCTCGCGCCCGCCGGCGTCGCGCAGTGAGCGGCGTCATCAGGGCGCTGGCGCATCCCGGACCCGCGCCGGCTGAGCGCATCGACAGCCTCGCGGGGCGCGGGATCACCGTGTCCGGCGTGCTGGAGCCCGGGCTCTCGATCAACGAGGCGATAGCCCGGCTGATGGCGGGCGCGGGCATCCGGGGCGGGACGCTGGAGCTCTCCGGCGGCGCGCTGGCGCCGTTCACCTATGTTCGGCCGGCGCTCTCCACCGACGGGGTCCACGCCGCCTGGTACAGCGCTCCGTTCTCGCCCCCGGGCGTGACGCGGCTGGAGCGCGCCAACGTGACCTTCGGCACGCGCGACGGCGCGCCCTTCGTGCACGTGCACGGCGTCTGGGTGGAGGCCGACGGCCGGCGCACCGGCGGCCACATGATGCCGCACGACGCCATGGTGGCCGAGCCGATCGCCGCCACCGCGTGGGGGCTCGCCGAACACGGCATCGACGCCCGGGAGGACGCCGAGACGGCGTTCAAGATCTTTGGCCCGGTGGAGCTGGCCGACCCCGGCCCGCCCGGCCCAGGGCCGCGCCTCGCGCTCGCCCGCATGCGGCCCAACATCGACTTTTGCGGCGCGCTGGTCGCCCTGGCGCAGCGGCACGGCTTTGCGACCGCGCGGGTGCGCGGCAGCATCGGCAGCCTGATCCAGCCGCTCTATGCGGATGGGCATCGGGTCGGCGACATCGCCACCGAGATCTTCGTGGAGCGCGGTGTGGTGCGGCCCGGCGCGTCCGGCGCGCTGGAGGCGGAGGTCGACATCGTGCTGGTGGACACCAAGGGCGAAATCCACGCGGGCCGGCTCGTGCCCGGCGAGGCGCCCGTGTGCATCACGTTCGAGGTTGCGCTGGAGGAGGGCTGAGCATCGGCCCGCCGGCTCAAAAGCAAAACGCCCGGCTGAGCCGGGCGATTGTTCAGGCGAGACCCCCAAAGTCGGTCCAGCAGGGCGATTGTTGTTGTTGAGCCCTGTCGTTTATAGGCGCGCGGTCCGGCTCCAAGTCCTTCACCGGGCGCGGGTGATCAGGCCGGCCGGTTGGATTCGCTTGCCTTGTAATTAGGCGCAGATTCTCCGGAGATGTAAAGTGTAGCTCACGTTCGTGCTTTTCCTGACACGGGCTCCACAATTCGATCAGGTGTGCGGTGCAAAAATACTCTTTCGGTTGAGCCTGATAGGGAATCTTACCAAGAAGAACTGCAGACTGCTCGGACTGATGATCACAAAACGATCGCTGGTGTGAGTCGGCGCCCGTTTATTAGCCTCCCTCCCTTTCGGCTCCCCCGGTCCGTCATGGCGTTCGAAGCTCTCTCCGTCCAGCGCTCTCAGGTTTCGCTTCGTTTTCCGGGCGAGGAGGCGCTGCCGCCGTCGCGCCTGTTCCGCGCCTTGTTCGAGGCGGTGCAGTCGGCGCGGCTTTTCCCGGACAGCAAGACTTTCGCGGACTGCACGCCCCGCTCGGACCCGGCCGCCATCCTGGCCGCCTGGGAAGCCGAGCGCGGCGGCGACGACTTCGATCTCGCCGGCTTCGTGGCGGCGCATTTCATGCTGCCGCCCGCGTCCGAGACCGGCTTCATGACCGTGGCGGGCCGCGACGTGCCCGCCCATATCGACGCGCTCTGGCCGCTGCTGGAGCGTCATGCCGAGGCGCCCGCGCCCGGCTCCTCGCTGCTCGCGCTCGCCAGGCCCTACGTGGTGCCGGGCGGCCGCTTTGGCGAGATCTACTATTGGGACAGCTATTTCACGATGCTGGGCCTCGTCCGCAGCGGGCGCGAGGACCTCGCCGCCGCGATGGTGGAGAACTTCGCCCACCTGATCGAGACCTACGGCCACGTGCCCAACGGCAATCGCAGCTATTATCTCACCCGCTCGCAGCCGCCGTTCTTCGCCCTGATGGTGGCGCTGGTCGCCGGCCTGCGGGATCACGCCGAGACCTATCGCACCTATCTGCCGGCGCTGGAGGCCGAGTACGCGTTCTGGATGGCGGGCGCGGAGGATCTCGCGCCCGGGCATGCGCATCGCCGCGTCGTGCGGCTGGCGGACGGCGCCATCCTGAACCGTTACTGGGACGACCGCGCCACGCCCCGCGACGAGAGCTGGCGCGAGGACATGGAGACCGCCGAGGCCGCGCCCGGGCGCGAGCCCACGCAGGTCTGGCGCGACCTGCGCGCCGCGGCCGAGAGCGGCTGGGACTTTTCCAGCCGATGGCTGGAGCCGGGCGCCGGGCTGGAGACGATCCGCACCACCAGCATCGCGCCGATCGACCTGAACTGCCTCCTGCTGCAGCTCGAATCCACGCTGGGCGAAGCTTATGAATGGGCAGGCGAAACGCAGGCGGCCGCAGCCGTGAAGGACGCCGCCCGGCGCCGGCGCGACGCCATCCACGCGCATTTCTGGGATCCGCGGCAGGGCGTGTTCGGCGACCTCCTGTGGGAGAGGGGCCGCCACACCGGCGTGCTCAGCGCCGCGACCCTGTTTCCGCTGTTTCTCGGCTTCACGACGGGCGGGCGCGCCCGGGCGGTCGCCTCGGCCGTGCGGCGCGAGCTGCTGGCCCCCGGCGGGCTGGTGACGACGCGCGTCCGCTCCGGCGAGCAGTGGGACGAGCCCAATGGCTGGGCGCCCCTGCAGTGGATCGCGGTGGCGGGGCTGACGCAGTTCGACGAGCACGCCCTCGCGAACGAGATCGCGCGGCGCTGGATCGCCAAGGTCGGCCAGGTCTACGCGGCCACCGGCAAGCTGATGGAGAAATACGACGTCGTCAGCGAGGATCTCGCGGCCGGCGGCGGCGAATACCCCAACCAGGACGGCTTCGGCTGGACCAACGGCGTCACCCGCGAGCTGATGGCGCGCTACCCCGAACTCGCCGCGCAGGCCACGCCGGCGGCGGACGTGGCGAACGCGGGGCCGTAGTTCGCAGCGAGTGTCGATTGTTGACAATCGACCATCCTCGCCTAAGCTCCCCTGAGCAGGCGGCGCAATCTCGATCATCGAGCGCTCAATCAACAAAAAATGCACTGCGCCTCCCGGGAGCGAACCAGAGGAGAGTCGAAGTGAGGACACGAGGGTTCCGTCTCGCGCCGCCCGTGCTGGCGTTCCTGGTCCTGAGTCCTTGGGCGGTCGCGCAACAGGCGGCGCCCCCGGTCGGCGGCGTCCCGGCCGATTATTGCGACAGCACCTGTCGGGCCAAGAAGGCCAACCCCAAGCCCGAAGTCGTGTCGCCGACGGTCAGCCCCGATGGGCAGGTCACGGTGAAGATCTGGGCCCCCGAGGCTAAGAAGGTGGTGATCAGCGGCCTGGATCCGAAGCCGGCTTCCGCCAGAAAGGGCGACGACGGCGTCTGGATCTACACGTCGCCCAAGCTCAAGCCCGGCTACGAGAGTTATGCCGTGGAGGTGGATGGCCTGGGCATGCTCGACCCCAACAATCTCTCGGTCGTGGGTGGGCGCAACCGTTACGAGAACATGGTCGAGATTGGCGGAGGCGAAGAGTTCGCCCGCAACGACAAGGACATTCCTCACGGCGTCATCGCGGAGGTGTTCTACCGCGCGCCCGGCGTAGCGTTCGAGCGGCGCATGCGCGTCTACACGCCGCCGCGCTACAACCCGGCGGCCGAAACGCTGCCGACGCTGTACCTTCTGCACGGCGGCACGCAGTCCGAGGATCAGTGGCCCAAGCTCGGCCGCGCCGGATTCATCCTCGACAAACTCATCGCCGAAGGAAAAGCCAAGCGGATGATCATCGTGATGCCGGACGGCTACCTCGACGATTTCAAGGTTCCGTCCGGCGCCCTGCCGGAGTTGACCACCGCCGAAGTGGTCCAGGGCATCATGCCCTTCGTCGAGGCCAACTACTCGGTCTCCAAGGAGGCCAAGGATCGGGCCATCGCGGGGCTCTCGCGCGGGGCCGGGCAGATCGTCGACATCGTGCGGGCGGCGCCCGGCGACTTCGGCAATGTCGGCGTGTTCAGCTACTCACGGACGCGCGTGTCGCTGTTCCGCAAGGAGCTGGAGAGCATGACGGCCGACCAGTGGAAAACGCTGCGCGTCTCCATGGCGGGCGCCAAAGTGCTGTACTGGTCGGTCGGAACCGAGGACGCCGGCTACGGCGACAGCCAGGCGATTTGGTCGATGCTGAAGGCCAACAACATCGCGTTCACGACGGAGCCGAGACCGGGCAACCACGACTGGTGGGTCTGGCGGGCCAGCCTGCGCGATTTCGCGCAGAAAGCGTTCCAGTAGAGCCGCTTCGCCTCGCCGCCGCAGGGTGCTAACACTGGCCTTGCGGAAGGGGAGCCGCCGGGCGTGCGTATTCTGCTGGTCGAGGATTCGGAGGATCTGGGCGACGCCGTCGCGTCCAAGCTGCGGCTGTCGGGCCACGCGGTGGAGTGGGCGCGCGACGGCGATGCGGCCGCGGAGCTCGGACTCGGCGAAAGCTTCGACGCCATTCTGCTCGACATCAACCTGCCGGGCCGCGACGGCTTCGCGGTGCTGGCCTCCCTGCGGGCCGCGCGTATCGCCACGCCCGTGCTCGTGATGACGGCCCGGTCCGAGATCGACGACAAGATCGGCATCCTGGACCTCGGCGCCGACGACTACCTGGTGAAGCCCTTCGACCTGCGCGAGCTCGAAGCCCGGCTGCGCGCCCTGCTGCGGCGGCCCTCGGGCGCGGCCGCCAGCGCGGTGCGGATCGGCGATCTCGTGCTCGATCATGCGGCCGGCACCGCGCAGCTTGGCGCGCGGCCGCTGGAGCTGAGCCGGCGCGAGTTCCGGCTCTTGGAAATCCTCACCAGCCGGCTTGGGCAGGTGATCCCCAAGCAGCGGCTCATGGACCAGCTCTTCAGCCTCGAGGACGAGGTCTCCGAAAATGCGCTGGAGCTTTATGTCTCGCGCCTGCGCCGCAAGATGCACGGCGCGCCCCTCAGCATCGTCACCGTGAGAGGCGCCGGCTATGCGGCTCGTCCCCACGAGGCATAGCGGCTTCTCGATCGGCCGGCGGCTGCTGGCCGCCGCCACGGCGGCGCTCGCCGTCGCCACCGTCGCGTTGGTGGCAATTAGCGCCGTGTATTCGCGCCAGGCCGCCGACGCGGCGTTCGACCGGCTGCTCGCCGCCTCAGCGCTCTCCATCGCGGGCGCCGTGCAGGCCGAGGAGGGCAAGGTGGCCGTCGAGGTGCCGTTCGCGGCCCTGGCCATGCTGGGCTTCGCGGCCGAGGACCGCATCTTCTACGAGGTGCTGGACCCGGAAGGGCGGCCGGTGACGGGCTACGCCGACCTCGGCGAAGGGCTGCCGGCGGCCCGCTCGGCCGATCCGGTGTTCCAGAACCTCGCCTTCAGGGGCGACGAGATCCGCGTCGTCACGGTGGGCCGGCTCGTGTCGCTCGGCGATCGCGCCGGGTGGGTCACCGTGCGGGTCGGCGAAACGCGCGACGCGCGGGCGCTGCTCGCCTCCGAGCTGATCCAGCGCGCCGTGTGGCCGCTGCTGGCGCTGGCCGGCTTCGCGCTGCTGCTGGTGCATTTCGGCGTGAAGCGGGCGCTGCGGCCCTTGCGGGCGATCGAGCGCGAGCTGCGCGGCCGCGCGCCCAACGATCTCGCGCCGCTCGCCGCGCCCGTGCCGCACGAGGTCGAAGAGCTCGTGACCGCGCTGAACGATTTCATGGCGCGGCTCGCCAGCGTGTTCGGCCGGCTGAGTTCGCTGCTGGCCGACGCCGCCCACCAGGTGCGCACGCCCCTGGCTTCCCTGCGGGCGCAATCCGAGATCGCGCTGGAGGAAACCGACCCGGCGCGGCTGCGCGACAGGCTGGCGCGCATCCATGCCAACGCCGTGCAGGCGAGCCAGCTCGTCGGCCAGGTGCTGATGGACGCCACGCTCATTCACCGGCTGGAGAGCCGCGACGTCGCGCCAGCGCCGGTGGCCGGCATCGTCGAGGACGCGCTGAAGAGCCTCGATCCGGACGCGGCCGGGCGCATCCGCACCAGTCTCGATCCGGCCGCCGCCGGCGCGGTGATCTCGGGCGATCGCATCGCGCTCCGCGAAATGCTGAAGAACCTCGTCGAAAACGCCCTGCTGCACGCGCCCGAAGGCCTCATCGAGGTGGCGGTGAGCCAGCCCGGGCCCGGGCGCGTCGCCATCGCGGTGCTGGATCGCGGCCCCGGCATCCCGGATGACGAGAAGGCGCTGGTGTTGCAGCGGTTCAGGCGAGGCAAGCTCGCCCGCGAGGGCACGGGCTCCGGGCTCGGGCTTTCCATCGTCGACCAGGTGGCGCGCGGCCATGGCGGCGCGCTGTTGCTGCAGGATCGGCCCGGCGGCGGGCTCCACGCGTCCGTGACGCTGGAAGCGGAGGCCGCGCCGGCGCGCTCGGCGCTTATGGGCGGGATCGCGGCGCTGCTGGCGATCGGCGCGGTGCTGGCTCCCTTGGCGGGCGCTCGGGCCGCCGAGCCGCAGGTCCACGCTTTCGGAGAGGGCGGCGGCCGGCCGCTCGTGATCGCCGGCACCACTGACGCGGCGCAGTTCGCGCCGCTGATCGAGGATTATCGCGCCGCGCATGCGGGGCAGGGCGTCGTCTACCTGGAGCTCGACACGGGCGAACTGCAGGAGCGCTTTCTGGCCGGGTCACTACAGCCCAAACCCGACCTGCTGGTCAGCTCGGCCATCGACCTGCAGGTGAAGCTCGCCAATGACGGGCTGGCGCTGGCGCATGAATCCGCCTTCACGCGGGCGCTGCCCTCCTGGGCGCGGTGGCGCAACGAGGTGTTCGGCTTCACGTTCGAGCCCGCCGTGATCGTCTACAACCCCGACCTCGTGCCCGAGGCGCCGCGCTCGCGTTCGGCCTGGGTGCAGCTGCTGGACCGCAATCCCGAGCGCTTCCGCGGCAAGGTCGCGACCTACGACATCGTCAAGAGCGGCGTCGGCCACCTGCTGGCCGCCCAGGACGCGCAGGTGTCCTCCCTGTTCTGGCGCGTCGCCAGCGCGCTGGGCGGCGCGGGCGCGCAGCTCCTGTGCTGCACCGGCGAGATGATCGACAAGGTCGAGCGCGGCGAACTCGCGATGGCGTACAACGCGCTCGGCTCCTACGCGCTGGCGCGCCGGGCGGCCGGCGCCCGCATCGGGGTGGTGACGCCGAGCGACTACACGCTGGTTTTGAGCCGCGTGATGCTGATCCCGCGCAGCGCTCCGCATCCCGAACTCGCCCGCGCCTTCGTGGATTACACGCTCTCGCCCCGCGGCCAGGCCGTGGTGGCGGGCGCCGCCGGCCTCGGCGCCATCCTGGGCGAGGGCCCCGGCACCGCCGCCGCCATCGCCGAGCAGGCGAGGGGGCCTTTGCAGCCCATCACGATCGGACCATGGTTGCTGGCGTTCCTGGACCAGCAACGAAGGTCGCGCTTCCTGCAAAGCTGGCTGCAGATCGTCTCGCCGAATTGAGGATCGGCGGGGTCCTTCTCCCTCCGGGAGAAGATGTCAGCGAAGCTGACGGATGAGGGCCTGGCGTCAACACGGACCCGCTAGGCCCTCATCCGGCCTTTCAGGCCACCTTCTCCCGAGGGGAGAAGGCGCAAGTTCCCTATCACGAGCGTGTCACCCGCCCACCTTCCGCCGCGTCCAATGCGCGAACGCGTAGGCGAGGGCGTCGAAGCGGCGGCGGTCGTTGACTTCGGGGCGGCGCCAGTCGCCGGCCGTGCCGGCGTTCTGCTGCACGAGCAGCGGGAAGCTCTGGCCGCCGAGCGACACCGTGCCTTCCAGGAAGTCGCTTTCCGCGCCGCCGCCGCCACCGCGGCCACGACCTACGGCAGGGCCGGCCGGGGGCGTCATCGAGATGCCGGTGAGCTGGACATAGAGCACCGGCGCGCGGCGGTCGCGCGTGATGCGGCCGGCGAATTCCCGCGAGAGCTGCTGGTGCACGGCGGCGCCGAGCGCCTCCGCGAAGCCGTTCAGGCCCTTGGCCTCGAGCGGCCGGATGTCCACCGAGATGCCGCTGATCGTCGGCCCGCCGGCCATCTGGGCCAGCACGGGCGAGGATGCGACGACGCCGGCCGCGAGCGCGGATGCGCCCAGGCCCAGAACCGCGCGACGATCAAACGAACGCGACATCCACGATTTCATAGCTCTTGCCTCCACCAGGCGTGTTGACCTCGACCGAGTCACCGGTCTTCTTGCCGATCAACGCGCGAGCGATGGGGGAAGTTATGCTCACCCGTCCAGATTTCACGTCGGCCTCGGATTCGCCGACGATCTGGTAAGTCTTGGTCTCGTCCGTGTCCTCGTCAATGAGCTTCACGGTGGCGCCGAATTTAATCGTCCCGCCGGACAGTTTGCTGATGTCGATGATCTCGGCGCGCGACAACTTGTCCTCGAGCTCGGCGATCCGGCCCTCGTTCAGGGACTGCTGTTCCTTGGCGGCGTGATATTCGGCGTTTTCCGAAAGATCGCCATGGGAGCGCGCTTCCGCGATCGCCTGGATGATGCGCGGGCGCTCGACCTGCTGGCGGTGCTTCAGCTCATCCTCGAGGGACTTGTAACCCGAGGGGGTCAGCGGAATCTTTTCCATCACTGCTTCCGTTCGATCAGAAAATCCGAAAAAGCCGCCGTCCCGACGCTCCCTTTCAAGAGCCCGGACGACGGCGGATCACTTTCGGACGATGAGGTCCGCCTTTGGCGAACCTCAGCCCCGGGCCGTGAAGTAGTCCTGCAACGCGCGAACCCGAAGATCGCCGCCCGCGTAGGCCTTGATCCCCTGCGCCGCAGCCACGGCTCCCGCTAGCGTGGTGTAATACGGCACCTTATGCAAGAGGGCCGCTCGGCGGAGGGACCGCGAGTCCACCAGCGCCTGCTTGCCCTCGGTGGTGTTGAACACCAGCTGGATCTCGCCGTTCTTGATGGCGTCGACCACGTGCGGGCGGCCTTCCAGCACCTTGTTGATCTTCGCCGCATGGACGCCGTGCTCCTCCAGGAAGCGCTGCGTGCCCGAGGTGGCGATGATCTTGAAGCCGAGATCGGCCAGCGTCCGCATGGTCTCGACGATGCGGGGCTTGTGGTCCTCGCGCACCGACACGAACACCGCGCCGGCCTTGGGCACCGAGGCGCCGCCGCCGAGCTGGCTCTTGGCGAAGGCGATGCCGAAGGAGCTGTCGAGGCCGATGACCTCGCCGGTGGAGCGCATCTCCGGCCCGAGCAGCACGTCGACGCCCGGGAAGCGCGCGAACGGGAACACGGCCTCCTTCACGCCAATATGGGCGAGCTGCTTCGGCTGGAGGCCGAAGCTCGCCAGGCTCTCGCCCGCCATGATGCGCGACGCGATCTTGGCGATCGGCTCGCCGATCACCTTGGCGACGAACGGCACCGTCCGGGACGCGCGGGGGTTCACCTCCAGCACGTAGATGTCGCCGTCCTTCAGCGCGTACTGGACGTTCATGAGGCCGCCGACGTCCAGCGCCAGCGCGAGCTCGCGGGTCTGCCGCTCCAGCTCGGCGATGGTCTCGGGCTTCAGCGAGTGGGGCGGCAACGTGCAGGCGCTGTCGCCCGAGTGGATGCCGGCCTCCTCGATGTGCTCCATGATGCCCGCGATGTAGACGTCCTTACCATCGCAGAGCGCGTCGACGTCGACCTCGATCGCGTCCGTCAGGTAGCGATCGAACAGCAGCGGGTTCTTGCCCAGCACCGTGTTGATCTGGCCGGTCTTGTCGTTGGGGTAGCGGGCCTTGATGTCGTTGGGCACCAGCTCGGGCAGCGTGCCGAGCAGGTATTTGTCGAACATGGCCTCGTCATGGATGATCTCCATGGCGCGGCCGCCGAGCACGTAGGACGGGCGCACCACCAGCGGCAGGCCGAGGTCCTGCATGATCAGGCGGCTCTGCTCCACCGAATACGCGATGCCGTTCTGCGGCTGCTTGAGGCCGAGCTTGTCCAGCAGGCGCTTGAAGCGGTCGCGGTCCTCGGCGAGGTCGATCGCTTCCGGCGAGGTGCCGAGGATCGGGATGCCGGCCTGCTCCAGCGCCTTGGCGAGCTTCAGTGGGGTCTGGCCGCCGAACTGCACGATGACGCCGACGAGCGTGCCGTTCTGCTTCTCCTTGAGCAGGATCTCGGTGACGTCCTCGGCCGTGAGCGGCTCGAAATAGAGCCGGTCGGAGGTGTCGTAGTCGGTCGAGACCGTCTCGGGATTGCAGTTGACCATGATGGTCTCGAAGCCGGCCTCGCTGAGCGCGAAGCAGGCGTGGCAGCAGCAATAGTCGAACTCGATGCCCTGGCCGATGCGGTTGGGCCCGCCGCCCAGGATCACGATCTTCTTGCGGTCGGTAGGCTGCGCCTCGTCCGCGAAGACGCCCGCGAAAGGCGGCGCGTAGGTGGAGTACATGTAGGCGGTGGGCGACGCGAACTCGGCCGCGCAGGTGTCGATGCGCTTGAACACCGGCCGCACCTCGAGCGCGCGGCGGCGCTTGGAGACTTCCGCCTCGGAGAGCTTGGCCAGCACGGCCAGCCGCGCATCCGAGAAGCCCATGGACTTCAGCTGCCGGAACGCGCCGGGCGTGGTCGGCAGGCCGAGCGCGCGGACCTTGTTCTCGGTCTCGACCAGCGACCAGAGCTGCTCCAGGAACCAGCGGTCGATCTTGCAGGCCTGGTAGATCTGCTCGACGTCAAAGCCGTAGCGCATGGCCTGGACGACCTGCAGCAGCCGGTCCGGCGTCGGCGTGCCGAGCGCGGCCCGGATGGCGTTCTTGTCGTCGCCGAGGCCCAGCCCCTCGATCTCGATCTCGTCGAGGCCGGTGAGGCCCGTCTCCAGCGAGCGCAGCGCCTTCTGGAGCGATTCCTGGAAGGTGCGGCCGATCGCCATGGCCTCGCCGACCGACTTCATGGAAGTCGTCAGCGTCTTCTCGGCGCCCGGAAATTTCTCGAAGGCGAAGCGCGGGATCTTGGTGACCACGTAGTCGATGGTCGGCTCGAAGGAGGCCGGCGTGGCCCCGCCCGTGATGTCGTTGGCGATCTCGTCCAGCGTGTAGCCGACGGCCAGCTTTGCCGCGACCTTGGCGATAGGGAAGCCGGTGGCCTTGGAGGCCAGCGCCGAGGACCGCGACACACGCGGGTTCATCTCGATCACGATCATGCGGCCGGTGTCGGGATCCACGGCGAACTGCACGTTGGAGCCGCCCGTCTCGACGCCGATCTCGCGCAGCACCGCCAGCGAGGCGTCGCGCATGCGCTGGTATTCCTTGTCGGTGAGCGTCAGCGCGGGCGCGATGGTGATCGAATCGCCCGTGTGGACGCCCATCGGGTCGATGTTCTCGATGGAGCAGATGATGATGCAGTTGTCCGCGCGGTCGCGGACCACCTCCATCTCGTATTCCTTCCAGCCGAGCACGCTCTCTTCGACCAGCACCTCGTTGGTGGGCGAGGCGTCGATGCCGCGCTCGATGATCTCGATGAACTCGGCCTTGTTGTACGCGATGCCGCCGCCGGTGCCGCCCATCGTGAAGGAGGGCCGGATGATGGCCGGCAGGCCGATGTCGGCCAGCGCCTCCAGCGCGCCCGCCAGCGTCTTGATCTGGTGCGAGCGGGGCGTATCCAGCCCGATCTTCGTCATGGCGTCGCGGAAGAGCTCGCGATCCTCGGCCTTGTCGATGGCCTCCGCGGTGGCGCCGATCATCTCGACGTCGAACTTCTCCAGCACGCCGAGCTTCTTCAGCGAGAGCGCGCAGTTCAGCGCCGTCTGGCCGCCCATGGTGGGCAGCAGCGCGAAGCCGCCCGGAACCGCGTAGCGCTCCTTCTCGATGATCTTGGCCACCACCTCGGCGGTGATCGGCTCCACATAGGTTCGGTGCGCCATGTCCGGGTCGGTCATGATCGTGGCCGGGTTCGAATTCACCAGCACGATCCGGTAGCCCTCTTCCTTGAGGGCCTTCACGGCCTGCGTGCCGGAATAATCGAATTCGCAGGCCTGTCCGATGACGATGGGGCCCGCGCCGATGATCAGGATGGTGGAGATGTCTGTCCGCTTTGGCATGTCGCTCTTCGTCAGGGCTATGCGCCAGCCGGAAATCCGCCTGGACGCGCGCACAAAAAAAGGCCGCGCTGTCGGCCATCAACACGGCCGGAGCGCGTCCTCGCGGGAACCTGGATCAGGTTTCGGGCGGGGACGCCGGTTATCGAGACTTCCCGCCGAAAGTCGGGTGTCCTTAGACGAGAATCGAAGCCGTGGGAAGCGGAAACGCGGCTTGGGCTGTGGAGGACGCGCTCGCGAGCGGGTTGACCGCATGGGGCCGGAGGCCCACAAGCCCGCCATGTCCGCACCGCAGCCGCCCGCCTCCGCCCTGAAGCGCCAGTTCTCCGCCTTCGCGGGCGTCGGGCTGGTTTCGGCCGTGGCCCATTACGGCGTGCTGGTCGCCCTCGTGGAGGGCGCGGGCGCGCCCGTGGTGGCCGCCACGCTGGCCGGCTATGTGGCGGGCGGCGTGGTGTCCTACGCGCTGAACCGCCGCTTTGCGTTCCGCAGCAACCGCCCGCATGGCGAGGCGACGTGGCGGTTCGCGCTGGTGGCGGCGGTGGGCTTCGTGCTCACCGGCCTCGCGATGGGCCTGCTGCACGGGCGCTGGGACATCCCCTATCTGCTTGCGCAGGTCATCACCACGGGCTGCGTGATGCTCTGGAGCTTTGCGGCCAACCGGTGGTGGACATTCCAGGGTCACCGGGAGATTCCTCCCGCTCCGCTGTGAAGCAAGGCACAGATCAGGCGCAGTGGATCGTGCACACTCGATTGCGGGGCGTCACGGCTTGAGCCGCACACCGCGCGAGGGTGGAATGAGTACTGCCGACTTGATGCTGGCGCTCTTCAGCTTCTTCAATTTTCTGCGTGTCTTTTCTTACGTGCCGCAAATCATCAAGGTCGCGCGCGACGAGCACGGGGCATCCGCCATCTCGTACAGCACCTGGGCGATGTGGACCTGCGCCAACGGCTCGACGCTGGGTTATGCGGCCGTGAACCTGCACGACCCGTGGCTCGCCTTCATCTCGGGCGTCAACACGGCGGGCTGCGCCATCGTGATCGCGCTCACGATGGTGAAGCGCCGCCAGCACCGCGAGCGCCTGGAAGCTCGCGCGAGCGCCTAGTCCGGCCGGGTCGCCACGAAGCACATGCGGGCCTGGTTGTGGCCGATGTTGGGGCGGCGGCGCTCGGCGTCGAAGCCGGCGTTCTCAAGGATCGTCAGCATGGCGTTCTCGTCATAGGTGGAGAGGCCGAGCTCGGCCCGGAGCTTGCGGTAATCCGACAGCGCGGTGCGGACGAGGCCGGCGCCGGCGGCCAGCAGGAAACCGCCCTCGTAGCCGAAGCGCAGCAACGCGGCCGCGTCCGTCACCGGGTTCACGTCCGGCGGGATCACGTCGCCCAACACGAGGTGGCCGCCGGGACGCAAGAGGCGGTTCCACTGCGCGAGCAGCCGGTCGAGCTCGGGGCGCGGCAGGTATTGCAGCAGCGAGTTGACCACCACGATGTCGAGCGACCCCGGGGCCAGCGCGTCGACCTCCTCGGGGGAGAGCGCCTCGATGGCCGTATCGCCGGCATACCGCGCGCGCACCCCCGCCAGCACGCCTGGCGCGGCGTCCGAGAGGATCAACCGTGAGGCGACCGCCGCCACGACCCTGGCCTCCGAAGCCTCGCCGCAGCCGAAATCGAGCACAATCGGCTTTCGGCCCGGCGGCGAGAGCTCGCGCACCAGCGCAGCGACGTCGCGCGCCACCATGCGGCCATGCAGCAGCTTGTGTCGCTCGTTGACGTAGAGCGCGTGATCGCCGTCGAAGAACTCGCGCCAGGACATCGCCATTCAGCCTTCCCCTCGCGGCGAAGGATGGGCCGCCGATGGTTGTACGCCGATTGTAACCGGCTGGAAGAACAAGGAAAGCGGCCCGGCGCTTCGGCGGTTCAGCGTTTCTTTCGGCGCGGCGAAAGGCTGTCGATATAGGCCACCAGACTGTCGACCTCCTCGACCGAGAAGTTGAACTCCGGCATGCCCGCGTCCTCGTGGCCGACCATGATGCCCTCGGCGAGCGCTTCCTGCAGCGATGAGATCGGGTAGCGCTCGGACAATGTCCGAAAGGGCGGGGCGGCGGCGTTGCGGCTCTGGCCGCTTCGTCCCACCGCATGGCAAGGCCCGCAATTGGCCTGCGCGATCGCGGCGCCGCGCTTGAGGCTGGCGGCGTCGGCCGGGAGGACGGCCAGGGCCGCTCCCGCAGCCGCGAGGCACATCGACAGCAGCTTCATCGCAACCTCCCAAACGCTGCGCGAGGGGCGGCAGCGTGAATCGGGGGGATCACGATGGTGCAGCGCCCAGCCCGCGAGGGCAAGGCGCGAAGGCGTTCAACGCTTGTTGGCGTCGATCATCTCGACGAAGCGATCAAACAGGTAGTGGCTGTCCTGCGGGCCAGGCGAGGCTTCCGGGTGGTGCTGCACCGAGAAGGCCGGGCGGTCCGTGAGCGCGATGCCGCAGTTCGAGCCGTCGAACAGGGAGACGTGCGTCTCCTTGGCGTTGGCCGGCAGGCTGTCACGGTCCACCGCGAAGCCGTGATTCATGGAGACGATCTCGACCTTGTCGGTCGTGAAGTCCTTCACCGGGTGGTTCGCGCCATGGTGGCCCTGGTGCATCTTGGCGGTCTTGCCGCCCACGGCCAGCGCCAGCATCTGGTGGCCGAGGCAGATGCCGAAGGTCGGCATCTTCTGGTCCAGCAATTCGCGGATCACCGGGACCGAATACTCGCCGGTCGCGGCCGGGTCGCCCGGGCCATTGGACAGGAACACGCCATCCGGCTTCAGCGCCAGCACGTCCTCGGCGGTGGCGGTGGCGGGCACCACCGTAACCTTGCAGCCGCGGTCGGCCAGCAGGCGCAGGATGTTGCGCTTCACGCCGTAATCGATGGCGACCACGTGCCGGGTCGGGTTCTCCTGGAGGCCGAAGCCTTCGCCCCACTTCCAGCTCTTCTCGTCCCATGTGTAGCGCTGCGCGGCCATCACCATTGGGACGAGGTCGAGCCCGTCCATGGAGGGCAGGGCGGCGGCTTCGCGCTTCAGCGCCTCGACGTCGAACACGCCGTCCGGCGCATGCGCGATCACGGCGTTGGGCATGCCCTTCTCGCGGATCAGCGCCGTCAACGCCCTTGTGTCGATCCCCGCCAGGCCGACGATGCCGCGGCTCTTTAGCCAGGCGTCGAAGTGGCGGGCGGCGCGCCAGTTGGACGGGTCCGTGATGGCGGTGTGCAGGATGGCCCCGCGCACGCCCGAATTGGCCGCCATGTTGACGGTCTCGACGTCCTCGTCGTTCACCCCGACATTGCCAATGTGCGGGAACGTGAAGGTGATGATCTGGCCCGCATAGGACGGGTCGGTCAGGATCTCCTGATAGCCCGTCATGGCGGTGTTGAAGCAGACCTCGCCGACGGCCGAGCCCTCGGCGCCGGCGCCGAAGCCTTCCAGCACGGTGCCGTCCGCCAGCACGAGAAGCGCCGTGGCGCGGGGCTCCGCCCAGCCGCCGTGATCCGTCGCGCCCTGGGCCTGCCCGGGGGCCTGATCTTGAAGCGTCGCCATTTTCGTCCTAAGTCCTGCCGCCCGGACGCGGAACTCTTCGCCGCGCCTGGGAGCGTTGCACATCCGTCGCACGCTCGCGGCCCGGGTCCTTGGGACCCGAGCGCCGGACCGGCAAACTAGGGGGACGGGCGCGCGGCGTCAACCGGAAAGCATTCCGGAATTCACAACCGCTTTCAGTGACTTAACGATTCCG
The DNA here is from genome assembly GCF_056400925.1 of Alsobacter sp. P4_H11. Lineage (NCBI taxonomy): Bacteria > Pseudomonadati > Pseudomonadota > Alphaproteobacteria > Hyphomicrobiales > Alsobacteraceae > Alsobacter > Alsobacter sp. P4_H11. The sequence goes on from NZ_JBFUKI010000004.1 coordinate 186,044, forward strand.
CCGCACTGCCGACGAATCTGCCGAAGACGAATCGGGCAGGACGGGCGAAAGCCTCAACCAGGAAAGACGATCGCCATGCGCGAGCAATTCACCACTGCGCTGAAAGAGGCCATGAAGGCGGGCGACAAGCGCCGGATCTCCACCGTGCGGCTGATCACGGCCGCCCTGAAGGATCGCGACATCGAGGCGCGCACCGCCGGCAAGGAGCCGCTCGGCGACGAGGAGATCCTCGGCCTGCTGCAGAAGATGATCAAGCAGCGCCAGGAATCGCAGAAGATCTACCAGGACAACGCCCGCCCCGAGCTCGCCGAGCAGGAGGGGGAGGAGATCGCCATCATCATGTCGTTCATGCCCAAGCAGATGGACGACGCCGAGGTCTCCGGCGCCATCGACGGCGCCATCGCGGAGACCGGCGCGGCCGGCATGAAGGACATGGGCAAGGTCATGGCCGCCCTGAAGGAGCGCTACGCCGGCAAGATGGACTTCGGCAAGGCCAGCGCGGCCATCAAGGCGAAGCTGCAGGGCTGAGTGGCAGGAGGGGGCAGGCGCCGGCCACAACCGGCGTTTGCTGATCGGGCGCGGTCGCGGCGAATCTGATCTTGGATCAGCGCTGACTCTGTGGAAAGCGGGGATGACTAAGCAGTGCGCTTCGTCCGGCGCGACTCCTCCATGAAGCGCCGCAGCACGGCGTTCATCCGCTTCTGGTAACCAGGCCCAGCCTCCTGAAAGAACGTGAGGACGTCCTCGTCAACGCGAATGGAAATCGGACGCTTCTTGACGAGCGGCGGCATCCACTCGGCTGTAGACCAGTCGACGTCTTCAAAATCAGTGAAGTCCCGGTCGCCTGACGAAGCGCGATCCACGTCGTTATCCGAAAGGCGTTCCACCCTGGCGAAATCGGAGCGCGCCTCCTGAAGGTTGATGTGACCAGCCGCCGAGCGAAGCACCGCGCGACCGTCACTCAGGGTCCCGAGATATTCGACTGTGTCGTCGATACGCTTCCCGTTCATAAGTCCTCGCTTTCCGCGCAGAGATGATCCGAACGGCTTCTTCCCTGACGGTGTAGACGACGGCAATCAGTGTACCCTCTGGAAGTGGCCCGAGAGCAAGCCAGCGCACTTCTTCGTCTCGATCAGACCGGATTGCTAATGTCCAACCACTTAGAACTGCGGCCGCTTCTGTGAAGTGGATCCCATGCTTTTCTAAATTGCTCGCGCATTTCTGCGCATCCCAGGTGAAGACGAGGGCCATTCCAAATTCCTTTTAGGCCACCAAAAAACGGACACGTGGATGTTCATGGCTCCGTCCCAAATCTGTCTTCTGCCCTGGTCGCTGGGGTTTTCCTCTGCCGTGAAAACTCCGCAGCATGCAAACGTATATACAGGTCGGCTTCATGGGGCAACATCTATCGCGCAGAGCTGCAATTCGGCTACACAGATCCCGATGAAATTCCCGCCCGGCCTCCTCGATGAGATCCGCGCGCGGCTTCCGGTTTCGGAGGTCGTGGGCAAGCGCGTGCGCCTTCAGAAGGCCGGGCGCGAGTGGAAGGGGCTGTCGCCCTTTAACGCAGAGCGCTCGCCGTCGTTCTTCGTGAACGACCAGAAGGGCTTCTTTCACGATTTCTCGTCCGGCAAGCACGGCGACATCTTCGCTTTCGTGATGGAAACGGAAGGCGTGGCTTTTCCGGAGGCGGTTGAGCGCTTGGCCGGGCAGGCGGGCGTCGCCTTGCCCAAGATTTCGCGCGAGGCCGAGGAGCAGGAGCGCAAGGTCCGGGGCCTCAACGAGGTCATGCAACTCGCGGCCGATTTCTATCGCTCGCAGCTGGAAGGCCGGGTCGGCGCCAAGGCGCGGGCCTATTGCGAGAACCGGGGGCTCGGCCCGGACGTGCGCGAGCGCTTCGGCCTCGGCTATTCGAGCGCCGAGCGGCACGGGTTGCGCGATCATCTAGCCGGAAAAGGCGTCGGCGTCGACGCCATGATCGAGACCGGGCTGCTGGTGCATGGCGACGACGTCGCGGTGCCCTTCGACCGGTTTCGCGACCGGCTGATGTTTCCGATCTGGGATATCCGCGGCCGCGCCATCGCGTTCGGCGGGCGCGCCCTCCAGGCCGACGTGCCGGCCAAGTATCTGAACAGCCCGGAGACGTCGCTCTTCCACAAGGGCGCGGTGCTCTACAACCATCACAACGCCCGCAAGGCCGCGCATGAGCGCGGGACCGTGATCGCGGTGGAGGGTTACGTCGACGTGATCGCGATGAGCGTGGCGGGCTTCCCGCACGCCGTCGCGCCGCTCGGCACCGCGCTGACGCCCGACCAGCTCACGCTGCTCTGGCGCATGACGGACGAGCCGATCCTGTGCTTTGACGGGGACAAGGCGGGCCAGCGCGCGGCTTACCGGGCGATCGAGGTCGCGCTCCCGCTCCTGGAGCCGGGCAAGTCCCTGCGCTTCGCGCTCCTGCCCGAGGGCCAGGACCCGGACGACCTGGCGCGCTCGGGCGGCGGGCCCGCCATCGCGCGGGTGCTGGAAGGCGCGCTGCCGATGGCGGAGGTGCTCTGGCGCCGGGAGACGGAGGCGGGCCCGCTCGACACGCCCGAGCGCAAGGCCATGCTGGAGCGGCGCATCCGCACGCTGCTGGCGGGCGTGCGCGACGAGGACCTGCGCCGGCACTACCGCGCCGAGATGGACGCGCGCATGCGCGAGCTGACGCCGCGCGGCGGCGGCTACGGGGCCGGGCGCCCGGGCGGCGCCTACGGGGGAGCGCGGCCTGGCGCAGGCGCGCCCGCGCGAGGGGGCCAGCGCCGGGGCGACCCGCGCCGGGGCGGGTTCGGGTCCGAGCCCATGCGGGCGTCCGAGAGCCTGGCGCGCAGCCCCCTGTTCTCGCAGGCGCCCACGGTCTCGCCGCGCGAGGCCCTGATCCTGCTCGCGCTCGCAGCGCACCGCATGCTGCTGGCCACGCAGGCGGAGGCGCTGGGCGAGCTCGACCTCGCGCACCCGGACACCAACCGCCTGCGGCAGGCGCTGGTGGACATCGACGCGCACCTTGAGCGGGGGTCCGCCACGGACGTGCGCGCCGCCCTGGAGGCGCAAGGCCTGGGCCCGCTGCTGGCGCGCCTGGAGGCGGCCGTCCGCCCCGGCGACCGGTGGTGCCTTGACTCTTCGGCCGATCCCGACGAAGTCAGGGAAAGCCTTCGTCAGGCCACGACCTTGCATCACAAGGCGCGGACGCTACATAAGGAACTCGGATTGGCCGAAATGGCGTTCGCCCAGGACGAGAGCGAGGCCAGCCTCGCCTGGATCCGGGATCTCCGATTGCAGCTGTCCACCATCGACGGGATGGAAGCCGAAATCGAGAAGCTCGGGCGCGGCGACGATCCGCTTGCGGCGAACGACTGAGGCTGCCGGCCCAGATATCCCACGCGTTCCGGCGGAGCGCGAGCCGGGAAATGTGCGCTGGGGCACGACGGACGCCGGAGCGTCGCGGGTAGGTTAAGGGTGACTTAAACGATTCGCGAGTTTGATCCGGATTGCATGTGGCGTGGGCGGAAGGGCTGCGGTCCTTTCCGCCCTGCATTGCGTTGATAGAGGCCCGCGGCGAGCGGGACAGGCTTGGAGCGACCGGGCATGGCGACAAAAACGACAGAGAAGAACGAGGGCGACGTGGCTGATGCGCCGCAGGTCGACAGCCCGCTTCTCGACCTGACCGACCAGGCCGTCAAGCGGATGATCAAGCTCGCCAAAAAGCGCGGGTATGTGACGCACGACGAACTGAACGAGGTTCTGCCTCCGGATCAGAACACCTCGGACCAGATCGAAGACATCTTCGCGATGCTCAACGACATGGGCATCAACGTGGTGGATTCCGAGGAGGCCGACAGCGAGCGCACCGAGGGCGGCGAAGGCGCCGCCGCGGCCGACGACGACGACGAGCCGGGCGGCGACCTCGTGGAGGCCGCGCCGCGCGCCGTGGTGGCGCGCGCCGAAAAGGCCGAGCCGACCGACCGCACGGACGATCCGGTGCGCATGTACCTGCGCGAGATGGGCTCTGTGGAGCTCCTGTCCCGCGAAGGCGAGATCGCGATCGCCAAGCGCATCGAGGCCGGCCGCGAGGCCATGATCGCGGGTCTCTGCGAGAGCCCGCTGACCTTCCAGGCCATCATCATCTGGCGTGACGAGCTCATGGAGGCCAAGGTCCTCCTGCGCGACATCATCGACCTCGAGGCCACCTATGCGGGCCCCGAAGGCAAGCACGGACCCAAGCCGGAAGGCGAGGGCGGCGAGGTCGTGGACGGCATCGCGCCGCCGCAGCCGGAGGCCCGCGCCGAGGGCGAGGAAGCGCCGATCCCCGAGGGCGACCTCGAGGAAGACGACATGGAGAACAACGTCTCCCTGTCGGCCATGGAGGCGGAGCTGAAGCCGAAGGTTCTCGAAACCTTCGACCGCATCGCGGACGCCTACAAGAAGCTCGGCCGCCTGCAGGACCAGAACGTCGAGTCCAAGCTCCAGAACACGACGCTCTCGCCGGCCCAGGAGCGGAAGTACAAGAAGCTCAAGGAAGAGATCGTCACCGACGTGAAGTCGTTGTCGCTCAACCAGAACCGCATCGACGCGCTGGTGGAGCAGCTCTACGACATCAACAAGCGGCTGATCAGCCTCGAAGGCCGGCTCATGCGCCTGGCCGAGAGCTATCGCGTGTCGCGCGAGGACTTCCTGAAGAACTACCAGGGCTCGGAGCTGGACCCCAAGTGGGTGCTGCGCGTGTCGAAGCTCGGCACCCGCGGCTGGAAGGAGCTGATCGCGTCCGAGAAGGACACCATCAAGGACATCCGCCAGGAGATCCACACGCTGGCGGCCGACACCCGGATGGAGATCCAGGAGTTCCGCAAGCTCGTCCACATGGTGCAGAAGGGCGAGCGCGAGGCCCGGCAGGCGAAGAAGGAAATGGTCGAGGCCAACCTGCGCCTCGTCATCTCGATCGCCAAGAAGTACACGAACCGCGGCCTGCAGTTCCTGGACCTGATCCAGGAGGGCAACATCGGCCTGATGAAGGCCGTGGACAAGTTCGAGTACCGCCGCGGCTACAAGTTCTCGACCTACGCCACCTGGTGGATCCGGCAGGCGATCACCCGCTCGATCGCCGACCAGGCCCGCACCATCCGCATCCCGGTGCACATGATCGAGACGATCAACAAGATCGTCCGCACGTCGCGCCAGATGCTGCACGAGATCGGCCGCGAGCCGACCCCGGAGGAGCTGGCTGAAAAGCTCGCCATGCCGCTCGAGAAGGTGCGCAAGGTGCTGAAGATCGCCAAGGAGCCGATCTCGCTCGAAACGCCGATCGGCGACGAGGAAGATTCGCATCTCGGCGACTTCATCGAGGACAAGAACGCGATCCTGCCGATCGACGCCGCGATCCAGTCGAACCTGCGCGAGACCACCACGCGCGTGCTGGCCTCGCTCACGCCGCGCGAGGAGCGCGTGCTGCGCATGCGCTTCGGCATCGGCATGAACACCGACCACACGCTGGAGGAAGTCGGCCAGCAGTTCTCGGTGACGCGCGAGCGCATCCGCCAGATCGAGGCGAAGGCGCTGCGCAAGCTCAAGCACCCGAGCCGCAGCCGCAAGCTGCGCAGCTTCCTGGACAACTGAGCCGCACGCGCCTCGAACGGACAGCAAAAAGCCCGCCTAAAGGCGGGCTTTTTCGTGGGTGGGGCCGAAGACTGTCCATCCAACCCTCACACCCCTCGTCCTGAGAGCCTGGCCGATACGTCCCTCAACGCCCCTCATCCTTCGAGACGCAGGCCGAAGACGGCCTGCTCCTCAGGATGAGGGTATCGAGGGTGTCGAACGACTTTCCGGCCAGGCTGAGGAGCCATGCGGCTTCGCATGGCGTCTCGGAGGACAAGGGGATCGTCGCCGTGAGAGGGGAGACTAGGCAGCCTGCGAAGGGCCACAAAAGCAAACCGCCACGGTCAGGGGCGAAGCGCGTACATCCGGCGACTTCGAGCCCATAGCGTGGCGGCGATCCGACGGCGGAGCCTTGCAGCTCCACGCCATCGTCTGATCCCTAGATGGCGATGCGCGCGCCGATTGCAAGGGGCGCCGCTCCACCATCGCGTCGCCGCCATTGGGGCCGACAATCGGGCCGGTCGCCGGAACGACCGTCTCTTGGCGCGCGTTCCCACGGCTCTCGCCCTTGCGGCGGGACACGAACGACGTGAAGCCCAGGGAGAACCACGATGCGCATGATCATTCTGGCGAGCGCGCTCGCCTGCCTGCCGATGGCGGCACAGGCCCAGAGCGACGGCCGCGATTGGGACCGCCGCGGCGACTGGATGCAGCAGTCGGGCAGCCGGGGCGACTGGCGCGGCCAATCCAACCAGGGAAGCTACGACGACCAGGACGACGACGATCATGAGCAGTCGCACGACAACCGCAGCGCCTGGCGGGACGGCGGCGAGCGGCGCGGGCAAGACATGCGTGGAAACGACATGCGCGGGCAGGGTCGCGCCGAGGGCGGCCGCGGCATGATGCAGGGCGGCATGATGCACGGCGACATGATGCACGGCGACATGGGCCGCATGCATGGCGAGATGATGCGCCGCATGGGCGGGGCCAGCTTCATGCTGCGCGCCGGCGACGTGCGGCTCGCGGTGCGCTGCAACCCGTCCGAGAGCATGAAGGCCTGCGTGGACGCCGCCACGAGCCTGATGGACCAGGCCAAGACGCTCTCGTCGGGCGGATCGAGCAGCCGCAGCTCCGGCTCGAGCGAGCCGACGAGCCCGTCGGCCGGCGGAGCGGTGGGCCCCGGCTCGACGGCGCCCAGCACGGCGCCGAAGACGCCCTGAGCGTCGGCTGGGGCGTAGCGTCGCGCCGGGGACCTATCGGCAAGGTCATGCGTTGACTCCGCAATCGACAATAACAGGAGCAATCCATGAGCTTGGCTCTTCCGCGCACGTCGCTGACGATGATTTTCGCCGCCGCCACGCTGGCCGGCGCCTCCATGATCGGGGCGCAGCCGGCCGCGGCGGCCCCTGTCGCCGCCGCCCCGATCGCCCAGTCCGCGCCTGACGGCGGCCTCGCCACGCAGGTTCAGTGGCGCCGTTACGGCGGCTATCGCAGCTATGGCGGCTATCGTGGCGGCTACTATGGCCGTGGTGGTTACGGCCCGCGCTACGGCTACTACCGCCGCGGCAACAACTGGGGCGGCGCGGCCGCGGCCGGCATCGCCGGCCTGGCGACCGGCGCCATCATCGGCGGCGTGCTCTCGCAGCCGCGCACCACCTATGTGGAGCCCGGCTACGGCTACGGCGCGGTGGACGCCGGCGGCTCGGACTACTGCGCCCAGCGCTTCCGGTCCTACGACCCGGCCAGCGGCACCTATCTGGGCTACGACGGCCTGCGCCACTCCTGCCCGTGATGGGTGAAAAGCGACATCGGAAAGGCCCGCTTCGGCGGGCCTTTTTCGTGCGCGGTCTTTTTCGAGAGCCACCCGCAACGCCGCAGCGCCTCGCCGTCATTGCGAGCCGGAGGCGAAGCAACCCAGCCTAAAGGACGGGCGCTAGACTGGATTGCTTCGCTGTCGCTCGCAATGACGGGAGGGTGGCCCAATGAGTGAGGCTGCTCGCACCACTTTCCATCCCCTCATCCTGAGGAGCGTCGCCCCTTGGCGATGCGTCTCGAAGGACGAGGGAGTCCAGAGCGCTCGACCATTCAGCTTCTGGAAACCCTCGTCCTTCGAGACGCAGGCCCAAGCGGGCCTGCTCCTCAGGATGAGGGGCATCGGGGAGGCGTTGGCCTTCCCGGCGCCGGTCGGTCCAAGCGCCGTCATTGCGAGCCGGAGGCGAAGCAATCCAGTCTAACGGGCAGGCTTCAGGCTGGATTGCGTCGCTGCACAGCAATGACGTGAGGGTGGCCGCGCCTTTTTCGCACCGTCATCCCCGGCGACCTGGAGCAGATCGGGAAGGGGATCCAGGGGCAAAGGCGCTCACCTCTGGATCCATTTCCCGGCGCTTCGCGCCGCCGGGGATGACGGAGAAAGTCGCGCATCTTTCAGCGACAGTGTTGATCAGGCGAGGGTGGCCCCCGGCGGCCAATCGCACTACAACCGCGCGAATGAACGAAGCAATCGCCGCCCGGCCGACCCGCGATGCGTGGGTGGGAGAGATCCGGTCGACCCTTGGCCTGAGCTGGCCGCTGATCCTCACCAACGTGGCCCAGACCGGAATGACGGCGACGGACGTGCTGATGCTCGGCCGGCTGGGGCCGGACGCCGTGGCGGCGAGCGCGCTGGGGGCGAACCTCTATTTCTTTTTCCTGATCTTCGGCATCGGCGTGATGAGCGCCACCTCGGCGCTGGTGGCGGCCGAGCGCGGGCGCAAGCCGCATTCGGTGAAGATGGTGCGCCGCACCGTGCGGCAGGGCATCTGGGCGGCCCTTTGCATCGCGATCCCGTGCTGGATCGTGCTGTGGAATGGCGAAAGCGTGCTGCTGATGCTCGGGCAGGAGCCTCATCTTGCGGCGGCGGCGGGCGGCTACCTGCGGTTCCTGCAATGGAGCATGCTGCCGTTTCTGCTGTATCTTACCTTCCGCTCCTACATGGCCGCGATGGAGCGGCCAGCCTGGGCGATGATGGCGGTGTTCATCGGGCTGGGCGTCAACGCGCTCGCCAACTGGGTGCTGATCTTCGGCAATTGGGGCTTCCCGGCCATGGGGCTGCGGGGCTCGGGGCTGGCGACGCTCAGCGCCACCATCCTGATGGCGTCGATCCTCGTGGCGGTGCTGACCACCGACCGGCGGTTCCGCCGCTATCGGCTCTTCGGTCGGCTCTGGCGCGCCGACTGGCCGCGGTTCAAGGCTTTCTGGGGGATCGGCCTGCCGATCGGCCTCACGGTGATCTTCGAGGTCTCGATCTTTAACGCGGCCGTGATGCTGATGGGGATCATCGGCCCCGATGCGCTCGCCGCGCATGCGGTCGCGATCCAGATCGCGTCGCTGACCTTCATGGTCCCGCTCGGCATCGCGCAGGCCGCGACCGTGCGGGTGGGGAGGGCTTTCGGTTCGCGCGACCGCCATGGCGTGACCGTGGCGGGCTGGACCGGGCTCGCGCTCGGCGTCGGCTTCATGGTCTGCACCGCGATCCTGATGCTGGCCGCGCCGCGGCTGCTGATCGGCGCGTTTCTGGACCTCTCGCTGCCCGCCAACGCGGCCGTGGTGCAAACCGCGACGCTGTTTCTGGCCTTTGCGGCGCTGTTCCAGGTGGCGGATGGCGCGCAGGTGGTGGGCGCCGGGATGTTGCGCGGCCTGCACGACACGCGGGTGCCGATGCTCTACGCGGCGCTCGGCTATTGGGGCATCGGTCTTCCGCTTGGCGCCGTGATGGCGTTTCCGCTCGGCTTCGGCGGCGCCGGCGTCTGGGCCGGGCTGGCGAGCGGGCTCACCGTGGTGGCGGCGCTGATGCTGTGGCGCTGGTCGCGGCGCGATGCGCTGGGGTTGACCGCGGGTCTGCGCTGAAGAGACACGCTGGACGTGCGTTTCGGCTGCAATATAAGGTTGCGGCAACCGGCCAAGGAGCTTTCCCCCCGATGCTCTGGGACCCCGTTCGGCGCGTGCGCTCTGGCGCGCGAGCCGACACCCGTGTTTCGCGCCAGGAGCGCGGAACCGTACAGCACGTCTGGCGTTCATTTTCCCGGACCGCGCGGATAGCCGCCGCGTCGCCGCTGTCGCGCGCCGGCGACTGACCTGGATTCAGGCCGAGATGCTGCTCGACAGACTGAAAACCGAAACGCGTGTGGCGCATGACCGGATCGAGGCCGATCTCGATCTCTTGCGGCCGAACCTGTCCCTCGCCGATTACGCGGCGCTGCTGGCGCGATACCAGGCGTTTTTCCGCGTATGGGAGCCGGCCGTCGGCGAGGCGATAGGCGACGAGGGGTTCTTCGGTCCGCGCCGCAAGCTTCACCTTCTTGATCAGGACCTCGAGGATCTCGGCGTCGAACCGCTCGCCGACGAGCCGCGCGTGGAGCCGTTCGCCACAGCGGCGCACGCCATGGGGTCGCTTTACGTTCTGGAGGGCTCCACCATGGGCGGCCTTGTGATCGCCGCGCATGTCCGGCGGACGCTGGGCGTCAGCGGCCCCGGGGCGCGCTATTTCGAAAACTACGGACGCGACGCGGCGGAGCGCTGGCGCGCTTTCCGGGCCACGCTGGCCGGGATCTCGGCGCCGCAGACGGACGGCGGCGTGGTGGCGGCTGCGCTGCAAACCTTTGAAACCCTCCACCGGTGGCTCGCGCCAGGAAAGGCCGTCGCCCATGGGTGAGCCGCTGACCGATCCGATGCTCGACAGCTGCGCGGTGGAGCCGATCCGCACGCCCGGGAGCATCCAGCCGCATGGCGTGCTGTTCGCGCTGACGCCCGGCGACTGGCGCATCGCGCAGGCCAGCGCCAATGCGGGGCGGGTGCTGTCGCGCCGTGTCGAGGAGGCGCTCGGAGGCGCCTTGCCGGATTTGCTTGCGGATGCGGGCGGCGAGATCGCGGCCGGGCTCGCCAGCGCGGACGGGTTCGCGGCCTCGCGGGTGGTTCGGGTCGGGGGCGTCGACTACCATCCGGTGCTGCATCAGGCCGATGGGCTCGCGGTGCTGGAGTTCGAGGAGGCCGCCCGCGGCGCCGACGTGCGGCTCGAGGACGCCTATTCGGATGTGCGCAAGCTCGCGCAGGACCTGCAGGATTGCGCCGACAGCGACGAGGTCGCCCAGAAGGTGGCGGACGCGGTTCGGCGCGTGACCGGGTTCGACCGGGCGCTCGTGTATCGCTTCGACGCGCAGTGGAGCGGCGAAGTGCTGGGCGAGAGCTCCAACGGCGTGCTGCCGTCCTATCTGGGGCTGCGGTTCCCGGCCTCGGACATTCCCGCCCAGGCGCGCGAGCTCTATCGGCTCAATCGCGTCCGGCAGATCCCGAGCGCGAATTACGAGCCGCAGCCGCTGCTGCGGGCGCGGGACGTCCCGTCGCCGGCCAGCCTCGACCTGTCCTATTCGGTGCTGCGCAGCGTCTCGCCGGTGCATCTCGAATATATGCGCAACATGGGCACGGCCGCGTCCATGTCGATCTCGATCGTCGTCAACGCCCAGCTCTGGGGCCTCATCTCCTGCCACAGCGCAGAGAGCCGGCGCGCGCCGCAGCCGGTGCGGGCCGCCTGCGACTTCATCGGCCAGCTCGCCGCGATGCGGCTGGCGGGCCTGAGCCTCTATGCGGAAGCCGCCGAGCGGGTGCGCCTGCAGGCCGTGCACGCGCGGCTGCTCACCAACATGGCGGTGTCGCACCAGTTCCTGGATGGGCTCGCGCAGGACGGAGAGCGCCTGCTCGCGCTGGCGGGCGCGACCGGTGCGGCGGTGGTGTCGGAGTTCGACGTCCGTGTGGTCGGCGACGCGCCCGACGAGGACGCGATCCGGATGGTGGCGGACAAGCTCGCGGACCTGGTCGAGGACGGCTTCTACGCCACCGACTCGCTGGTGCGCGACATGCCGGAGGCGGCGGCGATCACCGACAAGGCCAGCGGGCTGGCGGCGATCTCGATCTCGCAGATCCACCCCAGCTACGTGATGTGGTTCCGCCCCGAGGTGGTGCGCACCGTCACGTGGGCGGGCGAGCCGGTGAAGAGCCGCGAGCCGGTGACCGGCCGGCTCTCTCCGCGCACCTCCTTCGCGGCCTGGAAGGAGACCGTGAGCCAGACCGCCACGCCGTGGTCGAGGCCGGAGATCGACGCCGTGCGGGGCCTGCGCACGGCCCTGATCGACATCGTGCTGCGCAAGGCCGAGCAGATGGCGGAGCTCTCCGGCGAGCTGGAAAAGTCCAACAAGGAGCTGGAGGCGTTCTCCTATTCGGTGTCGCACGACCTGCGCGCGCCGTTCCGCCACATCGTCGGCTACGCCGAGCTCCTGCGCGAGCGTGACGGCGACAAGTTCGACGACAAGGCCTCGCATTACCTGGAGACCATCATCCAGTCGGCCTTCTCGGCCGGCAGGCTCGTCGACGACCTCCTGAGCTTCTCGCAGGCCGGGCGCGTGACGCTGCATCCCGTTCGGGTCGACATGAACAAGCTCGTCGAGGAGGTGCGCCGGCTGCTGACGCCCGAGACCGAGGGCAAGGATATCGACTGGCGTGTCGAGAAGCTGCCGCCGACGCTGGGCGACCCGAGCCTTCTGCGGCAGGTCTGGCAGAACCTGATCTCCAACGCGGTGAAATACTCGGCCAAGCGCGAGCGCATCGTGATCGAGATCCGGGCCGAGCGCCGGGGCCGCGAGACCGTATACCTCGTGCGCGACAACGGCGTCGGCTTCGACATGGCCTATGTGGGCAAGCTTTTCGGCGTGTTCCAGCGCCTGCACCGGGCCGAGGAATTCGAGGGCACCGGCATCGGGCTCGCCAATGTGCGGCGGATGGTGGAGCGCCACGGCGGCCGCGTCTGGGCCGAGTCGGCGCTCGACCAGGGCGCCGCGTTCTTTTTTGCTTTGCCGAATTCGGAGGGCCGCTGATGGCCGAACTCAGACCCATCCTCCTGGTGGAGGACAGCTCGCGCGACGTCGAGCTGACCCTGGCGGCGCTCGCCAAGTGCCAGCTCGCCAACGAGGTGATTGTCGTCCGCGACGGCGCCGAGGCGCTCGACTTCCTGTATGCGCGCGGCGCCTTCGCGGAGCGCGAGCGGGGCGAACCCGCCGTGGTGCTGCTCGACCTGAAGCTGCCCAAGATCGACGGGCTCGAGGTGCTCGAGAAGATCAAGACCGATCCCGACCTGCGGCCCGTGCCCGTGGTGATGCTCACGTCTTCGCGAGAGGAGCGGGATCTGGTGCGCAGCTACCAGCTCGGCGTGAACGCATTCGTGGTGAAGCCCGTTGATTTCCAGGAGTTCTTCAAAGCCATCCAGGAGCTTGGGATGTTCTGGGCCATCCTCAACGAGCCGCCGCCTCCGGGAACCAGCAAACCCCGGACGGGCGAGGAATAACGCGTGGCGAGCAACAACGGGACGGTGGCCATCCTCCTGGTCGAGGACAGCGAACTCGACGCGGACCTGGCGAACATGTATCTGCGCCGCAGCGGCCTGCAGTTCACCATCAAGCGGGTGGAGGAACGCGAGGCTTTCACGACCGAGCTGATGCGCGGTGGCTATGACCTGATCCTCTCCGACTTCTCGCTGCCGCGCTTCGACGGCATGGCGGCGCTGTCGCTCGCCCGCGAGCTGGCCCCCAATGCGCCCTTCATCTTCGTGTCCGGCGTGCTGGGCGAGGAAATCGCGATCGAGTCGCTGAAGCAGGGCGCCACCGACTACGTGCTGAAGCCGCGCCTGGAGCGGCTTGGGCCGGCCGTGCAGCGCGCGCTGCGCGAAAGCGAGGCGCTGAACCAGCGCCGGCGCGCCGAGGAGCGAACGCGGCTGCTGGTGGCCGAGCTCAGCCACCGGGTGAAGAACACCCTGATGACGGTGATCTCTATCGCGCAGCAGACGATGCGCCGCAGCGACAGCCTGAAAACCTTCGAAACGGCGTTTCTGGGCCGCATGCACGCGTTGGCGGGCGCGCACTCCCTGCTGCTTCGCGCCAACTGGGGCGACATGGACCTGGAGGAGTTGCTGTCCGACGCCTTGAAGGCGTTCCGGCGCGGCGACGGCCGGCATGTCATCCTGCAGGGCGAGCCCGTGCGGCTGCCGCCCCAGCATGCGCTGACCGTGAACCTGATCATTCACGAGCTCGCCACCAACGCGGCGAAATACGGCGCGCTGGCCTCCGACGGCGGGCGCATCTTCGTGGACTGGGCGATTGAGAAGCGCGACGGCGACGACCACCTGCGCCTCACCTGGCGCGAGCAGGACGGGCCGCCCGTGAAGGAGCCGCTGAAGCGCGGCTTCGGCTCCACGCTGATTCAGCGCAGCGTCGGCTTCGAGCTTGGCGGAACCGTGTCGCTGGATTTCCCGGAGACCGGCGTCGTGTGCGTGCTGCAGTTCCCGCTCACGCCCGAGCAGCGCGACATCGCGCTGCAGGCCTAGCTGGCGGGCGAGGCGTCACGCGCCCGGCAGGCGTCGCCGAACGCGCTCTCCATGGCGCGCCGCAGCGCGGCCTCGTCATAGGGCTTGGCGACCTGGGGGAGGGAGCGAAAGGGCGCGGGCAAGACCGGGGTGTCCGCATAGCCGCTGCAAAACAGCACCGGCACGCCGCGCTCGCCGAGGATCTCGGCGACGGGGTAGATCAACCGGCCGCGCACGTTCACGTCGAGGATCGCGGCGTCGAGCTCGGCGCTGCGCGCCTGGGCCTCGGCCTCCTCGATATGCGAAAAGGGACCGACGATGTCGCATCCCATATCGTTCAGAATGTCCTCCAGTGCGAGCGCAACCAGGAGTTCGTCCTCGACAACGAGGACCCGCAAACCGGAGAAATCGTTCATGGTCCCCATAACGCAAGGCCGGGCTGCGGGTTCCGGGGGTGGACGCAGAAATCGGCAGGCCGCAGCCTAGCGTCGCCGCAGAGGCCCCACGGGAGTTTCCATGTCCAAAGATCGCGCCCTCGCCCATGCGTTCGACCTGCTCGAGCGCATTCCCCTGGTGGATGGGCACAACGACCTGCCTTACGTGATCCGCGCCGATCGCGACGCGCGCGGCGACGTCGCCAAATGGGACCCGTCCCGCGCGCACCAGGATCATGACACCGACATCCCGCGCCTGCGGGAAGGCAAGCTGAGCGCCCAGTTCTGGGCCGCGTTCATCCCCACCCACAGCCCGCATCCGGGCCGCACCGTGATGGAGGTGCTGGACGTCATCCTGCAGATGGAGGAGCGCTATCCGGACGTGTTCCTGCCGGCGCGGCGGGCCTCCGATATCCTGCGCGCCAAGAAGCTCGGCAAGATCGCGTCCTTCCTCACGGTGGAAGGCGGCGTCGGGCTGGAAAACAGCCTCTCGCCGCTGCGGATCTGGCACGCGGCCGGCATGCGCCTGATGACGCTCTGCCACAACGAGACGCTGGACTGGGTGGACAGCGCCACCGACGCCCCCAGGCATGGCGGCCTGACGCGCTTCGGCGAAGCCGTCGTGCTGGAGCTCAACCGGCTTGGCGTGATTGTCGATCTCGCCCATGTGGCGCCCAGCGTCATGCGGCAGGTTCTCGGCCTGTCGCGCGCTCCGGTGGTGTTCAGCCACTCCAACGCGTTTGCGCTGTGCGACCACCCGCGCAACGTGCCGGACGACGTGCTCGATCTCGTGAAGCCGAACGGCGCGCTCGTGATGGCGACCTTCGTGCCCACCTTCATCAGCCAGGACGTCCGGGATCATTTCAAGCCGCTGAGCGACCCCTACGGCAAGGCCCCTCCGGTGGAGGACGCGCAGGCGGTTTCGGCGCCCAGCCGCCGCACGGGCGCCATTCCGCCGGCGACGCTGGAGCAGCTGTGCGACCACATCCAGTACATCGCGCAGCGCACCGGCCCGAATCATCTCGGCATCGGGTCGGACTTCTATGGCGGGAGAGTCCCGGTCGGGCTGGAAAACGTCAGCCGCTTCCCGCACCTGCTCGCCGAGTTGATCCGGCGAGGCTGGTCGGATGATGCGATCGCGGGAATCTCGGGCCTCAACTTCCTGCGCGTGTTTCGCAAGGTGGAGGCGACCGGGCGCAAGCTGCGGGCGAGCGAGCCGCCGCGCGTCGGGCGGATCATGGACTTCAGCTAGTCAGCTGGAGGAGGGCTCAGGCCCAGACGAGCGCGTTGGGCTCAGCGTAGATCCGCTGCGCCCGCGCCGCGCCGAAGAGGCTGCGGGCGATCCGGCTCGCGGGCTGGGGACGGGCCACCGCGCGGTTGTCGCCGTCCAGCGCGAAGGCGTCGGGGTCATACGCGATCGCGCCGCCCGCCGCCGAAGCGATCACGCGGCGCAGGCGGTCCATGCCCTCAGGGTCGATCTCGATGGCGCGGGCGTTCAGATGCGGCATGGATCGTCCCCCTCGTTTGTCGTCTTCTCGGGCTGCGCTCTCGCGTCGGCGTGGCCCGGCTTGTTCATCAACGTTGATGCCGGAGACTTGTTCCTGAAACTTCACCGAAAGGAGCGACAATTTTCCGCCCGGCCCCGGCTTGGGCGTAGCGGCGCCCGAGCCGTTCCCCCAAAGGGAGGTGGCGAACCGTCGATTGTGACCAAACGGACCGAGTGCTAGGCTCCCGCCGCTATCCAGGCACGAGGGGCCGGCGCATGACAGCCACGATCGCGATCGCCGAGGACGAGGCCGATCTGCTCGACGCCGTGGCCGAATATTTGACCGCGCACGGCTTCAGGGTGCTGGCCGCCCGCGATGGCGCAGCCTTTCGCAGCATCGTCGGCCGGGAGACGATCGACGTGGCCGTGCTGGACATCTCGATGCCGGGCGAGGACGGGCTTTCGCTGGCGCGCTGGGTGATGGAGCAGGGCGAAGCCGGCATCATTTTCGCGAGCGCGCATGGCGGCGACATCGATCGCGTCGTGGGCCTTGAACTCGGCGCTGACGATTACGTCGTGAAGCCCTATGATCTGCGGGAGTTGCTGGCCCGCATCCGCGCGGTGTTGCGGCGCGTGGGCGTCGCGGCCGGGTCCGCGCCTTTCGCGGCCGCGCCGCGGCAGGTCGCCTGATCGAGGCTGCTGCGCCTTTCCGTTCCTCCGAGGCTTTCTGAATGCACTGCAACCTGTGCGGCGGCGACCGCTTCACCGACATGCCCAAGCGCCCGCAGGTTCGCTGCGCCTCCTGCGGCTCGCTGGAGCGCACCCGCTTGGTGGGGCTGCACATCCAGGAGCGTATCCGCCCCGCGGCAGGCTCGCGCATCCTGCATTTCGCGCCGGAGAGGGGGCTTGCGGCGCTGCTGCGCCCGATCGGCGGCGACCATTACGACGCCGTCGACATCGAGCCGGGAAAATACCCGGGGCTCGGGGTGCGGCGGTTCGACCTGTGCGCCGACGTGTTCGACCTGCCCCGCGGCCACTACGACCTGATCGTGCACAACCACGTGCTGGAGCACATCCGCTGCAGCTATTCGGTTCCGCTGATCCGCCTCGCGCAGGCTCTCGCGCCCGGCGGCGTGATGCTGTTCACGATACCGATCCTGCCCGGGCCTTTCACGGAAGAACTCGTCGACCTGCCCGAAGCGCAGATGATCGAGCGTTTCGGCCCGATGATCCACGTGCGCCGCTTCGGCGACGCGTTCATCCCCGACACGATCGGGATGATCTTCCGCACCCCGGCGCGCTACGACGTCACCGAGCGCTTCAGCCCGGAGCGGCTGCGCGAGATCAACCTTCCCGAGCGGCACTGGCGCGCCTGGACGGGATCCAGCGTGTTCGAGGTGCGGCCGGACGACCTCAGGGTCTGACCGCCCCGTCGGGCCGGTTGTTCATGTGGCGGGCCAGCGCCTCGACGCGCGGCAGCACGACCGCGGCCGCGGCCTCGTTCGGGACCGTCTCGGCCCAGGCCTGGCGAAAGCACGCGAGCCAGCCCTCGATCTCGTCATGGCCGATCGGCGCATGCAGGTGCCGGGCGCGCAGCATCGGCGGCCCGTTCTTCTGCACGTAGATCGGGGGACCGCCGAGCCAGCCGGTTAGATAATCGAACAGCTTCGCCTCGCTGCCCGCCAGGCTCGCCGGATGAACAGCCCTGCACGCCGCCGCCTCCGGCAGGCTGTCCATCAGCGCATAGAACCGCCGCGTCAGCGCCCGCACGACGGCCTCGCCGCCGATGAGATCGTAAAGGGAAACCGTGCTCGACATGCGCCCGCCATAGCGCAGCCGCCGACGCCGGACAATGCCGCTCGGGGCGGGTGAGCGCCGCTCCTCAGGTTGATCGAGGCGCCGGGGCCATCCTCCCGTTTATTGCGGGCCGATGGCGAAGCAATCCAGCCTAACGCCGGGCCGTTAGACTGGATTGCTTCGCCTCCGGCTCGCAATGACGGCGAGGGGCTGCGGCATCGAGGATTGTTCGCCGTCATCCCCGGCGGCGCGGAGCGCCTGGAAGGGGATCCAGGGGTGAGCGCCTTTGCCCTGGATCCCCTTCCTGACCTGCTACGCAGGTCGCCGGGGATGACGGCGGCATGGAAATGGCGTCGCTGCGAGGCCGGGGCCACCCTCCATCATTGCGAGCGCAGCGAAGCAATCCAGCCTAATGCCGGGCCTCTAGACTGGATTGCTTCGCCTTCGGCTTGCAATGACGGCGAGGGGCAACCACGCGCAGGGCGACGCCATACGCCCGTCAGGGCTTCGGGCGACGGCCGGCGCGCTCGTTCTGTTCGGCTTCGGACGGCGGCGTCGTGGCGACGCTGCCGAAGGTTTCGCCCGGGGGGGCGCCCGGGACCACGCCCCCGCCCTCCATCGGATCGACGTCGAGGGGCGGCGTGCCGGACGGCCCGGGATGCTGGGACGGATCGTTCGCCGGCTCGTCGGCGGCTGTGGGCTTGTTTGACATCGGGGCCTCCACAGCCGCAATGCCCATGATCCCCATCGCGTTCCAGTTGATGGGGGCGCGCCCGCTTCCATGAGCGAGTTGGCGGATAACCGCCGCCGCGAGATCACGGAAACGCCGCTGCTCCTGGTCGGAAAAGTCCCGATCGAGATCGAACTCGATGTGGTTTGGCTGACTGCGCGCTACGCCCGCAAACGCGTCCGGAATGGAGTTGGCCAGCAAGGCCGCCACTGTCTCGATGGATCGCTCGCGCTGGTCGGACTCGTTGGCGGACGCAAAATCCGTGCGTCCTGGAGGGTCGTTTCGCATCATCGCACCACCCCCGCCCCTGCACGATTGCAAAACACGTTGATCTCTTACGGACGGAACCCTGCTCTGGATCTGCAAATACATAAAAATTTATCAAACTGTCTGGCGTCAAGTCGGAAGGCGTTCGCCGATCGACAGCCGCGTACAAATATGGAACTTTCCCGCATGCGCACCGGCTGACTCGAAAGTTTTCGGCCCTTTTGGTGAAATTCGGCTCGTCGCCGCGGCCAAAGCTCAACAGAATACCGGGGTCATGGGGACAGGCGACACAAACAATCTGCGGAAATCGGCGACGCTCGGCTCCATTACCGGGGTCATGGGGCTGTTCGGGCTCGCGCTGATCCTGATCTCGTTTCTTCTTCTCGCCACCGAACTCCGCCGCCAGATGCGGCGCGACGCCATCGGCGAACTGCAAAGCCAGGCCTTTCTGCTGTCAGACCATGCCGGTCGCCTGATCGAGGTGGTGGATGTCGCGCTGCGCAGCGCCACGGCGGCGGTTGGCCAGCGTGAGTTGGCGAGCCTGGAGGGAGACAAGGCCCTTTTCGAGCAGCTCAAGGCGCTCACCGACGCATTGCCCTATGTGGAGGACATCTGGCTGAACGACGCCGCCGGCCTCCTGCGGTTCACCACCTTCGCGATGCCGGCGCCCTATTCGGACGCCTCGGACCGCGACGCCTTCAAGGCGGTGACGGCGGCTGGCGACAGGCTGTTCATCGGCGAACGCATCCTGGGGCGGGTCACCGGCCAGCCTACCTTTCTGCTGGCGCGCCGGCTGAGCCGGGCCGATGGCGCTTTTGGCGGCATGGTTTCGGCCACCGCCGACCTGCGCTACTTCGGCGAATACTGGAAGCGGATCCCGCTGCCCTACGACGCGCGCGTCACGTTGAGGCGGGCTCCCGCGCTGGACGTTTTGGATCGCTATCCGGAGATCACCGAATACGTGGGCGCGCAGCCGCCTTCCGTGATGCAGGCCGCCATCTCGGCGACCCCCGAAAGCGGCGTGATGGGCGAGTATGTCGGCGCCGACGGCACGACGCGTTTCGGCGCCTACCGCCGCGTCGGCGACAAGCCGCTTTATGTATCCGTCACCGTTTCGGAAGCCGCGCTCCACGCGGCCTGGCGCGATCGCGTCACCGTCTACGGCGTCTATGCGGCCACGGCCTGGCTGGCCTTCGGGGCGCTCAGCTTCCTTGGCTTCCGCCAGGCCCGCCGGGAAGCCGAGGGCACAAGGGCGCTCGAGCGGGCTCAAACCGATCTGGCGGCCGTGAATGTCGGCCTCGAGCGCACGGTCGCGGAGCGGACCCGGGAGCTGCGCGAGAGCGAAGGCCAGCTTCGCCTGATCCTCGAAAGCGCCACCGACTCGGCCATCCTCAGCACGGATCTCACCGGGGTGATCCGCACCTGGAATGTCGGCGCGGAGGCCGTGCTGGGCTGGACCGCCGCCGAGGCGGTCGGCCAGCATCTGCGCATCATCTTCACGCCGGAGGACCGCGCCGCGTTCGTGCCCGACATGGAGCTCGGCCAGGCGCTGGCGGCCGGCCGGGCGTCGGACGACCGCTGGATGGTGCGACGAGACGGCGAACGCTTCTTCGCCACCGGCGCGCTGCTGCCCATGCGGGGCGGCGAAGGCGGGGCGCCGTCCGGTTTCCTGAAGATCCTGCGCGACCGCACGCGCGAGTTCGAGGTGGAGGAGGCCAAGCGTTCGCTGAACGAGACGCTGGAGCAGCTCGTGACGGCCCGCACGCGCGAGCTGGAGGCCGCCAACGCCCAGCTGGTCGCCGAGGCGGCGAGCCGGCAGCGCGCCGAGGAGCAGCTGCGCCAGTCGCAGAAGATGGAGGCGCTCGGACGCCTCACGGGCGGCGTCGCGCATGATTTCAACAACCTGCTCACGGTGGTGACCGGCAATCTCGACATGTTGGGCCGACGCCTCGCCCCCGGCGAGGACGCGCGGGCCAAGCGCCTGCTCGGCCAGGCTGTGGAGGGCGCGGACCGCGCCGCCGCGCTGACGCAGCGCCTGCTCGCCTTCTCGCGCCAGCAGCCGCTCGCGCCCGAGCCCGTGGACGTCAACCGGCTGGTGGCCGGGATGTCCGACCTGCTGGAGCGCACGCTGGGCGAGAACATCGCGATCGAGACCGTGCTGGCCGGCGGCTTGTGGCGCACGCATGCGGACCCGAACCAGCTCGAGAACGCCGTGCTGAACCTCGCCGTGAATGCCCGCGACGCCATGCCGGACGGCGGCAAGCTGACCATCGAGACCGTGAACTCCCACCTGGACGAGAGCTATCTGGCGGGCCGCGAGGAGATCGCGCCGGGGCAGTACGTGATGATCGCGGTCTGCGACACCGGCGCGGGCATGGCGGCGGACGTGGTCGCCAAGGCGTTCGAGCCTTTCTACACCACAAAGGCGGTCGGCAAGGGGACGGGGCTCGGCCTGTCGCAGGTCTATGGCTTCGCCAAGCAGTCCAACGGCCACGCGGCGATTTATTCGGAGCCCGGGCAAGGCACTACCGTGAAGATCTACCTGCCGCGCTACCGCGCCGTGGGAGAGCGCGCCAGCCTGCCGGAGCCCCAGGCCGCAACCGCGATTGCGTCCGGGCAGGGTGAAACGATCCTCGTCGTGGAAGACGAGATGCTGGTGCGCAACCTCTCGGTGGCGGCCCTGGAGGACGCCGGCTATCGCGTGCTCGCGGCCGAGGATGGGCCGAGCGGGCTGGCGTTGTTCGACGCCCATCCGGAGATCGACCTGCTGTTCACGGACGTGATCCTGACCGGGCCCATGAACGGCCGCATGGTCGCCAACGAGGCTCTGAGCCGCCGGCCTGACCTGAAGGTGCTGTTCACCACCGGCTACACCCGCAACGCCATCGTGCATCACGGGCGGCTGGACGAGGGCGTGCAGCTTCTCACCAAGCCGTTCACGGCGACCAGCCTCGCCGCCAAGGTGGCGGCGGTGCTGAAGGGCCGCGGCTAGGCCGGCGCGACTGGCGCGGCCCGGTCAGGCCGCGCGGCGCGCATGGGCGATCGTCTCGATCTGGAACTCGCCGATCAGCGCGTTGAGGCGCTCGACCTCCTCGGTGAGGGTGGCGGCCGAGGCGGCGCTCTCTTCCGCCAGCGCGGCGTCCTGCTGGGTGACCTGCTCCATCTCGGACACGGCGTCCCCCATGGCGGCGATGCGCTGCATCTGGTCGGCGGCTGCGTTCGAGATGCCGTCGACGTCGCCCGCGACCTGGCGGGCGGCCGAGACGATCTGCGACAGCGCCTCGCCGGTGGAGCGCACCAGGGCGGCGCCCTGCGCGATCTCGGCCGACGAGGTCGCGATCAGGCCGCTGATGTCGCGCGAGGATGCGCCGGCGCGCTGGGCCAGGGTCCGCACTTCCGAGGCCACCACCGCGAAGCCCTTGCCGGCGTCGCCGGCCCGGGCCGCCTCCACGGCGGCGTTCAGCGCCAGCAGGTTGGTCTGGAACGCGATGTCGTCGATCAGCGTGGTGATCTCGCTGATGCGCTTGGACGCGCCCTCGATCCGCCCCATCGCATCCACCGCCTGCACCACCACGCCGCCGCCCGTCTCGGCGACGGACATGGCTTTGCGCGCGGCCTGGGCGGCGTCCGCCGAGGCGTGCGCGGAGGCGCGCACGGAGAGGGCGAGCTCTCGCGCGCGGGCGCCTGCGAGGTCGAGCGAGGCCGCCTGAGTCTGCGTGCGCTGCGCGAGGTCGTCCGACGCGCCCGCGAGCTCGCCCACATGCGCCCGGATGGCGCCCGCGGTCGCCAGCACCTCGCCCATGGCCGCGCGCATCTGCTGCGCCGCCTCGTTGAAATCGTGCCGGAGGGCTTCGTAGTCGGGCGGGAAGGGGGCGTCGATGTGGACCGTGAGGTCGCCCGTGGAGAGACCTTTCAGGGCTTCGGCGAGAACCTGCACCACGTCGGCCTGCTCGCGGCTCGCGGCGGCGCGGTCGGCCTCGTTGCGGCGGGTTTCGGCCTCACGCGCCAGGCGCTCGCCCTCGGTCATGCGGCGCTCGTCCTGCGCCTCGCGCTCCAGGCGCTCGCGGTCGATCGCGGCCTGCCGGAAGGTGAGCACCGCCTGGGCCATCTGGCCGATCTCGTCGCCGCGCTCCGCCCCGGGCGCCTCGACGTCCATGGCGCCGCCCGCAAGCGCCAGCATGGCGTCGCGCAGCCGCGCCAGCGGCCGGGAGGTCGTGCGGGTCATGATGAAGGCCGACAGAAGCCCGACCAGCACGCCGGCCAGGATGGCGGCCAGGATCACGGCCTGCGTGAAGCCCTGGGCGGCCGCCAGCCGTTGCGCGGCGGCGTCGCCGTCGGCGGCGGCTTTCTGGTCGAGGTCGGCCAGCATCGGGCCAACCACGTCGAAGGCGCCGCTGAGCTTCTCGGCGGCCTGGACGAATTCGTTTTCGGCCGTGCTCCAGGCCGTGAAGGCTTCCCCATAGGCGTCGAGTTCGGTGGCCAGCTCGGCCTGCTTGGACCATGGCACGGTCAGTTTGCCGATGGCGCGCTCGATCCGGCTCTTGCTGGCCTCGAAGGCCCCGAGCTGGCTGTTGTCGGTGGAGCGCCGATATTCGGAGCGCGCGGCCTTCATGGTCGCGAGCGACTGGAGAATGCGCTCGGTCATCACCGCGTCGGCGTCGTCCACCGCGCCGCGCAGGCTGCTGGTGAACTTGTCGCCCGCTTCGGCCACGGCCGCGGCGCGGCCGTCGAAACCCTCCGCGCCGATCTCCGTCTTCAGCTTCTGCAAGGCGGCGAACTGCGCCGCCAGAGCCTCGCCGTGCTGTTTCGCGGACTTCAGCTCCGCGTCATAGCGTTCGGCCAGGGGCAGTTCACGCCACGCGGCCGCAACTCCATCAGACCGCTTCAACGCTGCGCCGAACTGTTCGACGTCCACGTCGTCGCGCCGAAAGCGCAGGTCGCGGCTGATGCTCTTCAGGTCCGTCTGCGCGATCCCGAACAGCTGCGCCTGCTGGCGGATCGCCGAAAAACGCTGCGCTTCGTCGAACGCCGCCGCAACGCGCCGGCTTCCGTCAACATAAACTCCACCGACCACCAGCAATCCCAGGATCGATGCACAGCTCAAAATTGTCATGCGCGCGGAAATCGAAACTTTGCTGAAGGACAACGCCATGACGGGCTCCGGCCAAAACACCCGTTTTTCATAAGCCGGAAGGGATGAACAAAGCTTTGCGGATGCAGACTTTGGTCGAGGCTCCGTAAGTCCATGTTTCAGGCAGTCGCCTATTTTACGTTCACGCTTGCAACCTGCAGTTGATTATAATGACTGACTACGACAAAGACGGGAATAGTCGCGAAATCTGGCTGCTTGCTGGCTGTTGTTGTCGCCGCGGCGCTGGGAAACCCCTGCCGCGCCCGCTCCCGGCCGTCATTGCGAGCCGGAGGCGAAGCAATCCAGTCTAGAGGCCCGGCGGCAGGCTGGATTGCTTCGCTGCGCTCGCAATGACGGGAGGGTGGGTCAGGCGCCGCAGACACTCCACTTTCATTCCGCCGTCATCCCCGGCGACCTGCGCAGCAGGTCGGGAAGGGGATCCAGGGGCAAAGGCGCTCACCTCTGGATCCCCTTCCCGGCGCTGCGCGCCGCCGGGAATGACGGTGGTGGTGACTGCGCGAAATCCCTCCCTGATGAGGGTCCTCGCTTTCCTAGCGCCTCGTCGTCATTGCGAGCCGGAGGCGAAGCAATCCAGTCTGATTGCCCGGCGTTAGGCTGGATTGCTTCGCTGTCGCTCGCAATGACGGGAGGGTGGGTCAGGCGCCGCAGACACTCCACTTTCATTCCGCCGTCATCCCCGGCGACCTGCGCAGCAGGTCGGGAAGGGGACCCAGGGGCCAGGGGCGCTCACCCCTGGATCCCCTTCCCGGCGCTCCGCGCCGCCGGGGATGACGGTGGTGGGGACTGCGCGAAATCGCTCCCTGATGAGGGTCCTCGCTTTCCTAGCGCCTCGTCGTCATTGCGAGCCGGAAGCGAAGCAATCCAGTCTAATTGCCCGGCGTCAGGCTGGATTGCTTCGCTGTCGCTCGCAATGACGGGAGGGTGGGTCAGGCGTCGCAGCGACTCCACTTCCATGTGCCGCCGTCATCCCCGGCGACCTGCGGAGCAGGTCGGGAAGGGGACCCAGGGGCCAGGGGCGCGCACCCCTGGATCCCCTTCCCGGCGCTCCGCGCCGCCGGGGATGACGGTGGTGGGGACTGCGCGAAATCGCTCCCTGATGAGGGTCTTTCCTAGCGCCTCGTCGTCATTGCGAGCCGGAAGCGAAGCAATCCAGTCTAATTGCCCGGCGTCAGGCTGGATTGCTTCGCTGGCGCTCGCAATGACGGGAGGGTGGGGCAGGCGCCGCAGCGACTCCACCTCCATGTGCCGCCGTCATCCCCGGCGACCTGCGCAGCAGGTCGGGAAGGGGATCCAGAGCAAAGGCGCTCACCCCTGGATCCCCTTCCCGGCGCTGCGCGCCGCCGGGGATGACGGTGGTGGGGACTGCGCGAAATCCCTTCCTGGTGAGGTCCTCGCCTTCTCAACGCCTCGCATTCATTGCGAGCCGGAGGCGAAGCAATCCAGTCTAGGGGCCCGGCGTTAGGCTGGATTGCTTCGCTGTCGCTCGCAATGACGGGAGGGCTCCCCGGGATCGCGAGGCTTCAGGCTCGCAATCTCTCCGACGCCGCAGAGAGGCGAGCCTGGAGGCTCGCGGTCCGGGGGCGGCGTGGATCAATCCGCGCCGCCTCAAGCGATGGCGCTTACTCCGCGGCCTGGCTCGAGCGGCTGCCGCTTTCGGGCCTGCCGTCCGTGTAGGTGACGCGGTCGCGGTGGCGGTTGGGGCCGGGGTGGCCGGGCAGGGGCGGCAGGGCCTTGGCCTTTTCGAGGTCAATGCCGGCGCCCTCGGCGACGCGGCGGCCGTAGTCCTCGTCGCAGTGCCAGAAGTGCCAGACCATGCGCAGAGCGATGGGCTCGGGGCACTGCTTCATGTCGTCGACCAGATTGGCGATCAGGTCGTCGCGCTCCCAGTCCTCGAAGGTCCGGTAACGCTCGCCGGTCTGCCGGTAGTCGTCGCCCGTGCGGGTGGTCTGGTAGCGGCCGAGGTGGCCCTCCACGAAGGGGTGGTAGTCGCGGGCAGGCTTGGGCGCCTCGCGCAGGCCGCCCATGGCGCTCGGCTCGTAGTTGACGTGCGGGTTCTCGCCGCCGCCGTCGACATGGTAGGTCATCTGGCCGTCGCGCTGGTTGGTGGCCGCGCGGGCGCGCTCCTGCGGGGCGTTGACGGGCAGTTGCAGGTAGTTGGGGCCGACGCGGTAGCGCTGCGTGTCCGAATAGGACAGCGTCCGCCCCTGCAGCATCTTGTCGTCCGAGAAGTCGATCCCGTCCACCAGCACGCCGGTGCCAAAGGCCGACTGCTCGGTTTCGGCGAAGAAGTTGTTGGGGTTCTTGTCCAGCACGAGCCGGCCGACGGGCAGCAGCGGGAACTGGTCCTCGGGCCAGCGCTTGGTGTCGTCCAGCGGATCGAAATCGAGCTCGGGGTGGTCGTCGTCCGACATGATCTGGACGCACATCTCCCACTCGGGATAGTCGCCGCGATCGATCGCGTCATAAAGGTCACGGGTGGCGTGGCCGACATCCATGGCCTGGATCTTGGCGGCCTCGGGGCTCGTGAGGTTCTTCACGCCCAGCTTGGGTTCGAAGGAGAACTTCACCAGCACGGCCTCGCCCTGGTCGTTGACCAGCTTGTAGGTGTTCACGCTGGAGCCCTGCATGTGGCGATAATCCGCCGGGATGCCCCAGGGGCTCTTCACCCAGGTCACCATGTGCAGCGACTCGGGGTGGTGCATCACGAAGTCGAAAAAGCGCCAGGCTTCCTGCCGGTTGGACACCGGGTCCGGCTTGAAGGCGTGGATCATGTCCGGGAACTTGATGGCGTCCCGGATGAAAAAGACCTTGAGGTTGTTGCCGACCAGGTCCCAGTTGCCGTCCACGGTCTTGAACTTGATCGCGAAGCCGCGCGGGTCGCGGGCGGTCTCGGGGCTCTCCTTGCCGCCGATCACCGTGGAGAAGCGCAGGAACACGGGCGTCTTCACGCCGGCCTGGGTCAGCACCTTGGCGCGGGTGTATTTGGCGGCCGGCTCGTCGCCGATCTTGCCATAGGCCTCGAAATAGCCGTGCGCGGCCGTGCCCCGGGCGTGGACGACGCGCTCGGGAATGCGCTCGCGGTCGAAATGCGTGATCTTCTCGATGAACTGGTAGTTCTCAAGGGTCGCGGGGCCGCGCTCGCCGACGCTGCGCAGGCTCTGGTTGTCCGACACCGGGTGGCCCTGCCGGGTGGTCAAAACCTTGCCGGTCTCCGGGGCGCCGGGTTGTTTCTGGCCTGATTCGCTCATGAGGGGTCTCCGCTTGTCGGGGTCGGGAACCCCGGGCGGGGGGGAGGCCCGGGGCGTTGTCGCGCTCCGGCCGCGGGGGCGGCCGAAGCGGGGCGTTCTCAGTCTGCGTCTTCGCTCGCGACGATTTCGCAAGCTTCGTCGGTGGCTTCCTCGGTGAAGCCCGGCAGGGGCTCGGTGGCCTGGTCGCCGCAATACTCGTCGACGAGGTTGTCACGCTGCAGGATTTCGGCGGCCTCGCGGGCATCCGTTTGCCGCTGGGCGAAAGCCGCGACGGGGGCGCACGCCACGCAGGCGGCTAGGACGATGATTCGGATCATGAACACTCCTCTGAGTTGTGCCGAGGGTGTGCGTCAATCACGTCGTCTCCATGGCGACGTGCTCTTCTTTTGCGAACTCGGGCGGGGCTGTAGACGCGTTGAGGGGAGTTTCGCCGCCGTCATCCCCGGCGGCGCGAAGCGACGGGAAGGGGATCCAGGAGACCGGGCGAAGTTTCCGGCGGCAGCCCCTGGATCCCCTTCCCGACCTGCTGCGCAGGCCGCCGGGGATGACGGCGGAGGGCTGGAAACACTGGAACAGCTTGGCGCTCAGGCCGCATAGGGCTCCAGCTTGTCCCAGACGAAGGACACGCCCGTGCCGGGTTCGTCGGGGGCGACAGCGAGGCCGTTCTTCATCACGAGCGGGCGGGTGGTGTAGCGGTCGATCGGGAAGCTGTGGACCTCGATCCAGCCAGCCCGGGCGACGTCGGGCGGGTCCTGCCCGGCGACAAGGCTGACATGCAGCTCCTGCATGCCGTGGCTGCACACCGGCAGGCCCTTGCGGCGGCCGAGCGAGGCGGCGCGGAGCCAGCCGGTGATCCCGCCGCAATTGGAGCCGTCGGGCTGGATGAAGGACAGCGCCGCATGGTCGAGCGCCAGCTCGAATTCGTGGATGGTGTGGAGGTTCTCGCCCATGGCGAGCGGTATGCCGGTTTCGCGGGCGATCCGGGCGTAGCCGAAATAGTCGTCCGGAATGGTGGGCTCCTCGAACCAGAGGAGATCGTAGGGCTCGAACGCGACCGCGGCCGCGATGGATTGCTCCACGCTGAGCGCGTAGTTGGCGTCCACGGCGAAGCGGACGTCCGGGCCGATGCGCTCGCGCACGGCCGCCACGCGGGCGACGTCGTCGGCGAGATCGGGCCGGCCGACCTTGATCTTCACGGCGTTGAACCCGGCGTCGAGATAGGAACCGACGCTGGCGACGAGCTTTTCGGTGGAGAAGCCAAGGTCGATGCCGCCGCGATAGGCCTTGGCGGTGCGGCCGGCGCCGCCGGCCATGCGCCAGAGCGGGGCGTTCTCGCCTTTGCCGCGCAGGTCCCACAACGCGATGTCGACCGCCGAGATCGCGAAGGACGCTACGCCGCCGCGCCCGACATAGTGGACGTGCCACTGCATGCCGTCATAGAGCGCGTCGATGTCGGCGGCGTCCTGGCCCAGGAGAAAGGGCGCGAGGTCGTGCTCGATCATGGCCAGGATGGCGGCGCCGCCCTTGCCGCCCGTGTAGGTGTAGCCCGTGCCCTCGCGGCCGTCGGCGAGCCGAATGGTGGCCGTGACGAGCTGGAAATGCGTGTGGTCGCCGTGCTTGGAGTCCGACAGCACCTCGTCCAGCGGCACGTTGAACAGGCGCGCCTTCACATCCCGGATGATCGAGCCTGCCGCCATGGGTATCCTCCGCTTGGGCGCGCGGCTCGGGGGCGGCCGCGCTTGCGGGGCGGAGGTTAGGGTGCGGGGATCGCGTTACGCAACCGCGCCGGCCGCGTCCGGCCTATGCGCGCCGGTCGGGGCGGCAGGTTCGGCTTCGCGCAGGACCGGCTTGAAGCGGCGGAGCCGCAGCGCGTTCGCGACCACGCTGACGCTGGAGAACGCCATCGCGAGGCCGGCGAACATCGGCGACATCAGGATGCCGAAGGCCGGGTAGAGCGCGCCCGCGGCGACCGGAATGAGCACGACGTTGTAGCCGAACGCCCAGGCGAGGTTCTCGCGGATGTTGCGGATGGTGGCGCGGCTGAGCGCGATCGCGTTGGCCGCGCCGGCGAGGTCGCCGGACATCAGCACCACGTCGGCGCTCTCGATGGCGATGTCCGCGCCGGCCCCGATCGCGACGCCGACATCGGCCTGCGCGAGTGCGGGGGCGTCGTTGATGCCGTCGCCGATGAACGCCACCCTGGCGGCGCCGTCGGCCTGTAGGCGCGCCACGACGGCGGCCTTGTCGGTGGGCAGCACCTCGGCGACCACCTCGTCGATGCCGAGACGGCGCGCGATGGCGTCCGCGGTTGCGCGGTTGTCGCCCGTGATCATGACGATCCGCAGGCCGAGCGCGCGCAGCGCGTCCAGGGCGGCGGGCGTGGTCGGCTTGATCGGGTCCGAGACCGCCAGGATGGCGGCGAGCCGGCCGTCCACGGCGGCGTAGAGGGGCGTCTTGCCGTCGCGGCCGAGGCGGGCGGCGGCGTCGGCCAGCGGCGCGGGATCCAGCCCGAGCTTGCGCATGTATCGATCCGCTCCGACCTGGATTGTGCGGCCAGAGACTTCGGCCGAGACGCCGTAGCCGGGCTCGGCCGCAAAGCCGCTGGTCTCCGGGATCGTAAAGCCGCGCCGGCGCGCCTCGGCCACGATGGCGGCCGCGACCGGGTGCTCGGACCGGCTCTCCACGGCGGCGACGAGGGGCAGGAGATCGTCGGCGGCGAAGCCCGGCAGGGCCTCGATGTCGGTGAGCTCCGGCTTGCCGCGCGTCAGCGTGCCGGTCTTGTCCACCGCGACCACAGTGGCGTTGCGCAGTTGCTGCAACGCCTCGCCGCGCCGGAACAGGATGCCGAGCTCGGCCGCCTTGCCGGTCCCGACCATGATGGAGGTGGGCGTCGCCAGCCCCATCGCGCACGGGCAGGCGATGATCAGCACCGCGACGGCGTTGACCAGCGCGTAGGTGAGGGCCGGGGAGGGGCCGAAGGCCAGCCAGGCCGCGAAGGTGAGCGCCGCCAGCGCCATCACGGCGGGGACGAACCACAGGGTGACGCGGTCCACGGTGGCCTGGATGGGCAGCTTGGCGCCCTGGGCCTGCTGGACGGTCTGGACGATCTGGGCGAGCAGCGTGTCGGCTCCCACCCTGGCGGCCCGGAAGCGGAAGGCGCCGACGCCATTCACGGAGCCGCCGATCACCGGATCGCCGACGCGGCGGCTGGCCGGGATGGGCTCGCCGGTGATCATGGCCTCGTCGATATGCGACGCGCCCTCGACGATGACGCCGTCCACCGGGATCTTCTCGCCGGGGCGGACCGACACGATGTCGCCGACCTGCACGGCCTCGATGGCGATCTCCTGCTCCTGCCCGTCGCGGACCACGCGGGCGGTTTTCGCGCCGAGCGTGAGGAGGCGGCGGATGGCCTCGCCGGCGCCGCCGCGGGCCCGGGCCTCGAACAGGCGGCCGAGCAGGATCAGGGTCACCACCACTGCGGCCGCTTCATAGTAGGTGAAGCGGGCGTTCTCGGGCAGCCAGAGCGGCGCGAAGGTGGCGACCAGCGAGTAGCCATAGGCGGCGGCCGCGCCCAGCGCGACGAGGCTGTTCATGTCGGGCGCGAGGCGGACCAGCGCGGGCCAGCCCTTGCGGTGAAAGCGCAGGCCGGGGCCAAACAGCACCAGGGTGGCGAGCACGAAGGAGATGAGCCGGATCGGCTGCTCGCCGAAGGTCCCGAGCAGCCAGTGGTGGAAGGGCGCGTAGAGATGGGCGCCCATCTCGAGAACGAGCAGCGGCGCCGTGCCGATCGCGGCCAGCACCACGTCGCTGCGCAACGCCGCGATCTCGGCCGCGCGCGTCTCGCGCTCGCGGTCGGTCTGCTCCTGGCCGGAGCTCGCCAGCGTGGCGTCGTAGCCGGCGTTCTCGACCGCCTCGATCAGGGCGGCGGGCGCGACGCCCGGGGCCGTCACGGCGGCGCGCTCGGTGGCGAGGTTCACGGCCGCGGCGGTGACGCCCGGCGTTCGCAGCAGCGCGCGCTCGACATGGCTGACGCAGGACGCGCAGGTCATGCCCTCAATGGCGAGTTCGATGGTGTCGCCGGCGGCCGTCATGGAGAAACTCCCTGTATCGACCGGATATAGGGAGTTTCCGGCCGGCGCGCCATGCGGGCGGGTCAGCCCTGCGCGCCGGGAGCCACCATCGCGAACACGGCGCCCTGCGGGTCCATGCACTGGGCGATGCGGCCGCCGTTCGGGACGTCCATCGGGCCGTTGAGCACGGTTCCGCCGCCAGCCTTGACGCGCTCCAGCGCGGCCTCGATCGAGCCGACATTGAAGTAGAACAGCCAGTGCGGAACGGGGATCTGCGGGGGCTTGGTCATGACGCCGCCCTGCACGACGCCGTCCACCGCGAAGATGCGGTAGACGCCCATCGGGCCCATGTCCATGTCGTGGTCCACCGTCCAGCCGAAGCGGGCCGCGTACCAGTCGAAGGCCGGGATGGCGTCGCCGGCGTAGAGCTCGCGCCAGCCGACATGGCCCGGCGCGGTTTTCTGCTCGCAGGGGTTCTGGCCGCTCGCATTGGCCCTGAACAGGCAGAACGCGGCGCCGTGCGGGTCCGCCACCACGGAGAAGCGGCCGATGTCGGGGATGTCGGCCGGTTCGCGGTGCACCTTGCCACCGGCGGCGCGAACCTCCTGCGTCGCCGCGTCCACGTCCGGCACGCCCACATAGCCGATCCAGCCGGGGCGGCCGCCGTTCTGGCGGGCCTCCTCGGGCAGCGTCATGGCCCCCACCGCCGGCATGGCTTCGCCCGGCGGCATCATCAGGTAGTAGGGCTCGGCGCCGTTGGGGTAGCGGTTGGGCGTCCAGCCGACCACGTCGGCGTAGAACGCCAGCGCGGCGTCGAGGTCGGTGGTCATCAACTCGTACCAGACGAAAGGTTGGGCCATGGGATCCTCCTCGCGGGGTGGTCGGCTCAGGTCGCCTCGCCCTCGAAGGCGCGGCGCAAGGTTGGCAGGTCGAGCTTCACCATGTCCATCATGGCGTTCATGTAGCGCCGGCGCCTGGTCTCATCGGGGTCCTTCAGCATCGTGAAGGCTTCCGCCGGCACGA
Source organism: Alsobacter sp. P4_H11 (assembly GCF_056400925.1). Classification (NCBI taxonomy): domain Bacteria; kingdom Pseudomonadati; phylum Pseudomonadota; class Alphaproteobacteria; order Hyphomicrobiales; family Alsobacteraceae; genus Alsobacter; species Alsobacter sp. P4_H11. The sequence goes on from NZ_JBFUKI010000004.1 coordinate 218,262, forward strand.
CCTGCCAGGAGACGCCGTAGCGGTCCGCGATCCAGCCGCAGGCCATGGGTTGGCCGCCGCCCTCCAGGATGGCGTTCCAGACGCGGTCCACCTCGTCCTGCCCGTCGCAGGAGAGCACGAGCGAGATGGCGGGCGTGAAGCTGAAATTCGGGCCGCCATTCAGCGCCGCGTAGGGCTGGCCCGCGAGCGTGAACTCGACCAGCAGCACGCCGCCCTGCTTCACGGCGGGCGTGTCCACCGGGGTGGTGATCACCGCGCCCATGCGCGAATTGGGTATCGCCGAGCAGTACCAGCGGGCGGCTTCCTCGGCCTGGCCGTTGAACCAGAGGCAGTGCGAGAGTTCGGTCATCGGGCGCTCCTCAGATCTGCGCGGCTTCGGCCGGGGCCATGGCGGTCTTGCAGGCCTCCAGGTCCATCCACATGATCTCCCAGCCGTGGCCGTCCGGGTCCTCGAAAGAGCGGCCATACATGAAGCCGTGGTCCTGGACGGCGCTGGGATCGGGCTTTCCGCCGGCGCCGGCGGCCTTGGCCACCGCATCGTCCACCTCCTGGCGGCTGTCGGCCGAGAGGCAGATCAGGACTTCGCTCGTGGAGCGCGCGTCCGCGATCGCCTTGGAGGTGAACTGGCGATACTTGTCGTGCGTCAGCAGCATGGCGTGGATCGTGTCGGAAAACACCAGGCAGGCGGCCGTGTGGTCGCTGAACATCTCGTTTTTGGTGGCGCCGATCGCCTCGTAGAAGGCGGTCGCCTTGGCGAGGTCCGCGACGGGCAGGTTCACGAAGATCATCTTGGGCATCGGGGGGATCCTCCATGGCTCCTCTCGGGGAGCATTTGCGACCAGTAGCCGAACGTGTTATAAAAAACAACCATGAAGTTAGAAAAAATAACTGAACAGCCTCGTCCCGCCCGGCGCACCTATGACGACGCGTGCGGCACCGCGCATGGGCTGGAGCTGGTTGGCGAGCGCTGGGCGCTGCTGGTGATGCGCGAGCTCATGCTCGGCCCCAAGCGCTTCAGCGACCTGCGGGCCGACCTGCCGGGCATCAGCGCCAACGTGCTGACGCAGCGCCTCGAAGGGCTGGAAGCCTCCGGCCTCGTTCTGCGGCGCAAGCTGCCGCCGCCTGCCGCCGCGCAGGTCTACGAACTGACGCCCTGGGGCTACGAGGCGGAGCCCATCGTGCAGTCCCTTGGGCGCTGGGCGACGCGCTCGCCCCTGCACGATCCGTCGCTGCCGCTGAGCGCCACGTCGCTGATGCTGTCGTTCCGCACCATGTTCGACGCGGCTCGGGCCGACGGGCTTACGGCGCGGATCGGCTTTCGGCTGCGTGACGAGGAATTCCTGGTGGTGGTGGCTGACGGCCGCATCGCGGCGAACCGCGGACCCGCCGGCGAGGGAGCCGCCGTGCTCACCGGCGAGCCCACCGCCGTCGCGGCCGTCGTCTACGGCCAGGTCCCGCTCGCCGCGCTGGAAGCGCAGGGCGCCCTGCGGGTGGAAGGCGACCGCGCCCTGTTCGAACGCTTCGCGACGCTGTTTCCGCTGCCGCCCAAGGTGGGCGAGACGCCGCGGGGCTGAGTTTCGCCAACACTGCTCATTCGCGATGTGTCGAGTGATGACTTCAGCTTTCGAGCCGTCATCCCCGGCGACCTGCGCAGCAGGTCGGGAAGGGGATCCAGGGGCCATGGGCGCGGCTGCCCTGGATCCCCTTCCCGGCGCTTCGCGCCGCCGGGGATGACGGAGAGACTCGAGCTCAATAGCAACTGAAATGACGACTTTCGGGAAGTTGGCGGCCAGACCCAAGGTGGCGGAATTCCGTGCGGCTTAGGCGTTGCCCGCGTGGCGGTTGGTCCTCCATACTCGCCAAAACGCCGGAGGGAACGATGCTGCTGGGGGGAAAGACCGCCGTGATTTCGGGGGCGGCGGGGCGGCGTGGGATCGGGCTCGCGACGGCGCGGCTGTTCGCCGAGCATGGGGCGCGGGTGGCGATCCTCGACGTGGACGCGGCGGGGGCGGCCGAGGCGGCGGCGTCGCTGGGCGAGGGGCATCTCGGCGTCGGCTGCGACGTCACGGACGCGCAGGCGTGCAAGGCCGCGATCGCGCAGACGCTGGCGGCTTTCGGGCAGGTCGACATCCTGCTCAACAACGCCGGCGTGACCCAGCCGGTGCGCACCATGGAGATCGATGAGGCCAGCTGGCGGCGCATCCTGGACGTCAATCTCACGGGCGTGCTGAACCTCAGCCAGGCCGTGATCCCGCACATGCGCGAGCGGCGGGCCGGCTCCATCGTGTGCATGTCGTCCGTGTCGGCGCAGCGCGGCGGCGGCATCTTCGGCGGCCCGCATTACTCGGCCGCCAAGGCGGGCGTGCTCGGCCTCGCCAAGGCGATGGCGCGCGAGCTCGGGCCGGACAACATCCGGGTGAACTGCGTCGCGCCCGGGCTGGTGCAGACCGACATCACGGGCGACAAGCTCACCGAGGCCATGCGGGCGGACATCATCAAGGGCATCCCGCTGGGGCGGCTGGGCGAGGCCCGCGACGTCGCCGGGATCTACCTGTTCCTGGCCTCCGACCTCTCCGCCTATGTCACCGGCGCGGTGATCGACGTGAACGGCGGAATGCTGATCCACTGAAAGGTCTCGCCATGACGCCAACTGACGACCCGGGCGCGGCGCGCGCCAATCTCTCGCTAGCCGAGCGCGCCTGGCGCATCCGCCGCCACGCGCTGCGCATGGGCGAGGTGCAGGGGCAGGGCTACATCGCGCAGGCGCTCGGCATCTCGGACGTGCTCGCCGTGTCCTATTTTCACGCCCTGAACCACCGGCCGGAGGACCCGGCCTGGGAGGGGCGCGACCGCTTTCTCCTGTCCATCGGCCATTACGCCATCGCGCTTTATGCGGCGCTGATCGAGGCCGGCGTGCTGCCCGAGGACGAGCTCGACAGCTACGGCTCGGACGACAGCCGCCTGCCGATGAGCGGCATGGCCGCCTATACGCCCGGCATGGAGATCACGGGCGGCTCGCTCGGCCAGGGGCTCAGCGTCGCGGTCGGCATGGCGCTCGGGCTGAAGCGCAAGCGCTCGCGCTCCTTCGTATACACGCTGTTTTCGGACGGCGAGCTCGACGAGGGCTCGGTCTGGGAGGCGGCGATGTCGGCCGGGAGCTGGAAGCTCGACAACCTGATCGGCATTGTCGACGTCAACAACATGCAGGCCGACGGGCCCTCCAAGGGCGTCTTGAACTTCGAGCCACTGCTGCCGAAGTTCGAGGCCTTCGGCTGGCATGCGCAGCGCGTGGACGGCAACGACATCGAGGCGCTGGTGGCGGCCTTCGACGCCGCCCGCAACCTCGACGAGCCGCGCCCGCGCGTCATCATCTGCGACACCAAGATGGCGAAGGGCGTGCCCTTTCTGGAAGCGCGCGAGCGCAACCATTTCCTTCGCGTGGAGCCCGACGAATGGGCGCAGGCGCTGGACGTGCTCGAAGCCGGGAGGCCCTGATGCGCCGTTCCAAATATGAGCGCCCGGTGCGCGAGCCCGCGCCCGAAGGCGGGCGGGCCAAGACCTCCGCGATGATCGCCTCCATCGCGGGGCCGGACCAGCGGACGAAGCCCGCACCCTTTGGCGAGGCGCTGGCCGCGCTGGCGCAATCGCGGCCGCAGATCGTCGGCATGACGGCGGACCTGAGCAAGTACACGGACCTGCATGTCTTCGCGAAGGCGCATCCGGACCGCTTCTACCAGATGGGCATGGCAGAGCAGCTCCTGATGGGCGCGGCCGCCGGCATGGCGCGCGAGGGTTTCCAGCCCTTTGTGACCACCTATGCGGTGTTCGCGTCGCGCCGCGCCTATGACTTCATCTGCATGGCGATCGCGGAGGAAAACCTCGACGTGAAGATCGTCTGCGCCCTGCCGGGGCTGACCACCGGCTACGGGCCGAGCCACCAGGCCACCGAGGACCTGGCGATCTTCCGCGGCCTGCCGAACATGACGATCATCGACCCCTGCGACGCGCACGAGATCGAGCAGGCCACGGTGGCGATCGCGGACCACCCCGGCCCGGTCTATATGCGCCTGCTGCGCGGCAATGTTCCGCTGGTGCTGGACGAGTACGGCTACCGCTTCGAGCTCGGCAGGGCCAAGGTGCTGCGCGACGGCCGCGACTGCATGATCGTCTCCACCGGCCTCATGACCATGCGGGCCCTGGAAGCCGCGACGCTGCTGGCCCGGGACGGCGTCGACGTCGGCGTGACCCATGTTCCGACGATCAAGCCGCTGGACGAAGCGACGCTGCTGGAGGTCGCGGGCCGCACCGGGCGGCTGATGGTCGTCGCCGAAAACCACACGATCGTGGGTGGGCTCGGCGAAGCCGTGGCGGGCGTGCTGCTGCGCGCCGGCGTGATCCCGGCGGCGTTCAGGCAGATCGCGCTGCCCGACGCCTTTCTGGACGCGGGCGCGCTGCCGACTCTGCACGACCGCTACGGGATTTCCACGCCCAAGGTCGTGGAGCGCGTGCGGGGGTGGCTGGGGTGAGGGCGCCTCAGTTCAGCGCCGTGGCGGGCCTGCGCGCCACGAAGCGGAAGCCGCCGGCGTTCCGGGTGATCCGGAGCAGGTCGGAGGCGTCCGCCGTTCCCTTGAGCTGACGCTTCGCCGCCCAGCACAACCGGCTGATCCAGTTCGGCGCCGCCGCGACAGCCTGCTGCAGGCGCGGCGGCATGCCTGGATAGAGCGCCATCTCGGCCTGCGCGCGCGATCCGCTCCAGTCGTGATTGGGCGCGATCGCGACCACGTCGAAGCCCGCCCGGCTCAGCACCGCCTGCAGGCCGAGATGGGTCATGTGATAGTGGCTGTTCATGTGGAAGGGCTCGAGGAACGCGACCGTCCCGATGAACATGCCGCCCGGCTGGAGCACCCGGAAGGCTTCGCTCACGGCGATGTCCGGAAAGGCGAGGTGCTCCAGAACGGCGATCGAGAGCACGAACGCAAAGGCGCTATCGCTGAACGGGAGCGCATGCGCGTCGGCGAGCAGGTCCGGCTTGTCGCCGTCATAATCGACGCCGAGGTAGTCGAACCCCGTCACCTTGCGGCAGATCTCCTCGAAATTGCGGTTGCCGCAGCCGAGGTCGAGCATCCTCTCGCCTTCGCGGGACGCGCGGGGAAAGTGGCTGACCAAAGGCGCAGTCAGCCGGTTGCCGTAGGCGAGGTCGGGCGTGAAATGCAGGTCCGACACGGATTCGCCCGCGCCGGCGTTGTCGAGCGGGATCTCGTCGATGAGCTTCGAGGCGCCCGTGGCGTCCGGGCTGTAATGCACCGTTCTGTCGATCTGGCTCCGCAGTCGCAGGTCGGGCTGGCCGTTGGCTTGGGGATAATTCGTTCCGCAACCCGTGCAGCGGAAGTCCGCGTCTCCGCCCAAAAGCGCGCCGTGGCACGCCGGGCAGACCACGATGGGGGGAAGTCCGTGGCCACGGACAGTTTCGGCCGCCTCACGGCGGACCATTGGTTCAACACTCATCATCGCTCACACAGCTTTCGCTGGAGACGAAGCGTCGCTCAGGTCTCGTCCACGAGAACCGCTATGTCCTGATGATCCCCCGATCCGCGGCGCGGGTCGGCAGAGCATCAATCCAGTGAGTCACCGCATGAGGAGTGGTCACGACGGACCGTTCTCACCGGCTACAGGATTTGGAAGACCGCAACAGTCAGACAGTGGCGCTACTCGGGCGACAGCTCAGTCTCGGACATTTTTGCGTTGTCCGGCGGATCGGCGGCCGGAAGAGCCACCCGGGATTTCACCGGGTCCTTGCGATGCCTCAGGTGTACGGGCAACGCGCCGGGGGCGCAATACGCCTAAAGGGTGGCGCAGCGCCCAAGCTTGGCCTTTCGAGCCGCGACGTTCGGCAGCGTGGCGCCGTGGCGCCTTGGCGCTAGAGCGCGGTCGGCGCGCCTGCCCGTCACGTCTTGATGCGCTCGCGCAGCTCGGTCTTCAGCACCTTGCCGTAGTTGTTCTTGGGCAGCGCCTCGACGAACTCGTAGCTCTTCGGGCGTTTGAAGCGCGCGATGTTGTCGAGGCACAGGGCGTCCAGGGCAGCCGGGTCGACGCTTTCGCCGGGGCTGGCGACCACGAACGCGACCACCTCCTCGCCCCATTCGGGGTGCGGCCGGCCCACCGCCGAGACCTCCAGCACGCCCGGATGGCGCAGCAGCACCTCCTCGATCTCGCGAGGATAGATGTTGCTGCCGCCGCTGATGATCATGTCCTTGGACCGGTCGCGCAGGGTCAGGAAGCCGCGCTCGTCCATGCTGCCGAGATCGCCCGTGTGCAGCCAGCCGCCGCGCAGGGCCTCGGCGCTCGCGGCCGGGTTGTTCCAGTAGCCCTGCATCATGCAGTCGCTGCGGGTGACGACCTCGCCGATCTCGCCTGGGGGCAGGTCCTGGTCGTTGTCGTCCACCACCCGCACCAGCACGCCTGTCCGGGCGACCCCGCAGGTGCGCAGATCGTCGGGCGCGCCGGCGGGGTCGTGCATGGCCTTCGCGAGCCCGGCGATGGTCATGGGCGACTCGCCCTGGCCGTAGATCTGGTAGAGCCGAGGCCCGAAGATCGCCAGGGCGCGCTGGAGGTCGGCGACGTACATCGGGCCGCCGCCGTAATAGATCGTCTTGATGCTCTCGGTCCTGAGCGACGCCGCGAGGGGGCTGTGGACCAACCGCGTCAGCATGGTGGGGGCCGCCCACATGGTGACGTTCCGGTACCGCGTGAGCGCGTCCGCGATGGCCTCGATGTCGAAGCCGGGCAGCACGACCTGGTGGCCGCCCCTGAGCAAGTGCGGCAGGGCGAACAGGCCCGACGCATGCGAGAGCGGCGCCGTGTGCAGCTTCACGTCGCGGGCGTCGAGCGCGTCGATGTCGGCGTAGTAGGAATAGCTCATGAAGAGCAGGTTGCGGTGGCTCAGGATCGCGCCCTTCGGCCGGCCGGTGGTTCCGCTGGTGTAGAAGATCCAGGCCCGCTCCTCGGCGTCGCCGGCGTGAACGGCGCGCGGGCCGGCTTCGAGCAGCTTTGCGTAGTCCGGCGTGCGGGTGCAGATCAGAGCTTCCAGCGTCTCTGCCTGCGAGGGGAGGGGCGCCAGGCTCTCGGCGAGGCCCGGGGTCGTGAAGGCGAAGCGCGCGCCGGAGTCGCGGACGATGTGCTCGACCTCGCGGGGGTGCAGCTTGGCGTTCACCGGCACGACGCAGAGGCCCGCCGTCCAGCAGGCGACGAGCAACTCAAGGAACTCGCCGCAATTCTCCATCGCGAGTACGACGCGGTCGCCGGGAACGAGCCCGCGCGCGCCCAGGGCGGCGCCGATGCGGGCGGCCCTGTCCACGAAGGTCGCGTAGCTGTGCGTGATCGGCCCGTCCGTCACCGCCGGGGCGTCGGGCTGGCGGCGGGCCACGTCCCGGATCATCGCGGCGAGGTTCATGGCGTCCTTCTCCCCTTGTTGCGCATCGTGCCTTTGGCCGAGCGCCCGGTGCTTCTCGCGTCGCGGGCGTTCCGGCGAGCGGCTCGACCCACTGTGTCGACACAACCGACATGATGGTTGACGACGCCGCGAAGTTCCAGCACTGTTTGAAATAATGAAACAGCGTTTCACTATTTGAAACGCTCAGGGTTGGAAATGAACGACGTCCTGGACAGGCCCATGGCAGGCGCGACGAGCACGCTGGATCTGGCGCTGCGGATCGTCGAGTTCCTGGCCTATCAGAGCGGCCCGACCACGCTCGCCGCCATCGCGACCGAGTTCGGCGCGTCCAAGGCCACCGTTCATCGGCACCTGCGGGGCCTGGCGAGCCGGGGCTTCGTCCGGCAGGACCCGGCCACGGGCCGCTACGACGTCGGCGTGAAGCTGATGGTGCTCGGCGAGGCTTGCCGCAGCCGGTTCGACATCGTCACCACGGCCCGGCCCGAGCTAATCCAGTTGCGCGACCTCACCGGCCAGGCGGTGACGATCTGCGCCCTGGTGGACGGCGACGTCGTGGTGCTGGAGCTCACCCAAGGCCGCACCGTGATCGAGTTCGCGACCCGGCCCGGAACGCGGCTCGCGATGCACGCCAGCGCGCACGGCAAGATCTGGCTCGCCTTCGGCCCGGCCACGCTGCTCGAGGCCGTGCGCCGGGAGCCGCTCCCGGCTTGGACGCCCGAGACCATCACGGATCCGCAGACGCTGGAGCGCGATGTCGCGAAGGTCCGCGCGCGCGGCTGGTCCACGGCGCCGGACGAGGTGATCAGCGGCGTCAACACCATCGCGGCGCCGGTCTACGACCATCAGGGCCGCCTCGTCGCGTCCATCGCGATCGTCGGAGCCAAGCAATTCATCCCCGCCGACCCTGCCGACACGCAGGTCGAGGCGGTCGTCGGGACCGCGAGACGCATTTCGCGGGCCTTGGGCTGGAGAGAGTAACCCCATGACGTACTCGCTCGCTGTCGACATCGGCGGCACATTCACCGACATCGTGCTGCGCCATGACGGCGGCGCGCTGACCGTCGACAAGACGCTCACCACCCACCATGACCTGCTGGAAGGCTTCTTCGGCGGCGTCCACGCGGTGCTGGCCAAGGCCGGCGTCCAGCCGTCCGACGTCGGCGGCGTCGTGGTGCACGCCACCACGGTGGTGACCAACGCCCTGATCGAGCGCAAGGGCCAGCCCACCGCGCTGGTGACCACCGAGGGTTTCGGCGACGTGCTCTTCATCCGCAACGAGCACCGCTACGAGATGTACGACCCGCAGATCGAGTTCCCTGAGCCGCTGGTGCCGGCCGAGCTCACCTTCGGGGTCGCGGAGCGGACGCTGGCGGACGGCCGAGTCACGCTTGAGCCCACGCAAGCCGCCATCGCCACGCTGGTCGAGCAGGTGGCGGCGAGCGGCGCCAAGGCGCTGGCGGTGTGCTTCCTCAACAGCTTCGCCAATGCCCAGAACGAGCGGCTGGTGGTCGCCGGCCTGCGCGAGGCGCTGCCGGATCTCTTCATCTGCTGCTCGTCCGACGTGGCGCCGCAGATCCGCGAATATCCGCGGGCGTCGACCACCACGGTGAACGCCTACGCGATGCCGATCTCGCAGCCCTATCTGCGCCGGCTGTCCGAGCGCCTGGGCCGCGAGGGCTTCGCCAACACGCCGCTGATCATGCTGAGCTCGGGCGGCGTGGTCGGGGCCGAGACGGCGGGGCGCAACCCCGTCCGGATGATCGAGAGCGGCCCGGCCGCCGGCGCGCTGGCGGCCTGCCACTACGCCGAGCTGCTGGGCGTCGACCGGCTGATGTCGTTCGACATGGGCGGCACGACCGCCAAGGCCTGCCTGATCGAGGATCGCCAGCCGCTCGTCACCGGGCTGTTCGAGGTGGACCGGCGCTACCGCTTCAAGGAAGGCAGCGGCCTTCCGGTGACGGTGCCGTCCATCGACATGATCGAGATCGGGGCCGGCGGCGGCTCCATCGCGCATGTGGATGCGCTGGGGCTCCTGAAGGTTGGCCCGCACAGCGCCGGCTCGCAGCCGGGTCCCGCCTGCTACGGGCGCGGCGGCCAGAACGTCACGGTCACGGACGCCGACCTGATGCTGGGCCTCATCGACGCCGAGAACTTCCTCGGCGGCGACATGCGGCTCGACCTACCGGCGACCGAGCGCGCCATGGCGGCGCTGGCCGACAAGCTGCACGTCACCCCGGTGGAGGCCGCGCGCGGCGTGTTCCGGGTGGTCACCGAGGCGATGGCGTCGGCGGCGCGCACCCACGCGACCGATCGCGGCGTCGATTATCGCGGATTGCCGCTGTTCGCCTTCGGGGGCGCGGGTCCGCTCCACGCCTGCGAGGTCGCGAGCCTGCTGCAGAGCACCAGCGTGATCGTTCCGCCGCAGTCGAGCGTGCTGTCGGCCTTCGGCACGCTGGTAACGCCGGTCCGGCTCGACCTCGTGCGCAGCGATCTCGGGCGGCTGGGCGAGCTCGACTGGAGCCGCGTCGACGGCATTCTCAACGAGCTCACCGCAGAGGCGACCGCGGCTCTGGGCGAGGCTGGTTGCGCGCCCGGGGACGTGAGCTTCAGCTTCGGCGCGGACATGCGCTATGTCGGCCAGCAGCACGAGGTGGCTGTGACATTCGCCGAGGACCCGCGCGCCGGGCGCGACCTCGCCGATGTCGAGCGCCGGTTCACCGAAGCCTACCGCACGCTCTACGGCATGAACCCCTCGCATGTGCCGGTCGAGATCGTCACCTGGCGGGTGACCGCGCGTGGGCCGCTGGTCGGCGTCAAGGCCATTCCCAAGGCGGGCTCATCGCCCGGCGAGCCGCGCCGCCACCGTCTCGTCCACGCTTGGGCAGACAGCCAGAACACGCCTGTCTACAATCGCGCCGACCTCGCCGTGGGCCAGTCGATCACCGGCCCGGCGATCATCGAGGAGCGCGAAACCACCACCGCCCTGCCGCCCGGCTGGGTCGCCGTCATCGACAGCCTCGGCTGCATCGTCGCCACGAAGGGATAAACCGATGGACGGCGTCGAACTCGAAATTCTCTGGTCCAACCTCATCGGCATCGTGACGGAGCGCTCCAAGGCGCTCCAGCGCATCGCCTTCAGCCCCATCGTGCGTGAGGCGGGCGACCTCGCCTGCGCGCTGTTCGACCTGCGCGGCCGCATGGTGGCGCAGGCCAACACGGGCACGCCCGGCCATATCAACTCGCTGGCCTTCGCGGGCGCGCATCTGGTGCGGCTGTTCGAAGGAAAATGCGAGCCGGGCGACGTGCTGATCACAAACGATCCGTGGCTGTCGGCCGGCCACTTCTTCGACATCACCATCCTGACGCCGATCTATGACGGCAAGCGGCTGATCGCCTATATCGGCTCAACCATCCACCACACGGACATCAGCGGCTACGGCATCGGGGCCGGCGCGCGCGACGTCCATGAGGAGGGGCTCTGGATCCCGCCGCTGAAGCTCTATAAGCGCGGTGTCCCCAATCCGGTGCTGCACGCCATCATCGGCCGCAACGTGCGCACGCCGGACGCGGTGTTCGGCGATCTCGCCGCGCAGGTGTCGAGCGGGCACGCCGCCGCCGAGCACCTGATCGCGCTGTGCCGCCGCCACGGCATCGACGACATCGAGGCGCTGTCGGACGAGATCATCCAGCGCTCGGAAGACGCCACGCGCGAGGCCATCCGCAAGCTGAAGCCGGGCGTCTACCATGGCGAGAGCCAGTTCGACGTGCCGGGCGGCCAGGTGATCACGCTGAAGACCGCGGTCACGATCGACGCCGAGAAGGGCGGGATCACGGTCGACTTCGAGGGCTCCACCATGCAGGTGCCGATGGGCATCAACGTGGTGCTGAACTACACGCACGCCTACTCGACCTTCGCGATCCGCAGCTGCCTCAACCCGGAGCTGCCCAATAACACCGGCAGCCTCGCGCCCATCGAGATCAAGGCGCCGCTCGGCTCCATCGTGAACTGCAAATACCCCGCGCCGGTGAACGCCCGGCATGTGGTGGGCATGTATGTGCCGATGCCGATCCTGAAGGCGCTGCACCAGGTGATGCCCGAGCGCGTGCTGGCCGAGGGATCGGGCGCGGTGTGGACCATCCAGATCCAGGGCAAGAAGCCGGATGGCGAGCCCTTCACATCCTCGATGTTCAACTACTCCGGCGGCATGGGCGCGCGCGCCACGAAGCCCGGCCCGAGCGCGACCTGCTACCCCACAGGCGTGGCAGCCGTGCCAATCGAGATCCTGGAAGCCGCCATGCCGATCGTGTTCGAGCGCAAGGAGCTGCGCCAGGGCTCCGGCGGCGCCGGCCACTCGCGTGGCGGCGACGGGCAGATCATCCAGTTCAGGATGCTGACCGACCAGCCATGGCTGCTGAACGCCGTGCCGAGCCGCCTCGACAGCGGGCCGGACGGTGTGGGCGGAGGCATGCCCGGCAAGGCCGGTCGCTTCCAGATCAATGGCCGTGACGTCAGCGAGCCGCGCAAGCTCACCATGCAGGCCGGCGACGTCGTGCTGCTGGAGACGCCCGGCGGTGGAGGGTTCGGATCGCCCGACTAAACGGGCGTCCGCGAAACAAAAAACGGGAGGGAAACAATGTCCAACACGATGAGAATGGCCGCGATCGGCCTGGCGCTCGGCGTCGTCGCCAGCGGGCCTGCGCTGGCGCAGGAGCCCTACAAGATCGGCATCTCGGCCGGGCTTACCGGCTACGCGGCGACGGTCGACCGCGCCTGGCGTGACGGCGTGGAGCTCGCGGTCGCGGCCGTGAACGCCAAGGGCGGCGTCGCGGGCCGCAAGGTCGAGGTGGTGGTCGAGGACAACCGGTCCGAGCCGCAGGAGGCCGTCACCGTCTATCGAAAGATGCTGACGTCCGACAAGGTCAATATCTTCATCAGCGGCTGCGTCTCGGCCGGCAACTTCGCGGCCGCCGGCCTCGTGGTGCGCGCGCAGGTGCCGATGGTGCTGTGCTCGATCCTGCCGCAGCAGCCCGACCAGGTGAAGTGGGCCTACACGACCCTGCCGCCGGCCGGCTTCGAGGTGACCAAGCGTCTCGAATATCTGAAGGAAAAGACCGACGTCAAAAAGATCGGCGTGCTGCATGACCCGACCCCTTACGCCAACCTGCAGAAGGCGGCGGCCGAGAAGTCGGCGGCCGACTACGGCATCGAGGTCGTGGGCGTCGAGCAGTACAAGCAGGACGATGCGGACCTCTCCGTCCAGATCGCCAAGATGAAGGCGGCCGGCGCCAAGGCGATCCTGAAGATCGGCCTCGGCGGCACGACCCTGACGGCGGCCAAGAACATCAAGCAGCTCGGCGGCGACCTCTTGATGCTCACTAGCCTGGAGGACATCGCGGTGTTCAAGCCGGTGGCCGAGGTGCTGGGCGACAAGTTCCTGTTCGTGGCCTCGCCGTCGCAGGTCTACGAGGGCCTGCCGGCCGGCCCGCTGAAGAGCGAGATCGGCAAGTTCCTGGAGCCTTGGAAGGCCAAGTTCCAGGACCGCGACCCGAACTGGGCCTCGCGCGGCTGGGACGGCGTGATGCTCACCGTGGCGGCGATCGAGAAGGCGAAGTCGGTCGAGGGACCGGCGGTGCGCGACGCGCTGGAGACGCTGAGCGGCTTCCAGGGCACGACCGGCGTCTACGACATGAGCGCCACCGTGCATCAGGGCCTGACCAAGAACCCGTTCTTCATCGCGACGATCAGCGACGGCAAGGTGAAGGTCGTTCAATGACCCTGGCGAGCGCGCCCGGCGACGCGATCCTCGAGACGCAGGCGCTCACGGCCCGCTACGGGCACGTGCGCGTCCTCGCCCCGACGGACATCCGGGTCCGGACGGGTGAACTCGTCGCCATTCTCGGCCCCAACGGGGCCGGGAAATCGACCCTGCTGCGCGCCATCCTGGGGCTGACGTCGACCACCGGGCAGGTGATGTTCCAGGGCAAGCCGCTGCCCCGCGGCGACGCCGTGGCGGTGAGCGCGCGCGGCGTCGTGCTGGTGCCCGAGGGGCGCGGCATCTTCGGCCCGATGACCGTGGAGGAGAACCTGCAGCTCGGCGCCTACCGGCTGGGCCGCGACAAGCCCGAGTTCGAGCGCCGGCTGGCGCGCGTGCTGGAGCTTTTTCCCCGTCTCGGCGAGCGCCGGGCGCAGCTCGGGGGCTCGATGTCCGGAGGCGAGCAGCAGATGCTCGCCATCGGGCGCGCCCTGATGGGCGACCCCAAGATCCTGCTTCTCGACGAACCGTCGCTGGGCCTCGCGCCTCGCATCACGGCCGAGATCTTCGAGAAGCTCGCGACCCTGCGCGACGAGGGGCTGCCCATCCTGCTCGTCGAGCAGAAGGCCCCGGCGGCGCTCAAGATGGCCACCCGCGTGTATGTGCTTTCCCTTGGCCGCATCGCGGCCAGCCTGGACGCCGATCAGATCACGAGCCATGAAGACCTTGCGCAGTACTACTTCACCTGACTGGCGCAGCGCGCTTCGCCTGCTGCCATGGGGCCTTTCGGCGCTCTTCGTGGGCTATGGCTTCGTGGCCGGAGGCTATCCGGCGACCGTGATCGGCTTCGCACTCGTCTACGCGGTGTTCGTGACGGGCCTGAACCTGTTCATGGGCTACACCAACCAGGTCTCGTTCGGCCAGAACGCCTTTGCGGCGGTGGGCGGCTACATGTCGGCGGTGCTGACCACGAACTACGGGTGGCCGGTCGTGCCCGCCATGGGGGCGGGGGTGGCGGCCGCGGTGCTGCTCGCCTTGGTGATCGGCTATCCGACGCTGCGCCTCAAGGGCCACTACCTGGCGATGGGCACGCTGGCGATCGGCCTGATCACCTACGAGATCGCGGTGGAGTGGCAGTCGGTCACGCAGGGCTATCTCGGCATTTCGGGCATCCCGCCGCTTGGCGTCGGCTCCTACGAGGTGACGTCGGATCGCGGCCAGCTCGCCTTGCTGGTCGCCATCGTGCTGGCGTCGACCTTCATCTCGGCGCGCATTCGCGACTCGCGCATGGGCCGGGCCTTTCTGGCGCTCGGCGCGAGCGAGAACGGGGCGCTGGCGCTGGGCGTCGACGTCGCCCGCACCAAGCTGCTCGCCTTCCTGGTGTCGGCCGCGTTCGCGGCGCTGGCCGGGTGCCTGTTCGTGCACGTGGTCGGCTATGTGAGCCCCGAGGTGTTCGGCCTGCACATGGTGATCCTCGGCTTCACGATGCTGTATGTGGGCGGCGTCGGCAGCGTCGCCGGGCCGCTGGTCGGCGCGCTGATCGTCAGCCTGATGCCGGAGGTGTTCCGCGGCTTCAAGGACTACCAGGATCTCGCCTATGGGGCGGCCCTGATCGTGATCCTCATCTATGCGCCGCGCGGCTTGGCCTCGCTGTTCGACCGGGCCAAGGCCCGCCCGCGGAGCGCCGACCTATGACCCGCCTCAGCGTCCAGGGCGTCACCAAGCGTTTCGGCGGCGTCACCGCCACGGGCGACGTCAGCTTCGACGTGCCCGCCAAGGGCGTCACCGCCGTGATCGGCCCCAACGGGGCGGGCAAGACGACGCTGTTCAGCCTTGTCTCCGGCTTCCTGACGCCCGACCAGGGCCGCATCCTGTTCGAAGGCGAGGACATCGTCGGCATGCGGCCGGACAGGCTCGCCGCCAAGGGGCTCGTGCGCACGTTCCAACTCGTGCAGCTCTTTCCGGACCTGACGACGCTCGACAACGTCAAGGTCGGCCAGCATCTGCAGACCCGCAGCGGCCTGCTGGCTGCGGTGTTTCGCCCGGGCTCCACCCGGCGCGAGGAGGCCACCGTCTCGGCGCGCGCCCGCGAGTTGCTGGCGCTGGTCGGCCTGCTGGACGTCGCCGACCAGCCCGCCAAGGTGCTTTCCTATGGCCAGCAGCGCCTGCTCGAAGTCGCACGGGCGCTGGCTGCGGGCCCCAGGCTCGTGCTGCTCGATGAACCCGCCGCCGGGCTGGACGCGGCCGAGTCGAAGCGCCTCGCCGCCGTGATCCGCACCATCGCGGACCAGGGCGTCACGGTGCTGCTGATCGAGCACGACATGTCGCTGGTGATGAACGTCGCCGATCGGGTCGTGGTGCTCGATTTCGGCCGCAAGATCGCGGAAGGCGCCCCGGCCGAGGTGCGCGCCCACCCGGCGGTGATCGCCGCCTATCTGGGTGGAGTGGAGATCGCCGATGTCTGATCCGACCTACATCGCCCAGGTGCTGGTGAGCGGCCTCGGCACGGGCTGCATCTACGGGCTCATCGGCATCGGCTTTTGCGTGATCTACAACGCGAGCGGCATCGTGAACTTCGCCCAGGGCGCGTTCGTGATGCTGGGCGGGATGCTGACGCAGCTGCTGCTGATGCGCTACGGCGTGCCGCTGCTGCCGGCCGCCGCGGTCGCCATCGTGGTCGTGGCCGCCATGGGGATGCTGCTGGAGCGCCTCGTCGTGCGCCCGCTGTGGGACCGCAACGCGACGATGTTCGTCATGATCCTGGCGACGCTCGCGGCCCAGATCGTGGTGGAGCGCGCCACGCTGCTTGCGGCCGGCGACCAGCCGCGCACGCTGCCGGTGTTCACCGACGTGCCGCCGCTGATGCTGGGGCGCGTCGCGATCAGCGTCCAGCTGCTCTGGATCCTCGGCGCGTCGGCGCTCGTGATCGCGGCCCTGACGGCCTTCTTCCGCTACACGCTGGCCGGCAAGGCCATGCGGGCGTGCTCGATCGACCGCGAGGCGGCGGCCCTGCAGGGCATCCCGGTGAAGCGCATGCTGGCGTTGTCCTTTGCGCTCAGCGCGGCGCTCGGGGCCACGGCGGGCATCCTGATCACCCCGACGCAATACACGGCGTTCAATGTCGGCGTGCCGTTCGCGATCTCGGGCTTCATCGCCGCAATCGTGGGCGGGTTCGGTCGGCCGCTCGGGGCCTTTCTGGGCGGATTGCTGCTCGGGCTCGTGCAGGCGGGCGCCATCGCGGCGCTGGGGTCCGGCCTGAAGAACGTGGCGGCGCTCTCGATGCTGCTCGTGTTCCTGTTCCTGCGTCCGGGCGGCATCCTGGGCGCAGCCAAGTAGGCGTCACACCAACGGAGATCGGCCGATGAGCATCCCCACGATCAACTGGAACGACATCCCGTGGACGCCGGTGCGTCCCGGCGTCGAGCGCAAGGGCTTCACGGGCGACGGCGCCACGGTGGCGCTGCATCGGCTCCAGCCCGGCCATGAGCCGAAGCCCCATTCGCATCCAAACGAGCAGATCGCCTACATCCTGGCGGGCCGGATCCGCTTCGTGGTGGGCGGCGAGGAGCACATCCTGGGCCCGGGCCAGCTTCTCGTGGTGCCGCCCAACGTCGAGCACTGGGGCGAGGTCATCGGCGACGAGGCGGTGCTGAACCTGGACGTCTTTACGCCGGCGAGACCCGAATACGCCTGAGGCTTAAGGCCTCTCCGTGCGGTGCGTCCGAGGAGGCGTGGTGGGCCCGGCAGGACTCGAACCTGCAACCAGACCGTTATGAGCGGTCGGCTCTAACCATTGAGCTACAGGCCCCCGGCCGCAGTGGTACGGATTCGGGGCGCGGGGCGCAATCCCTGCGGTGGTTTGTTGCTTGCGATCGGGACGCATCTTCGCGGCGGGTCGGGCGTTGTCGCCCGCAACCTCCAACGGAGATCCCACGATGAATGCGAGCCAGATCAAAGAGCACATGGAAGTGATCGGCGCCGACGGGGCGCATGTCGGCACCGTCGACCGGGTCGACGGCCAGCGCATCAAGCTGACCAAGCAGGACAGCGGCGAGGGCGCGCACAAGGGGCACCACCACTATGTGTCGCTCGGCCTCGTCGCAGACGTCGAAGGCGACAAGGTGCGCCTGTCGGCCAACGCCGCCGTGGCGGTGACCTTTGAGGAAGAAGAAAAGGGCTCGCCGGCCGCCTGAGGCGACGGGCTTCAGGCCAATAATCCCCCATCCTGAGGACCATCGCCGCTGGCGATAGGTCTCGAAGGACGAGGGAGCCCAGTCCGCAACCATGGTTGAGCGCGCTGGAGCCCTCGTCCTTCGAGACGCAGGCCCGAGGGGGCCTGCTCCTCAGGATGAGGGTATCGAGGGGTTACGACGAGCCTTCGGCCGGCTTCTCAGTCCCGCCAGCCCTTCACGCGGTCGTCGGCGGTGTCGACGCCGGCTCCGCGGCGGCGCATCTCGGCGTTCTCCTTGCCGCCGCCGACCGGGCCCTGGTGGGCGGGCGGGCCCTTTTGCGACTTGCCGCCGGGCGTCTCCGAGTTCTGGTTGGCGTCGGATTGCTGGTTCTGGTTGAGGGCGCCGCCCATTTCGCCGGGGGCGGGGGCTTGGTCGCGGGTCATCGGCTGATCCTCCTGTGGGCCGATGGCTCAATGGGCGGGGAGGGGCCGGGGTTCCGGCGCGCCTGGCGCAGGCGGCTTGCGCGGCGCCGTGACGGCGGCGTTTCCCTTGCCGGAGCCCGCGACAATCGCTAGATACGCCGCAATCCCATTGCGGCGGCGAAGAGCGGAAGGGCGGGTCATGGCCTCCTATCAATACGTCTATCACATGCAGGGCCTGACCAAGTCCTACCCGGGCGGCAAGAAGGTCCTCGACAACGTCCACCTGTCCTTCTACCCGACCGCCAAGATCGGCGTGCTCGGCGTCAACGGCTCGGGCAAGTCGACGCTGCTGCGCATCATGGCGGGCATCGACAAGGAATTTTCCGGCGACGGCTTCGTGCAGGAGGGTGC
This sequence comes from Alsobacter sp. P4_H11, assembly GCF_056400925.1. Taxonomy (NCBI): domain Bacteria; kingdom Pseudomonadati; phylum Pseudomonadota; class Alphaproteobacteria; order Hyphomicrobiales; family Alsobacteraceae; genus Alsobacter; species Alsobacter sp. P4_H11. The sequence continues at coordinate 236,470 of NZ_JBFUKI010000004.1, forward strand.
GCGCGTCGGCTACCTGGCGCAAGAGCCGCAGCTCGACGCCACCAAGACCGTCCGCGAGAACGTGATGGAAGGCGTGGCCCCGCAGAAGGCCGTGCTCGACCGCTACAACGAACTCGCGATGAACTACTCGGACGAGACCGCCGACGAGATGATGCGGCTGCAGGACGAGATCGAGGCCAAGGGCCTGTGGGATCTCGACAGCAAGGTCGACCAGGCCATGGACGCGCTGCGCTGCCCGCCGGACGACGCCGACGTGGCCAAGCTCTCGGGCGGCGAGCGCCGCCGCGTGGCGCTGTGCCAGCTGCTCCTGTCGCAGCCCGAGCTGCTGCTGCTCGACGAGCCCACCAACCATCTCGACGCCGAGAGCATCGCCTGGCTGGAAGGCCACCTGCGCGAATATCCGGGCGCGATCCTGATCGTCACCCATGACCGCTATTTCCTGGACAACGTCACGGGCTGGATCCTGGAGCTCGATCGCGGCCGCGGCATCCCTTACGAGGGCAACTACTCGTCCTGGCTGAAGCAGAAGCAGAAGCGCCTGATGCAGGAAGGCCGCGAGGAAGAGGCCCGCCAGCGCGCGCTGGAGCGCGAGAGCGAGTGGATCTCGGCCTCGCCCAAGGCCCGGCAGAGCAAGTCCAAGGCGCGTATCCAGCGCTACGAGGACCTCGTCGCAAAGCAGAACGACAAGGCTCCGACGACGGCGCAGATCATCATCCCGGTGGCCGAGCGCCTGGGCAACAACGTGGTGGACTTCGAGCACCTGTCGAAGGGCTACGGCGACCGCCTGCTGATCGACGACCTGTCGTTCAAGCTGCCGCCTGGCGGCATCGTGGGCATCATCGGGCCCAACGGCGCGGGCAAGACGACGCTGTTTCGCATGCTGACCGGCCAGGAGCCGCCGGACGCCGGCAAGATCACGATCGGCGAGAGCGTGAAGCTCGGCTACGTGGACCAGTCGCGCGACGCGCTGGACGACAAGAAGACGGTCTGGGAGGAGATCTCGGGCGGCAACGACATCATCTATCTGGGCAAGCGCGAGATCAATTCACGCGCCTATTGCGCGGCCTTCAACTTCAAAGGCGGCGACCAGCAGAAGAAGGTCGGCATGCTCTCGGGCGGCGAGCGCAACCGCGTGCATCTGGCCAAGATGCTGAAGACCGGCGCCAACCTGCTGCTGCTCGACGAGCCCACCAACGACCTCGACGTCGACACCCTGCGGGCGCTCGAAGAGGCGCTGGAGGATTTCGCCGGCTGCGCGGTGGTGATCAGCCATGATCGCTTCTTCCTGGACCGCATCGCGACGCACATCCTGGCCTTCGAGGACGAGAGCCACGTCGAGTGGTTCGAGGGTAACTTCCAGGACTACGAGGAAGACAAGAAGCGCCGGCTCGGTATCGACAGCATCATCCCGCACCGGATCAAGTACAAGAAGTTCTCGCGCTGACAACGCCTGGCCGTCATTGCGAGCCGAAGGCGAAGCAATCCAGTCTAAAAGGCTGGCGTTAGCTGGATTGCTTCGCTGTCGCTCGCAATGACGGGGAGGGTGGCCCGGAGATTACGGGCAGCTTTTTGGCTTGGCGCGTCTTCTCCGCCGTCATCCCCGGCGACCTGCGCAGCAGGTCGGGAAGGGGATCCAGGGGCTAAGGCGCGCACCCCTGGATCCCCTTCCCGGCGCTGCGCGCCGCCGGGGAAGACGGAGAGTTTGAACCGCCAATCGGAGGAGCCGACGCTTACGCAGCCCGGTCCAGGTCCGCCAGACGCAAGGCAACGCGGGAGAGGCGGGCGACCTGGTCGTTGTAGCCGCTGAAGCTGTCGAGCTCGGTGCGCAGTTCGACGAAGCGGGAGGCCGCGACCTCGAGGATGCCGCGCAGCTCCACTTCGAGCTTCTGGCTGGAGCCGCGCGCGTTGCGCACCGTCTTGGAGGTGTCCTGCACCTGCCGGCCCACCGCATCCACGGCGCTCTGGATGATCGACATCGCCTCGCCGCCGCTGCGGTCCATGCCGTAGGCGGCTTTTTCGAGCGCGATCTTGGTGTCGGCCGAGAGCTTGCGGATCTCGTTGGCCACCACCGCGAAGCCGCGCCCCGCTTCGCCGGCGCGCGCCGCCTCGATGGTGGCGTTGAGGGAGAGCAGCGCGGTCTGGTCGGCGATGCCCTTCACGACGTTAAGCACGGCCTCGATGGAGCGGCCCACCTCAGTGAGCTTGCCGAGTTCCGTGTCGAGCTGGGCGCGCGACTTCTCGTAAATGCCGAGCGAGCTCGTGGTGTCGGTGAGCTTGGATTCCACGCTCGCGATGTCGTTGGACAGGTCGCCGACCTTGCGGGTCACGAGGTTGATCTGCTCCACCAGCTTGGCGCCGGCCTGCAGCTCGTGGTTCAGCATGTCGATGAGCCGGCGCCGCGCCTGGCCGAGATAGTCCGCGTGGGCGACACGCCGGTGCATGAAATAATTGGCGAAGCGCGCGTAGTGGACCGGCAGCTCGTCGACATATTTGTCGCGGAAGCGCGTACCGGCCGGCGCATGGAAGAACACCAGCGCGCAGAGCGTTTCGTTGATGTTGATGCCGAGCAGTTCGCCGAAGGTGGAGAATCCCGCCGTCGGGATCTTGTCGAACAGGCGCAGGCGCGCGAGATCCGGGCCGTTGTTCAGTCGCCGGCAGATGCAGTCGGACAGGATGGCCCCGATGGCGGGCGGCTTGCCGCGCATGAACTCCGCATAGGCGGCCGTGGTGGATTGGACGATGTCCTCCGCCTCGAGCAGCCACAGCCGGTCGCCGCGGCCGATGTCGCAGAAGAACGCGATGGTTTCGGCGTCGAGGTCGATGTTGGCGATGGAGCGCACATACATCTCGCCGTCGAGCTCGATGCCGAGCGTGCACTTGCGCAGCTTCACGGTGAGCTCATGCCGGTCGCAGCGCAGCGCCTTGCAGAGCGCGTCGATTATGGAGGCCGGCTCCAGATGGTCCTCGCCGGCAACCAGCGAGACGGTGCGCTTGGGCAGGTCGGACTCCAGCACCAGGAAGCTCGTATTGGTGCGGCGGAAATTGTGCGTCTTGAGCAGGCCGAAGCGGTAGTCCGGCGCTGTCTTGACGAAGGCCAGGATGGCAACGTTCTGGACCACCTTGTCGCCGTCGAATAGCCAGGTGTTCTTGAAGTCGAGCGTGCCGCCGGCCGAGCCGCCCGCGAACAGGAACGGAAACCGGCCGCTCTGGTACACGGCCTCCATCAGGAAGCTCTCGCTGGCCGAAAGCCCGTCCACGAGCGTCAGCGCGAACGTGTCGCGATTGTCGACGTCGAACGGGATGGACACGCGCTCCAACTCGCGGCGGATCAGCGCGACGCGCTCGGCCTCGGTGTGGCGGACCGTGCCGGAGCGGATGTCGGCGCAGTGGAGGTCCACCACCGCGATCGAGATCTCGGCGATCATGGCGCGCGAGAAGAGCTGCAGCACCACGGTACGCCACGGGCCGTCGGCCGGAAGATACAGGGATGCGGCGCCCGAGCTGCACAACTCGCCGGCTGTCGACACGCCCAGCAGGGTGGTGCGCGCCGAGGCGATCCGCTTGAGGCCGTGCATCACCGCGCCGAAGTCGGCATGCGGCGTCACGAACACCAGCGCCATGGCGGCGGGCTCGCCGTTCAGCTCGAAGTCGCTCGCCGATAGGCCGGAAAGCTCGGAAAGGTTGATCACCCGCGTGCCGATGTGGACGGGCGAGGGCGGCGCAACCTCGGCCGCGACCGCAATCGCAACCGGCGCCGAAGCATCCGGCTCCTCGGCGGCCGTCGTGAACGTGCGAAGGAGACGTTGAAACATGGATAAGGGACCAACTGCGCGCCAAGACAGATTGTAGTCGATTGTTGAACATTTGATAAACATCAACATGAATGACAGCCTGAATTCGCGCCTTGCTTTGACTCGCACGCGGCCAGCGGCGTATCTGGCTGGGGAATTGCAGCGAGGTTCGTCTTGACGGTTTCCCCTCCCTCCGCCCCCGCGCTCGGCGCGAGCTACGTCCAGGTCGCCTCCCCGGAGGCCGCCGTGGATCGGCTCGAAGCGCTCTACGATGCGGCCACGGGCGCGCTGAGGGATGCGCTCGAGCGCTACCTGTCGGGCGGCGCGCATCCCACCGCCGAGGAGCGGCTCGCCTTCCGCTATCCGGCGCTGCGCCTCGTCTACGAACCCGACGGCGTGCCGGCGACGAACAGGCGCGCCTTCGCGAAATTTCCGGCCCCGGGCGTCTACGCCACCACGATCACGCAGCCGCGCGCATTTCGCGCCTACCTGCTGGAGCAGTTGCGGCCCCTGTCCAGCGAGTTCGGCGCGCGCATCGAGGTGGGAGTCGGCGACCAGGAGATCCCGTACCCTTACGTGTTCGAGCGGGGCGACGAGCTGGGCCGCGGCGGCGTGACGGCGGCCGAGCTGGCGCGCTTTTTCCCGACGCCTTTGCTCTCGGCGGTGGGCGACGAAATTGCGGACGGACAGTTCGAGATCCGCGAGGGCGAGCCGCGGCCGCTCTCCCTGTTCGACGCCGTGCGGGTCGACTATTCGCTGCGGCGGCTGGTGCACTACACGGGTTCGGACTGGCGCGGCATCCAGCCCTGGATCCTGCTCACCAACTATCATCGCTATGTCGACCAGTTTGTGCGCTGGGGCGTCGAGAAGCTGGCCTCGGGCGAGGGCCCGCACGATTCGCTGATCCTGCCCGGCGGCGGCGTGATCCGGCCCGGCATGTCGCCGCAGGCCGTGGACGCCCTGGTGGCCGAGGCGCCTTGGCACCGCTTCCAGATGCCGGCCTACCATCTCACCGCGCCGGGCGGCATGGGCGTCACGCTGGTGAACATCGGCGTCGGCCCCTCCAACGCCAAGAACATCACCGACCATCTGGCGGTGCTGCGGCCACAGGCCTGGCTCATGGTCGGCCATTGCGGCGGGTTGCGGCAGAGCCAGATGATCGGCGACTACGTGCTAGCCCACGGCTATCTGCGGCAGGACCGCATCCTCGACGCGCTGGTGCCGACCGACGTGCCGATCCCGGCGCTGGCCGAGGTGCAGGTCGCCCTGCAGGAGGCCGCCGCGCAGGTGACGGGCGATCGCGGCGAGGCGCTGAAGCGGCGCCTGCGCACCGGCACGGTGGTGACCAACGACGATCGGAACTGGGAGCTGCGCTGGACGCAGGAGCGCCGCCGCATCAACCTCTCGCGCGCCATCGCGGTGGACATGGAGAGCGGCACCATCGCGGCGCAGGGCTTCCGGCTGCGGGTGCCCTACGGCACGCTGCTGTGCGTCTCCGACAAGCCGCTGCATGGCGAAATCAAGCTACCGGGCGCGGCCAACGCCTTCTATGAGCGCGCCATCGGCGAGCATCTCACCATCGGCATCGCGGCGCTGGACCTCTTGAAGCAGCAAAAGGAGCAGCTGCATTCTCGCAAGCTCCGCAGCTTCGACGAGCCGCCATTCCGCTGAGCTGACGCCGCGCTTGCGCTGGGGCGCACGGCTGCGCGATGGTTCGCGCCGCCCGCCGCTTTGCCGAGAGCCCGATGCCGCTGCTGTCCATCACCGAACTCGTCGACGCCTTCCCGCAGTTCCGCGCCGCCATGCTGGTGGCCGAGAACCTCGCCATCCCGGCCGAGCGGCCGCCGGAGCTGGCCGTCGAGATCGCCCGCCGCGAGGCCGCGTGCCGGTCGCGCTGGGGCGGGACGGAGCTGTCGGCCATTCCGGGCGTGGCGGCGTGGCGCAGCGCCTACAAGGGCTTCGGCATCAAGAAGACGAGCTATCGCTGCTCGGTGGAGCGGCTGGTGAAGAATGTGCTGGCCGAGCGCGAGCTGCCGCGCATCAACGGCTTCGTGGACGCCTACAATGCGGTGTCGCTCGCGCACGGGCTGTGCGTCGGCGCCGACGACCTCGACAAGATCGCGCCGCCGCTGGCCTTTCGTTATTCGCGGCCTGACGACACCTTCCTGGACATGGCTGCCGAGGAGGGCGCCGACCCCAACGATCCGCCCAAGCCCGGCGAGGTGGTGTTCGCGGACGAGCGGCACGTGCTCTGCCGCCGCTGGAACTGGCGCCAGGACGCGCGCAGCATCATCACCCCCGACATACGCCGCGCCGTGGTCACGCTGCAGTCCAACGGCTCGGGCGACGTGGAGGCGGCCGCCGCCGACCTTTCCGCGCTGCTGGAGCGCTTCTGCGGCGCGACATGCCGGGTGGCCGTGGTGGAAGCCTCGCGGCCCGTGGCCGAGCTTTAGGGCTCGCTGCCTCAACGCCTCGCCGTCACTGCGAGCCGGAGGCGAAGCAATCCAGTCTAATGGCCGGGCGTTAGCTGGATTGCTTCGCTGTCGCTCGCAATGACGGGAGGGTGTGACCACGTTCGGCGCGCAGTAACGATGGCGCGACCAGCTTTCGCTCATTTGCGACGTGGCGCTTGCCAACCAGGGCTTGCCGACATAAACATATCTTTATGTCGCGCTCAGATCACCATTCGCCAACACTCGCCCCGGTCAGCCTCGACGCGCTCGTGACGGCGCTGCGCGCCGCCGGCGAGGATACGCGGCTGCGGCTTCTCGCGCTGCTCGCCGAGGGCGAGCTGAACGTGTCCGACCTGACCGAGATCCTGGGCCAGTCGCAGCCGCGCATCTCGCGGCACCTCAAGCTGATGGCCGAGGCCGGGCTGATCGAGCGGCATCGGGAGGGCGCGTGGGCGTTCTTCCGGATCGCCGAGCGGACGCCGGCCGGCGCGCTCGCGCGGGACCTCGCCGAGCGGTTGGATGCTGCCGACCCCATCATGGCGGCCGACAAGGCCCGGCTCGCGGCCGTCCGGCAGGCCCGCAGCGAGGCGGCGCAGAACTACTTCAACCGACACGCCGTGGAGTGGGATCGCATCCGCTCGCTGCATGCCGCCGACGACGAGGTCGAGGCCGCCGTGCTGGCCGCCGTCGGAGAGCGGCCGATCCGGGCGCTGCTGGACCTCGGCACCGGAACCGGCCGCATGCTGGCGCTGCTCGCGCCGCGCGCCGCCCGCGCGGTCGGGGTGGACAGCAACCACGCCATGCTGGCGGTGGCGCGCGCCAACATGGAGCTCGCCGGCATCCGCGGCGCGGAACTGCGGCAGGGCGACATCTACGCGCCGCCGGTGGAGCGCGGGGCCTTCGACCTCGTGGTGGTCCACCAGGTGCTGCACTTCCTGGAAGACCCGCCCCGGGCCCTGCGGGAGGCCGCGGCCGCGCTGGCGCCCGGCGGACGGCTGATCGTGGTCGACTTCGCCCCGCATGGCCTCGAGTTCCTGCGCGAGGCGCACGCCCATCGCCGGCTCGGCTTCGCGCGCGAGCAGATGGAGGGCTGGCTGGCCGAGGCCGGGCTCGACGCCGAAAGCTATGGCGAGCTGCGCGCGCCGGGCGAAGCGCCGGACCGGCTCACCGTCTCGCTGTGGGTGGCGCGCGATCGGCGCGTCATCACCGACATCATCCCCCGTGCGAGCCAGGAGGTCGCGTGATGCCGCGCTCCCCGATCCCTCTCAGCCGCCGCTGCGGCAAGCGCCCGATCCGCGTCTCGTTCGAGTTCTTTCCGCCCAAGAACGACGAGGGCGAAGTCGCTCTCTGGGACGCGATCAAGCGGCTGGAGCCGCTGCGGCCTGATTTCGTGTCGGTGACCTACGGGGCGGGCGGCACGACGCGCGAACGGACTCAGTCCACGGTGACGCGGCTCGTGCGCGAGACCGCGCTGAAGCCCGCCGCGCATCTCACCTGCGTCGGCGCGAGCCGCGACGAGGTCGACGGCGTTGTGCGCGACTACGCGACGGCCGGCGTGCGCCACATCGTGGCCCTGCGCGGCGATCCGCCCGGCGGCGTGGGCAGCGCCTATGCGCCGCATCCGGAGGGCTACCAGACCACCGCCGAGCTGGTGCGCGGCGTGCGCCGCAACGGCGACTTCGAGGTGTTCGTCTCGGCCTATCCGGAGCGGCACCCCGAGAGCCCGTCCGTCGACCATGATCTCGACGTGCTGCAGGCCAAGGTGGACGCCGGCGCGACGCGCGCGATCACGCAGTTCTTTTTCGACAACGAGGTCTATTTCCGCTTCGTCGACCGGGCGCGGGCGCGCGGCATCGACATCGCGATCGTGCCCGGCATCGTGCCGGTGCAGAACTTCAGGCAGACGGCGGGCTTCGCGGCGCGCTGCGGCGCCAGCGTGCCCAATTGGCTGGCGGAGCGCTTCGAGGGGCTGGAGAACGACCCGGCGACCCGCCGCCTGATTGCCGCCGCGGTGGCGGCCGAGCAGGCCATCGACCTGCTGGATCGCGGCGTCCGGGACTTTCATTTCTACACGATGAACCGGGCGGACCTGGTCTACGCCACGTGCCATCTGCTGGGGATGCGGCCGGAGGCCGAGACGACGTCCGCGGACGAGCAGCTGCGGCGCGCCGCGAACGGGTAAGTTTACCTGCCGTCATTGCGAGGAGCGCAGCGACGAAGCAATCCAGGCGCCGGGTGAAGGGCTCCTCACCCACTGGCCCAGCATCAGCTGGATTGCTTCGCTTCGCTCGCAATGACGGGGAGCGTTTCCCCTCACACTCCGCGCGACTGTCGGAAGCGCTCGTAGACGTCGCGGTCGCCGGTGCGCTCGCTGTTGAGGAAATCGCGGAAGGCCGCGACCTCGTCGTTGAGCGTCTGGAGATCGGCCTCGATGCGCGACCACTCGGCGCGCACATGCGCGTCGAAGGCTGCGTTGCCGGTGGCAGTCGGGCCTGCGGCCGTGAAGCCGGCGCCGGACACCGAGCTGAACACGCCCTCGAAGGCGCGCTGCAGGCGGTCGAAGCCGGTCTGGAGCGCCTGGCCGAGATCCTGCGGGACCGGCTGGCGGTCGTTCCACAGTTTCCAGGCGAGAACGCCGAAGCCGAGCGGCCAGTAGACCGCGAAGGCGATCACAAGCACGACGATGTCGACGGGTTTCCAGCGCCAGCCGAAGCCGCCATTGGTCTGGTCGGGGATGGGGTTCACGTGAGCCTCCTCGCGAACGGGGCCCGGGCGACAACCGCCGGACGAGGGGCGCAGATGGGAACCGATTGCGGCGCTCGCAAGGCGAGTAGGCCAGGCCTCGCAGAAACTTACGCCGCGGGCTCCGGCCGCGACCGGATGAGGTCGCGCAGCGTGGTGATCGTGGACGCGTCGGCCACGCCATCCACCAGCGCAGGGCGGAAATGACGCTGGAACGCCGCCACGACCGCCTCGGTGCGCGGGTCGTAGACGCCCGAGATGTCCAGGCCGTAGCCATACATCGCCAGCATGGCCTGCAGCGCCTGGATGGGCTGGCCTTCCTCGCCCGGCCCGAAGGAGCGGCCGTCGCCCAGCGGGGCAGGGGAGGTCCAATGGCCGAGGCCGGCGGCATGCAGGGCGTCCCATGGAAACTTCTCGCCGGGATCGACCTTGCGGCCGGGCGAGACGTCCGAATGGGCGAGCACGCGATGCGCCGGGATGCGCCAGCGGCCCGTGATGTCGAGCCCGAGCCGAATCGTCGCCTCGACCTGCGCGTCGGGGAAGTCCGGGTAGCCGCCATCGTGGCCGGGGTTCACGAGTTCGATCCCGATCGACGCCGAGTTGATGTCGGCCTCGCCGGCCCACACGGATGCGCCGGCGTGCCAGGCGCGCGCCGCTTCCGGCACCATCTGGAGGATGCGGCCGTTCTCGAGCACAACGTAGTGGCAGGACACCTCCGCGAGCGGGTCGGCGAGGCGCTGCAGCGCCGACGCGGCGTCGCGCATGCCGGTGTAGTGAACGAGCAGGATGTCGGGCCGCCGCCCGCCCTTGCGCTCGCCCTGGTTGGGGGAGGGCACGACCTTCTGGGCGAGGGGGCTGTCGGGGGTCAGGAGAGACATGGCTTTTTGGGTGAACCTGCGCTCAACGGATGTTGCGTTCCTGGCGCAGCGTTTCCCACGCGGCGTTGATGGCGGCCAGCCGGTCGGTCGCGATCTTCACCGCCGCGGGCGGCAGGCCGAGCGCGATCTGCCGGTCGGGGTGGTTGGCGGCCACGAGCTGGCGGTAGTGGCGCTTCAGCTGCTCGTCGTCCCAGGAGCGCTCGGCCCCGAGCGCGAAATAGGGGTCGTCCGGCAGGCGCACGTGGCGGGCCGCGATGCGCCCGTATTCGGCGCCCGAGAAGCCGAAGATGCGCGCCACCTCGGCGACGTAGCGCAGCTCGGCTTCGTGAATGGCGTGGTCGGCCTTGGCGATGTGGAAAAGCCCGTCGAGAACGTCCTCCAGCAGGGCAGGCTCGTCGCGGAAATGCTCGCCGATCTGCTGGGCGTAGGCCTCGAAGCCGGCCGAGGTCTGCTGCGCCAGATCGAACAGGCGCGAGACGTTGACGACCTCGTCCTCGGGGATGGACACCACCTGCCGGAAGGCCGCGACCTCGTCGCGCGTCACGACGCCATCGGCCTTGGCCATCTTGGCCGAGAGCGCGATCAGGCCGGTCGTGAACACCAGCTGCTTGTCGTCGGCGAAGAGCCCGGAATCGAACACCACATGCCCGGCCAGCACGCCCAGCAGGGCGCCGATCGGACCGCCTATCGCAAAACCAAGGCCGGCTCCGCCGAGCTTGCCCCACATCACACCCGCTCTCCCACGCTGTTGTCCACGGTGGCTCTTTTAAACGAAAACGCCGGCCTCGGGGCCGGCGTTCGCGCAATCCCGTTCTGCTGAACTCAATACACGACTTCGCGGCACACCCGGCGGCCGTAGTAGCGGCTGTAGTAGCACTGCACCTCCGGCTGCGGCGTGGTGGCGGCCCCCACGATGGCGCCGCCGGCCGCCCCGATGAGGCCGCCCGCGACCGCGCCGCCGGCCCGGCCCGTGGCCAAACCGCCGATCACCGCGCCGGCCGTCGCCCCCATCGCGCCGCCGACAAGGGCGCGGTCGCCTTGGGTGCTGCCGCAGCCCGCCAGCGCCAGCGCAACGGCGGAAATGACCAGAAACTTCTTCATCGAACGCCCCCTAGTTCAACCCGGCAGCCCGCCGCAGCGAGCAGAGGATTGTACCTCCCCTAAGGGGCTACGCCAACGGGAACTTGGCCGTGGGAGAGGGGCGAATCGGCATTTTGCCGAATTCACGCCTTTTTCTTGCAAAGCAAGTGTTTCGCCGGACATGCAAGCAGAGCGGATGCAACGTTGTATTATTCGAGAGCGCGATAATCTAGTTATCATGCCTCCGCCCAAGCTGCCTTTTGGCATCAGTAATTTGGCCAGTTGCTCCGGTCACATCTTGGCCTTAATCTCCCCTACCCTGAGGAGCGTTCTACGAAGGAGCACCTGGATGTCGCTTTGGCGAAAGGATCCACCATGATCATCAGCGCGAAGCTGCCGGTTTTCGGCGCGAGCTTGGCCATAGCCGTCATAGCGTTTTCCCCCGTCCAGGCGTCGAGCCGGACGGTGAAGCGCGTGGCCGCGACCGCGGGCCAGGATGATGCTGGATCCTCCGAGCAGCGCAGCGCGGTCCAGAAACGCGCCGCTGGCGCGGTTGTTCCCGAAAAATCCGCCAACGCCTCCGAGCCGCAAGCCTCCGAGCAGCCGAAGTCTCTCGCCGAGGCGCTGTTCGGCGCCGGCAAGGATGGCAAGCCCGCCGATCAGGCCGCCCTCAAGGCGCGCCGCATCAAGGCCGGCATCATCGCGGTGAGCGACAAGGGCGAGACCCGGTCGGCCGCGATCAAGCCCGCCGTCGTCACCACCAAGCTCGTCGAGACCGCCTCGATCGGGCCGGAGCCCACTCCGACCGTCGTGATCGAAAAGGCCGCCGACGCCTCGGCCCCGGCCGGATCGGTGCGGGCGCTGATCGCCCAGCACGCGGCCCGCAACGGCATCCCGCCGGCGCTGGCGGACGCGGTGGTGCGGGTCGAGAGCCGCTACAACGCGGCGGCCCGCAACGGCGTCAATCTCGGGCTCACGCAGATCAGCTTCGCGACGGCCCGTTCGCTGGGTTATGCGGGGGGCGCGGCCGGCCTGCTCGATGCCGACACCAACCTGCGCTACGGGATGCTCTATCTCGCGCAGGCCTATCGCCTGTCCGGCGGGGACACCTGCAGGACAGTTCTGAAGTATCAGGCGGGCCACCGCGCCACGTCGATGACGGGAGCGGCGCGAGCCTACTGCGCCAAGGTCAAGACCACGGTCGCGACCGCCAACTAGCCTTTTTCAGCTCCGGTTCGCCTCATCCCTTCGCCGGGCGCTTCATTGCGCTCGCCGGAACGGCGAACCGCGAAGGCCCCTTTGCCGCCGGAAGCGCCAGAACGCGCGCGCCCGGGATGTTCTTCTGCGTTGCAGGGGACGGGGAAGGGGCCACCGCATGGACGCATCGGCGTCCCCCGGCCAGACGGGCGCAGCCCTGCCGGTTCCACCACCCGAGTTGGAGTACATCGATGAAGAAGACGATCGCCGCGGCCTGCCTGGCCGCGTGTGTCGCCACGGGCTTTTCGACCGGCGCAAGCGCCAATGTCGGTGACCCTTCGAGCCCGCTGAACGTTCTGCTGCAGGAAAAAGCCCGGACCGAAAACGCCGCCCAGGCGGCCACGACCCAGACCCAGGCCCACACCAAGGCCAAGTCGCTGACCCGCCAGGAGCGCCGCGCCGCTCGCCGCGAACAGGTGCAGAAGGCCCGCGAAGCCCGCGCGGCCTCGCGCCTCGGCAAGGTTGCGTCGCTCGAGACCGGCAGCCTGCCGGCTCCCTCCACGGTTCCGGCCGCTTCCGCCGCGCAGCCGACGCCCGCGCTGGCTCCGCAGGCCGCCCCGGCCGTCGAGGCCCCGGTGCGCACGCGCCACGGCAAGGCGCTCGGCTATGGCGCGGAGGCCCGCTCCGGCCTGAAGGCGATGATCGCCAAGCACGCGGCCGCCAACGGCATCCCGTTCGCTCTCGCCGACGCGGTGGTGCGCATCGAGAGCCGGTACCAGCCGGGCGTCAGCAATGGCGGCGCGGTCGGCCTCATGCAGATCAAGCCGCAGACGGCGCGCGGGCTGGGCTATGGCGGCGGCGCCGCCGGCCTGAAGAACCCCGAGACCAACCTGACCTACGGCATGAAGTACCTGGCGCAGGCCTACCGCATGTCGGGCGGCTCCACCTGCGCGACCGTGATGCGCTACCAGAGCGGCCACTACGCCAAGCGCATCAACGCGGCCAACCGCGCCTATTGCGGCAAGGCCCAGGCCATCATGGCGAGCAACTGAGGCTCTCCGGCTATTGACCCTGGCCGGCGCGTCGCTTGACCGCGCCGGCCGGCTCCGCCATACCCGCCCGGCCAGTCGGCTGGACGGCCGCTCTCCGCGAGGAGGGAGGAAAGTCCGGGCTCCATCGAAACACGGCGCCGGATAACGTCCGGCGGGGGCGACCCCAGGGAAAGCGCCACAGAAAGCAAACCGCCTCGGCTCCGGCCGGGGTCAGGGTGAAAGGGTGCGGTAAGAGCGCACCGCGCGTCTGGCAACAGAGGCGGCATGGCAAGCCCCGCCGGGAGCAAAACCGAATAGGGGCCATGGCGGCGGGAAACCGTCGCGGGGATGTCTCAATCCCTTGTGGCCCGGGTTGGTTGCTTGAGGCGGTCGGCAACGATCGTCCCAGAGGAATGGCCGTCACGTCGCGTCGCGCAAGCGCCGCGGCCCTACAGAACCCGGCTTACAGGCCGACTGGCGATCTCTTTCGTCCGGGTTCATCCTGACGGCTCGACGGGCCTCGGGCCCACCGTCGAAACCATCCCATTCGACTTGCGCGACATACGAAGCTGGTGGCGACGCCGCCGGCTTTTTTGCGCCCGGCGCACTGGCCCGACGCCGCGTCCGGCGCCGCGTCCGGCGCTCGGGGATGCCGCGTTTTGCGCCATTTCGGCGCGTCCACAACCCCCATCGCAACCCTTCGTTAACGTTAACGACCCGTAATGCCAGCAGGGGGAATCGACCGCCTCCGCAGCCCCGTTTCCATTGACGCCCATACCAGCCCATGCTATCCCAAATCATCCCGTTCGAAGCGTCTGTATCGCGGCGGAACCCCATGGAAACGGCAGAGGCCTGCCCTTCCGTGACGGCTCCTTGCGGCCTGCGCCAGGACGGGATCGCGGACGCCAAGGCGGCGTCTTCGGGAGTGTGTGCGGGTCTGGAGTTCGATGGACCGCTTCGTTTCCAGCTTCACCAACAAACTGGATGCGAAAGGTCGCGTATCGATCCCGGCGTCTTTCCGGTCCGTCCTGGCGAGGGACGGGTTCGAGGGGCTCTACGTGCACCCATCCCTGGAGGCGGACGCTCTGGACGCCGGAGGCAACGGTCTCTTGCGGGAGATCGACAGCCTCATCGAGACGCTGCCGCCGTTCTCGGACGAGCGGGATCACTTCTCGACGGCGCTCTACGGCATCAGCGAAGTGCTGAAGGTCGACCCGGAAGGCCGGGTCGGGCTGACCGACACGCTCAAGGCCCATGCGGGGATCACGGATGCGGTGACCTTCGTGGGGCTGGGGCACAAGTTCCAGATCTGGGAGCCCTCCCGTTTCGCACGTCATCTCGACGAGGCCAGGCGGAAGGTGAGGGATCTCAAGAAGGAGCTCGGCGGCCTGCGGCCAAGTTCGACGCCCGGAGCACGGGAACGATGACGGATCGCGGCGCTCGGACAACCGAGGCCGCTGGCGGACCGGTTCGTCACGTTCCCGTGCTGGCGCGGGAAGTTCTCGACACCCTGTCTCCCAGGCCCGGCGGCCTTTATCTCGACGGCACATTCGGGGCCGGCGGCTACACGCGCGCCATCCTCGATGCCGCGCCCGACCTGCGGGTGCTGGCGCTGGACCGCGACCCGGAGGCGATCGCGGCCGGGCAGGCGCTCGTGGCGGCCATGAACGGCCGTCTGGTTCTCGCGCAGGAGCGCTTCGGCGACCTCGAAAGCGTGGCCTCGGGCCATGGCTTCCTGCCGCTCGACGGCGTGGTGCTCGACATCGGGGTCTCGTCCATGCAGCTCGACGACGCCGAGCGCGGCTTCTCGTTCCGGTTCGACGGCCCGCTTGACATGCGCATGGAGAAGGCCGGCGAGAGCGCGGCCGACCTCGTGAACGGCATGGAGGAGGGGCCGCTCGCGGACCTGATCTACAAGTACGGCGAGGAGCGCCGTTCGCGCGGCATCGCCCGCGCCATCGTGGCGGCCCGCAAGGGCGCGCGGATCGAGACCACCAAGCAGCTGGCCGACATCGTCTCCAAGGTGGTGTGGCAGAGCCCGGACGGCATTCATCCGGCGACCCGCACCTTCCAGGCGCTGCGCATCGCCGTGAACGACGAGCTCGGCGAGCTCGAGCGCGCGCTGGAAGCCGCCGAGCGGGCGCTCGCCCCCGGCGGGCGGCTCGTGGTGGTGACGTTCCACTCGCTGGAAGACCGCATCGTGAAGCGCTTTCTCACCGAGCGGGCCGGCCGCGAGGCCGCGCCGTCGCGCCATGCGCCCGCGCTGGAGCGGGGCGCAGCCACCTTCACGCTGGTGAACCGCAAGCCGCTGACCGCCCAGCACGACGAGCTCGCCGCCAATCCACGGGCGCGCTCGGCCAAGCTGCGCGCCGCGGAGCGCACCACGGCCTCCGCCGCGCCCGCGCCGGACGCGTCCCCCCGCGCCAAGAAGAAGGGCCGCTGACCCATGCGCCGCTTCCTCCATCTCGTCGCTATCCTGGCGCTGATCGGCTCGGCGCTCTACGCCTATCGGGTCAAGTACGACACGATCTACCTGACCGAGCAGGCCGCCAAGCTGAAGAACCAGATCTCCCGCGAGCGCGAGAGCATCGCGATCCTGCGGGCCGAGTGGCAGTTCCTCAACAAGCCGGACCGGCTGCAGGCGCTGGCCGACCAGTTCACCGAGACGCAGCCCGCCACGATCGGGCAGATCACCCGCTGGTCGGAGATCCCGACGCGGCCGGCGCCGGTCGACAGCATCGGCAAGAAGCTCGAGGCGCTGGGGCTCTCGGCCCCGACCACGACGCCAGGGGCGACGCCGGGCGCGGCGCGCTCGGACACGACCACCACCTCGTCCATCCGCAAGAAGCAGCAGTGAGGATCAGATGAGCGACCATCAGGGCTCTCCCGATCCGGCCTATGACGACGCGCCCGAGGCCCACGAGCACGCGCCGCGGCGCAGCATCGCGCAGCGGCTGGTCGGCGGCGTGCAGAACCTGTTCCAGATGCGGCTCGACAAAAGCGGGCACCGCGTCTTCATCGTGGCGGCCTCCTTCACGATCATCTACGCGGTGATCGCCGGGCGGCTGGTGCAGCTCGGGCTGCGGCCCGACCCGCCCACCAACTACAAGCGCGCGCAGCAGGAAACGGCGGGCATCCGGCCCGACATCGTGGACCGCAACGGCGAGATCCTGGCCACCGACATCAAGACCGTGTCGGTGTTCGCCGAGCCCCGGCGCATCATCGACAAGGACGAGGCGGTGGAGCTGATCACCGCCGTGCTGCCGGACGTCGACGCGCGCGACCTGCGCGAGAAGCTCGGCTCCAAGAAGGGCTTCGTCTGGGTCAAGCGCGAGATCACCCCCAAGCAGCAGCAGGAGGTCTACCGCCTCGGCCTGCCGGGCGTCGGCTTCATGCCGGAGAACAAGCGCGTCTACCCGAACGGCGTCGCGGCCGCGCACATCCTCGGCTTCACCAACCTGGACAACCAGGGCATCGCCGGCATCGAGAAGTGGATCGACGGCCAGGGCATGGCCGACCTCGCGATGGCGGGCTTCGCCCGGCAGTCCACCGACCTGAAGCCCGTGCAGCTCTCGATCGACCTGCGCGCCCAGCACGCGCTGCGCGACGAGGTGCAGAAGGGCGTCGACAAGTACAAGGCCAAGGCCGGCGCCGGCATGATCCTGGACGTCAACACGGGCGAGATCGTCGCCCTGGCGTCGCTGCCGGACTACGACCCCAACAACCCCGTCGACGCGCTGGAGCCCAACCGCATCAACCGCATGACGGTGGGCGTCTACGAGATGGGCTCGACCTTCAAGGCGCTCACCACCGCGATGGCGCTGGACAGCGGCAAGGTGAGCATCAACTCCAGCTTCGACGCCCGCAACGCGCTGGCTTACGGGCGCTTCCGCATTCACGACTACCACGGCACCAACCGGGTGCTGACCGTGCCGGAGGTGTTCATCCACTCCTCCAACATTGGCACCGCCCGCATGGCGCTCGCCATCGGCGTGCAGGGGCACAAGGACTTCCTGCGCAAGATGGGCCAGCTCGACCGCATGCGGACCGAGATGCCCGAAAGCGCCGAGCCGATCGTGCCCGCCCGCTGGGGCGAGCTCAACACCATGACGATCGCGTTCGGCCACGGCCTCGCGGTGGCCCCCATGCAGGCCGTGGCGGCCGTGGGCGCGCTGGTGAACGGCGGCAACATGCTGACGCCGACCTTCCTGAAGCGCACCGCCGAGGACGCCGCCAAGCTCGGCCACCGGGTGATCAAGCCCGAGACCAGCGAGGCGCTGCGCTACGTGATGCGGCTCAACGCCGAGAAGGGCTCGGCCGGCAAGGCCGCGGTGCCGGGCTACTTCGTGGGCGGCAAGACCGGCACGGCCGAGAAGGTGATCGGCGGGCGCTACAGCAAGAACCGGCTGTTCACGACCTTCATGGCGATTGCGCCGGCCGACAAGCCGAAATACCTGTTCCTGGTGATCTACGACGAGCCGCAGGGCCTGCCCGAAACCTACGGCTTCGCGACCGCCGCCTGGAACGCGGGCGCCACCACCGGCAAGGTCATCGAGCGCGTCGCCCCCATCCTGGGCCTCCCGCCGCGCTTCGATCCGCCGGTCGCCCCGTTCCCGATCATGGCCCGCATGGGGGCCTGGGGAACCCGCTGATGAAGCTTTCCGAACTTCTCCCGCAAGCCTCGGGGCCGGACGGTGATCGTCCGGTCGCGGGCGTTGCGGTGGACAGCCGCAAGGTCGGACCGGGCTTCGTATTTTTCGCGGCCCCCGGCGCCAAGGCGGACGGGCTCGCCTTCGCGCGCGCGGCGGCCGAGGCGGGCGCGAGCGCCGTGGCGGGGCAGGGGCCCCGGCCGCAGGACCTGCCGGCCGAAGTCGCCTACGTGCAGGTGAACGACGTGCGCCGCGCGCTGGCGCTGGCGGCCGCCCGTATGCATCCGCGCCAGCCGGCCGTGATCGTGGCCGTCACGGGCACGAGCGGCAAGACCTCGGTGGCGGAGTTCACCCGCCAGATCTTTGCTGCCTGCGGGCGCCAGGCCGCGAGCCTCGGCACCATCGGGGTGGTGGCGCCGGGCGGCGCCGTCTACGGCTCGCTCACAACGCCGGACCCGGTGACGCTGCACCAGACGCTGGACCAGCTCGCCGGGCAGGGCGTGACGCATCTCGCCATGGAGGCGTCCTCGCACGGTCTCGACCAGCGCCGCCTGGACGGCGTGCGGCTGGCGGCGGCGGGCTACACCAATCTGGGCCGGGACCATCTCGACTATCACCCGACCGTGGAAGACTACCTGAAGGCCAAGCTGCGCCTGTTCGACACGCTGCTGCCGCCCGATGGCGCGGCGGTGGTGAACCAGGACGGCGAGCACGCCATCGAGGTCATGATGGCCGCCAAGGCGCGCGGCCAGCGCATCCTCTCCACCGGCCGCACCGGCAAGACGCTGCGCCTCGCCGCGCTGGAGCGGGACGGCTTCGCGCAACGGCTGACGGTCGAGGCCGAGGGACGCATGTTCGAGGTGCGCCTGCCGCTGGTGGGCGACTTCCAGGCGTCGAACGCCCTCGTGGCGGCCGGGCTCGCGATCGCGGCCGGCGAAGACCTTGACGCTGTCATGCAGGCGCTGGCGTCCTTGCAGGGCGTCAAGGGGCGGCTGGAGCGCATCGGCGAGCGCAATGGCGGCCTCGCGGTGGTGGATTACGCGCACAAGCCCGAGGCGCTCGCGAGCGCGCTGGACGCCTTGCGGCCCTATGCAACCGGGCGGCTCATCTGCGTGTTCGGCTGCGGCGGCGACCGCGACCGCGGCAAGCGGCCGATCATGGGCGCGATCGCGGCCGAAAAGGCCGACCTCGCGATCGTGACCGACGACAACCCGCGCAGCGAAGACCCGGCCGCGATCCGGGCCGAGATCCTGGCCGCGGCGCCGGGGGCGCGCGAGATCGGCGATCGCGCCGAGGCGATCCGCACTGCGGCTTTGGGGCTACAGCCCGGGGATGTTCTGCTGGTGGCCGGCAAGGGCCATGAAACGGGCCAGATCATAGGCGACCGGGTGCTCCCCTTCTCCGACCACGACGCGGTTGCGGCCGCTCTCGCCGAGGCTTGACCGTGACCGACATGACGCCCTCCGCCGCCCGCCCGCCGCTCTGGACCGGAGACGCGCTCGTGGCCGCCATGCAGGCCCGCGCGATCGGCGGCGCGCCGGACGTCCATGGCGTCTCGATCGACACGCGCACGCTGCAGCCGGGCGACCTGTTCTTCGCCATCAAGGGCGACGCCCGCGACGGCCACGACTTTGTTTCCGCCGCGCTCGCGAAGGGGGCGGCCGCCGCCGTGGTGGCGCAGGATCGCGCCGCCGAGTTCGACGGGCAGGGTGCGCTTTACGCAGTGGCGGACGTGCTGGATGCCATGGTGGCGCTCGGCCGGGCGTCCCGCGCCCGCAGCCAGGCCCGCATCGTCGCCGTCACGGGCTCCGTGGGGAAGACCGGAACCAAGGAGGCGCTGCGCACCGTACTTTCAGCGCAGGGCGCCACGCATGCGTCGGCGGCCTCCTACAACAATCATTGGGGCGTTCCGCTCACGCTCGCCCGCATGCCGGCCGACAGCCGCTTCGGCGTGTTCGAGATCGGCATGAACCACGCCGGCGAGATCGAGCCGCTGGTCGCGATGGTGCAGCCGCATGTGGCGCTGATCACCACCGTGGAGCCGGTGCACCTGGAGAACCTGGGGTCAATCGAGGCCATCGCGGACGCCAAGGCGGAAATCTTTTCCGGCCTGCTGCCCGGCGGCACAGCGGTGATCAACCGCGACAACCCGCATTACGAGCGCCTGCGCAAGGCGGCCGAACACTCGCCCGCTGGCCGCGTCGTGAGCTTCGGCGAGACTGCCGGCGCGGATGTGCGGATGACCCGCATCATCCTCCAGCCGGACCAGTCGATCGTGGAGGCCACCCTGTTCGGCGAGCCCGCGACCTATCGCATCGCGAGCCCGGGCAAGCATGTGGCGATGAACAGCCTCGGCGTGCTGGCCGTCGTGGAGGCGCTCGGCGCCGACCTGGCGCTGGCCGCCATCGCGATGGCGGAGGTGACGCCGCCCAGCGGGCGCGGCGAGCAGGTTCGCCTGCCGGCGCCCGGCGGCGAGATCGCGCTCTACGACGAGAGCTACAACGCCAATCCGGCCTCCATGCGGGCCGCCATGGACGTGCTCGCGCAAACGCCGGTCGGCCTGCGCGGCCGCCGCATCGTGGTGCTGGGCGACATGCTGGAGCTCGGCCCCGAGGGGCCGGCCCTGCATGCGGGCCTCGCCGACGCTGTTGCGGATTGCAACATCGACCTCGTGTTCGCGGCCGGGCCGCTGATGAAGAACCTCTGGCAGAAGCTGCCGCTGGAAAAGCGCGGCGCCTATGCGCCGAACGCCGCCGAGCTCACCGGCGCGGTGCTGGGCGCCTTGCGCGCCGGCGACGTCGTCACCGTCAAAGGCTCCAATGGGAGCCGCACCGGCGCCATCGTGGCCGCCCTCAAGTCGCGTTTCGCGACCAACGCCGCCTGAGGTCGCCACCCCATGCTCGCCTGGCTCTCCGATTTCTCCTCCACGCTCAGCGTGCTGAACATCTTCCGCTACATTACGGTGCGGACCGGCGCGGCCACCGCCACGGCGCTTTTCTTCGTGTTCTTTTTCGGCCCGCGCATCATCGCGAGCCTGCGCATCAAGCAGGGCAAGGGCCAGCCGATCCGCACGGACGGTCCGCAGAGCCACCTCGCCAAGAAGGGCACGCCTACCATGGGCGGCCTGATGATCCTGTCCGGCTTCGTTTTCTCGACGCTGGTCTGGGGCAACCTGTTCAACCCCTATGTGTGGGTCGTCCTCGTGGTGACGCTCGGCTTCGGGGCGATCGGCTTCTACGACGACTATCTCAAGGTCACGAAGCAGAGCCATGCGGGCTTCGGCGGCCGCTCGCGCCTGGCGCTGGAATTCGTGATCGCGGGCGCGGCCTGCGTGGTGATCGCCTACGTGATCCCGAAAATGTCAGGCTTCGGCGCGGTGCGGCTGGCCGGCGCGGTGGCGGTGCCGTTCTTCAAGGACGTGCTGATCAATCTGGGCGTGTTCTTTATCGCCTTCGGGGCGCTCGTGATCGTGGCGGCCGGCAACGCCGTGAACCTCACGGACGGGCTCGACGGCCTTGCGATCGTGCCCGTGATGATCGCGGCCGCGACCTTCGGGTTCATCGCCTACCTGTCCGGCAACGCGATCTATTCCAACTACCTGCAGATCCACTTCGTGCCCGGCACCGGCGAACTCGCGGTGCTATGCGGCGCCATGATCGGCGCCGGCATCGGCTTCCTGTGGTTCAACGCGCCGCCGGCGCAGATCTTCATGGGCGACACAGGCTCGCTGGCGCTGGGCGGCATGCTCGGCACCGTGGCGGTCGCCACCAAGCACGAGATCGTGCTCGCGATCGTGGGCGGGCTGTTCGTGCTGGAAGCCATGTCGGTGATCATCCAGGTGGTCTCGTTCAAGCTCACGGGCAAGCGGGTGTTCCGCATGGCCCCGATCCACCACCATTTCGAACAGCTCGGCTGGTCCGAGCCCCAGGTCGTGGTCCGCTTCTGGATCATCGCCATCGTGCTTGCGCTGGTGGGCCTTTCCACCCTGAAGCTGCGGTGAGCGGGATGGCCGCCTCTGCTTCCAGCCTCAATGCCCCTCATCCTGAGGAGTCATGCGCCAGCATGGCGTCTCGAAGGGCGAGGGGATCCAGTGCGCTCATCCGTGAGAGCATCCTGGAGTCCCTCGTCCTTCGAGACGCATCGCCAAGCGGCGATGCTCCTCAGGATGAGGGGGTTGAGGGCTGTTTCCGAAGGACGCATGGCGGGAGCCTTCGCGCATGACGCCCGTCACCTGCTTTCGCGGGCGCTCGGTCGCCCTGTTCGGGCTCGGCGGCTCGGGGCTCGTCACCGCGCAGGCGCTGGCGGCCGGCGGGGCGCATGTAGCCGCGTGGGACGACAAGCCGACGTCGCGCGGCAAGGCCGCCGAGGCTGGCATTCCGGTCGTGGACCTCACCACGGCCGACTGGTCGGGCTTTTCGGCGCTGATCCTGTCGCCCGGCGTACCGCTGACGCATCCGGCGAAGCATTGGACGGTCGAGAAGGCCAAGGCGGCCGGCATTGAGATCATCGGCGACGTGGAGCTGTTCTGCCGCGAGCGGGCCGCGGTCGCGCCCGACGCGCCGTTCATCGCCATCACGGGCACCAACGGCAAGTCCACCACCACGGCGCTGATCGCCCATCTGGTGCGAGCGGCCGGGATGGACGTGCAGATGGGCGGCAATATCGGCACCGCCGTGCTGCTGCTGGAGCCGCCCGCGGCCGGGCGCGTGCATGTCGTCGAGTGCTCGTCCTTCCAGGTCGATCTCGCGCCCTCGCTGGCGCCCAGCGTCGGCGTGCTGCTCAACATCACGCCCGATCATCTCGACCGGCACGGTTCCATGGAGAACTACGCCGCCATCAAGGAGCGGCTGGTTTCACACGCCGACCTCGCCGTGGTGGGCGTCGACGACGACTGGTGCCGCGCCATCGCGGAACGGCTGCAGGCCGCCGGCCGGGCCGTTATCCCGGTTTCGGTGGAGGGCGAGCTCGACGAGGGGCTCTACGCCGAGGACCACGTGGTCGTCCGCAAGGACCACGGCCGGCGCATCGTGCTCGCCGACCTGGCCGGGATCGGCTCGCTGCGCGGCGCGCACAACGCCCAGAACGCCGCCGCCGCCATTGCGGCCCTCGAGGCGATCGGGGTCGACGAGCAGGCGATCCGGCGCGGGCTCGCGAGCTTTCCCGGGCTGGCGCACCGGATGGAGCAGGTCGGCCGCGCCGGCAAGGTGCTGTTCGTGAACGACAGCAAGGCCACCAACGCGGACGCGGCCGAGAAGGCGCTGGCCGCTTTCCCGGGCGCGATCCACTGGATCATCGGCGGCGTCGCCAAGGAGGGCGGCGTCGAGCCGCTCGCGCCGTTGTTCGGCCGGGTCGCCAAGGCCTATCTGATCGGTCAGTCGAGCGACGCCTTTGCGGCGACGCTGGACGGCAAGGTCCCTTATGCGCGCTGCGGAACGCTGGACGCCGCCGTGGCGGCCGCTGCAGGAGACGCCGCCGCGTCGGCCGCGCCCGAGCCCGTGGTGCTGCTGTCGCCCGCCTGCGCGTCCTACGACCAATATCCCAACTTCGAGGTCCGGGGCGCGCATTTCCGCGATCTCGTGCTCGCTTTGCCTGACGTCACCCCGCTCGGAAAGGCCTGACCCATGCCGTCCCGTCTGGAACGCTCGCCCGTCGCGACCTGGTGGTGGACCGTCGACCGCCTGCTGCTGTTCAGCCTGATGCTCCTGATGGTGCTCGGCATCGTGCTCACCATGGCGGGCAGCCCGCCGGTGGCCGAGCGGCTGGGCCTGCCGACCTTCCATTTCGTCTACCGGCAGGTGTTCTACCTCGTGCCGGCGCTGATCGTAATGCTGGTGATCAGCTTCCTGTCGCCGCGCCATGTGCGCCGGACGGCCTTGGGACTATACGTGATCGCGATGGGGCTGGTGGTCTGCACGCTGCTGTTCGGCGCCGAGGTGAAGGGCGCGCGGCGCTGGATTTCTTTCGCGGGCGTGGCCGTGCAGCCGTCCGAATTCGTGAAGCCGGCCTTTGTGATCCTGGCCGCCTGGGCGTTCTCGGAAGGCGGGCGGCGCAACGACGTGCCGGGCAACATCTTCGGCTTCGCGCTGCTGGCCTGCACGATCGTGCCGCTCGTGCTGCAGCCCGATATCGGCCAGACCATGCTGATCACGCTGGTGTGGTGCGGGCTCGTGTTCCTGTCCGGCCTGCACCTCTTCTGGGTGGCGGGCCTCGGCGGCATCAGCATGCTGGGGCTGTTCGTGGCCTACCACCTGCTGCCGCACGTGGCGGCGCGCATCAACCGCTTCCTGGATCCGGCTTCGGGCGACACCTTCCAGGTCGACAACGCCATCGACAGCTTCGTGCAGGGCGGCTGGCTCGGGAAGGGGCCGGGCGAGGGCACCGTGAAGCGCATCCTGCCGGACAGCCACACGGACTTCATTTTCGCCGTCACGGCCGAGGAGTTCGGCATCTTGGTCTGCATCGGCCTTCTGACGATCTTCGCCATGGTGGTGCTGCGCGGGCTGGTGCTGTCGCGGCGCAACGAGGAGCCGTTCTGCCGTCTGGCGGCGGCCGGGCTGGTGATGCTGTTCGGGCTGCAGTCCGTGATCAACATGGCCGTGAACGTGCACATCATGCCGGCCAAGGGCATGACGCTGCCCTTCATCAGCTATGGCGGCTCGTCGCTGATCTCGCTCGCGCTGGCCATGGGCTTCCTGCTGGCCGTGACGCGCCGGCGCCCGCGCTCGGAATATTACGACCGCATCGTCCCGGCCCGCCGCGACGAGGAGGCCTACGCCTGATGGCGGGCAAGCTCATCCTGCTCGCGGCGGGCGGCACGGGAGGCCACCTGTTCCCGGCCGAGGCGCTCGCGCATGCGCTGGCGGCGCGCGGCTTTGCGGTGCATCTCGCTACCGACGAGCGGGCGACGCGATATGGCAAGGCCTTCCCGGCCGTCGAGACGCACGAGATCCCCTCCGCCACCCCCAGCGGCCGCTCGCCGGTCAAGATGCTGGGCGCCGGCGCCAAGCTCGCGCAGGGCGTGCTGGCGGCTTGGAGCCTCGTCGGGCGGCTGAAGCCCGCCTGCGTGGTGGGCTTTGGCGGCTATCCCACCGTCCCACCCGTGCTGGCGGCGGCGCTGCGGGGCGTTCCCACCATCATCCACGAGCAGAACGGCGTGCTCGGCCGCGCCAACCGGCTGCTGGCGCCGCGCGCCCGGATCATCGCGACCGGATTCGCGGAGGTCCGCGGAGTTTCGGGCGCGCTGAAGAGCAAGCAGCGCCAGACCGGAAACCCGGTGCGCCTGCCGGTGCTGGACGCCGCCCGCATCCCCTTCGCGGCGCCGGAACCCGGCGGGCCTCTCAACCTCGTGGTGTTCGGCGGCAGCCAGGGCGCGCGGGTGATGAGCGACGTGGTCCCGCCCGCGCTGGAGCGCCTGACGCCCGCCGAGCGCGCCCGGCTGCATTTAGTGCAACAGGCCCGCGACGAGGACCTCGCCCGCGTCCGCGACGCTTACGCCCGGATCGGCGTCGCCGCCGAGGTCTCGCCCTTTTTCGGCGACATGCCGGCCCGCATCGCGCAGGCGCAGCTCGTGGTGGCCCGCTCGGGCGCGTCCACGGTGGCGGAGCTCACGGTGATCGGGCGCCCCTCCATCCTGGTGCCGCTGGCGCAGTCGCTGGATGGCGACCAGGCCGCCAATGCGGTGAGCCTCGAGGCGAGCGGCGCCGCGACGGTGATCCGCCAATCGGAATTCACCCCCGAACGCCTCGCCGCCGAGCTCTCGGCCCGCTTGGCCGACCCCTCCGGTTTGACCCGCGCCGCCGAAGCGGCCAAAAGCGCCGGCATCCCCGATGCGGCGGACCGGCTCGCCGACCTCGTCGCCGAGGTCGCGGCCACCGCCCGCTAGCGCCATGCCGATGTTGATGGAGAACCCCTCATGAAGCTGCCGACCGAACTCGGCCCCATCCACTTCGTCGGCATCGGCGGCATCGGCATGTCGGGCATCGCCGAGGTGCTGCACAATCTCGGCTACACGGTGCAGGGCACGGACGCGTCCGACAGCGCCAACGTCAAGCGCCTGCGCGAGAAGGGCATCGTCGTCCATGTCGGCCACACCGCCGAGGCGCTGGGCGACGCCGCCGTGGTGGTGGTCTCCACCGCGATCAAGCGCGACAACCCCGAGCTGATGGCCGCCCGCGAGCGCCGGCTGCCGGTGGTGCGCCGTGCCGAGATGCTGGCCGAGCTGATGCGCCTGAAGCAGTGCGTCGCCATCGCGGGCACGCACGGCAAAACCACCACGACCTCGCTGGTCGCCACCCTGCTGGACGCCGGCGGGTTCGATCCGACGGTGATCAACGGCGGCATCATCAACGCCTACGGCACCAATGCACGGCTGGGCGCCGGCGACTGGATGGTGGTGGAGGCGGACGAATCCGACGGCACCTTCCTGAAGCTGCCCGCCGACGTGGCGATCATCACCAACATCGACCCCGAGCACCTCGACCACTTCAAGACCTTCGAGGCCATCAAGGACGCGTTTCGGGCCTTCGTCGAAAACCTGCCGTTCTACGGATTCGCGGTGATGTGCCTCGATCATCCCACCGTGCAGGAGCTGGTCGGCAAGATCGAGGATCGCCGGGTGATCACCTATGGCGAGAACCCGCAGTCGGACGTGCGCCTGTCCAACATCGACCTCACCGGCGGCCGCTCGCGCTTCAGCGTGCAGATCCGCGACCGCAAGAGCGGCGAGCTCACCCGCATCGACGACCTCACGATGCCGATGCCGGGCCATCACAACGCGCTCAACGCCACGGCGGCGATCGCGGTGGCCTACCATCTGGGCATGACCCCCGAGAAGATCCGCGAGGCGCTGGGAGCCTTCGGGGGCGTGAAGCGCCGCTTCACCCGCACGGGCGACTGGAACGGCGTCGCGATCTTCGACGACTACGGCCACCATCCGGTGGAGATCGCAGCCGTGCTGCGCGCCGCGCGCGCGTCCACCACCGGCAACGTGGTCGCGGTGGTGCAGCCGCATCGCTATTCGCGCCTGTCGGCGCTGTTTGACCAGTTCGCGACCTGCTTCAACGACGCCGACGTGGTGATCGTGGCCGACACCTACGCGGCCGGCGAGCAGCCCATTCCGGGCGCGGACCGCGATTCGCTGGTGCAGGGCATCAAGGCGCACGGCCACCGCAACGTGATGCGGCTCAGCGGCCCGGCGGAACTCGCCAGCCTGGTCTATGGCGTGGCGCAGCCGGGCGACTACGTCGTCTGCCTCGGCGCCGGCACAATCACCAACTGGGCCTACGCGCTGCCCGGCGAACTCGCCGCCCTGGACGGCGCGAAGGGATGACCTTCCCGGACATCACCGCCACGCTGCGCGCCGCCGCGCCGGGCCTCAGAGGCTCGCTGGAGGCGAACGCGCCGTTGGCGGGTATGTCGTGGTTCCGAACGGGCGGACCCGCCCAGGCCCTGTTCCAGCCCGCTGACGAGGATGACCTTGCGGCCTTCCTGCGCGGCTGCCCATCCGAGATCCCGATCCTCGTGGTGGGGCTCGGCTCCAACCTGCTGGTTCGGGACGGCGGCGTGCCCGGCGTCGTGGTGCGCCTCGGCAAGGGCTTCCAGACGATCGCGGTCGATGGCTTGCGCATCCGCGCCGGAGCGGGGGCGGCGGACGTCAAGGTCGCGCGCGTCGCCGCCGAGGCCGGCGTGGCGGGCCTTTCGTTTCTGCGCGGCATCCCGGGCGCGATCGGGGGCGCGCTGCGGATGAACGGCGGCGCCTATGGGGGCGAGACCAAGGACGTGCTCGTGTCCTGCAGGGGCGTGTCGCGGGACGGGACGGTCCGGACCTACGCGCTCGCCGACATGGGCTTCACCTATCGGCACTGCGGCGTCGCCGAGGACGTGATCTTCACCGAGGCGATCTTCGAGGGCCGGCCCGGCGACCCGGCCGCCATTCTGGCCGAGATGAACGACATCACGCAGGCGCGGCAGGCCTCGCAGCCGGTGAACACCCGCACGGGCGGGTCCACCTTCAAGAACCCGCCGGGCCTCAAGGCCTGGGAGCTGGTCGACAAGGCCGGCTGCCGCGGCCTGCGCATGGGCGGCGCGCAGGTGTCCGAGCTGCACACCAATTTTCTGATCGCGCAGCCGGGCGCCGCCGCCGCCGAGGTCGAGGGCCTGGGCGAAGAGGTGCGCCGGCGCGTGCGCGAAATGTCGGGCGTGGAGCTCGAATGGGAAATCAAGCGGGTCGGGCTGCCATAGAGCCCGGGGCGCGGTCCTTCTCCCCTCGGGAGAAGGTGTCAGCGAAGCTGACGGATGAGGGACTGGCGGTGGGAGTTCTTGCCGCAGATGGCCAGCGCCGGCCGTCAGACCCTCATCCGGCTCTTCGGGCCACCTTCTCCCGGGGGGAGAAGGATCGCTCCGCCCCTGCCGAACAGGAGACAACACGATGACCAAGCATGTCGCGGTTCTGATGGGCGGGCTCTCGGCCGAGCGCAGCGTGTCGCTGAGTTCGGGCGGCGCCTGCGCCAACGCGCTGGAGGGCGAGGGCTACCGCGTCACGCGGATTGACGTCGACCGCGACATTGCGGCCACGCTGGCGAGCCTGAAGCCCGATGTGGCGTTCAACGCGCTGCATGGACGCTGGGGCGAGGACGGCATCGTGCAGGGCATCCTGGAAATGATGCGCATCCCCTACACGCACTCCGGCGTGCTCGCGTCGGCCCTTGCGATGCAGAAGGATCGGGCCAAGGCCGTGATGGCGGCGGCGGGCGTTCCGGTGCCGCGCGGCATCACGGTTCACAGGCTCGAAGCGGCCAAGCGGCACGTCATGCAGCCTCCGTACGTCATCAAACCCGTTAACGAAGGATCGTCCGTCGGCGTGATCATCGTGCGCGAGGATCGCAGCCATCCGCCGCAGGAGCTGGCGCGGGAGGACTGGGACATCTCGGAGATGATGCTGGTCGAAAATTACGTGGCGGGACGGGAACTTACGTGCGCGGTGATGGGCGACAAGGCGCTCGGCGTGATCGACATCCGACCCGCCACGGGGCTGTTTTACGACTATGACGCGAAGTACGCGAAGGGGGGGTCGATCCACGTGCTTCCGGCAGAAATTAAACCGAATATTTACCAACAGGTTCAAGAGTTGGCGTTAACGGCGCATCAAGCACTTGGCTGCCGGGGCGTCAGTCGTGCTGACTTCCGATACGACGATCGGCCGGATGGAACCGGCGAGCTCGTCTGTCTCGAAGTCAACACGCAACCCGGAATGACCGAGACGTCTCTTGTGCCGGAATTGGCGGCCCACGCGGGCCATAGTTTCGGTGAGTTGGTTCGATGGATGGTGGAGGACGCCTCCTGCGATCGGTGAGCGGGCCCTTTGGGGCTCCGCAGGCTCAGCCGGCCTATGCCGGCGCGAGCGTTCCGGCCGTGGCGCCGGCCCGGTCCACGGCGCTGGTTTCACGGCGCGCTCCGGCGCGGCCGCGCCAGCCGCTGATCCGCGCCTCCGAGCGGGTCGGCTCGCGCCTGCCGCGCTTCACCGGCACGATCCTGCTCACGCTGTTTCTCGCCGGCGCCGGCCTCTACGGCGCCGTGCAGGGCGGCCAGTACGATGATTTCTCGGCCCGCTACGGCTCGCCGCGCGACGTGGCCGCCAGGGCGTTCGGCTTCAGCATCCAGAATGTCGCGATCAGCGGCCTGGTGGAGCTGAACCAGACCGAGGTGCTGCAGGTCGCCGGCATCGACCCGCGCGGCTCGCTGCCGTTCTTCGACGCGGCCGCCGCCCGCGAGCGGCTGATGAACATGCCGCTCGTGAAGGACGCCACGGTCCGCAAGCTCTACCCGAGCGGCCTCGCGATCACGCTCGTGGAGCGCGAGGCCTATGCGCTCTGGCAGAAGAACGGCCAGGTCTTCGTGGTCGCGGCGGACGGCACCGTGACGGACACGCTGAGCGATTCGCGCCTGAACCGGCTGCCCCTCGTGGTCGGGCCCGGCGCGAACCTGAAGGCGACGGCCTTCACCAAACTCATGGACGCGGCTCCCGACGTGAAGGCGCATGTGCGCGCCGGCATGTTCGTGGGCGAGCGCCGCTGGACGCTGAAGCTCGACAACGGCGTCGACGTGCGCCTGCCGGAAGAAAACCCGACGCAGGCGATCACCCGGCTCGCCGGGCTGATCAAAGATCAGAAGATCCTCGACCGCGACGTCCTCGCCATCGACCTGCGCATCCCCGACCGGGTGGTGCTGCGGCTCGGCGAAGAGGCGGCGACCGCCCGCGCGGAAGCGCTCAAGGCCAAAAGCAAGATAAAGGGCAGCGCGACGTGAGCCATCGTCACCCCAGCCTGACTCCGCGCCTGAAACCGCTGTCGCCGCGCAAGAGCATGGTGCTCTCCGTGATCGACATCGGCACCACCAAGGTCGTGTGCCTCGTCGCCCGGCTCGACCCGGCGGCGGAAAGCGATCTCCTGCGCGGCCGCACCCACCGGGCGCGCATCATCGGCATCGGCCACCAGCGGTCGCGCGGCCTCAAGGGCGGCGCCATCGTCGACCTCGAGGGCGCAGAGCAGGCCATCCGCCTCGCCGTGGACGCGGCCGAGCGCATGGCCAAGGTCGAGATCCGCTCCGCCATCGTCAACATGACGGGCGGGCGGCTCGGTTCGGACAGCTATCATGCGGGCGTCGGCCTGCGCGGCTCGGGCGTCAGCGACGGCGACATCCATCGCGTGCTCGAGGCCGCCAGCACCACGGGCGCTCGGCCGGGCCGCACGGTGCTGCACTCGTTGCCGACCGGCTTCGCGCTGGACGCCACCAAGGGCATCAACGATCCGCACGGCATGGTGGGCGAGAAGCTCGGCGTCGACATGCACGTCGTGTCGTCCGACCAGAACGCCGTCCGCAACCTGATGCTCGCAGTGGAGCGCTGCCACCTCGACGTCGAAGCCGTCGTGGCGACGCCCTACGCGGCCGGCCTCTCCGCCCTGGTGGAGGACGAGGCCGAGATGGGCGCCGTCGTGATCGACCTTGGCGGCGGCACCACCTCCATCGGCGTGTTCGCGGGCGGGCACCTGGTGCACACCGACTCGCTCGCGGTGGGCGGCAATCACATCACGATGGACATCGCGCGGGGGCTCTCCACCACCGTGGCGCACGCCGAGCGGCTGAAGACGCTGTACGGCTCCACCATCGCGACCTCCTCGGACGAGCGCGAGACCATCGCGGTCGCGTCCGTGGACGAGGACGAGCGGGACGCCGTGAACCACGTGCCGAAGTCGCACCTGGTTCGCATCATCCGTCCGCGCGTCGAGGAAATGCTCGAGCTGGTCCGGGATCGCCTCAAGGCGTCGGGCTTCTCGGCCGAAACGGGTCGGCGCGTCGTGCTCGCCGGCGGCGGGGCGCTGCTCACCGGCATGCCGGAGCTCGCCCGCACGATCGTGTCCAAGCAGGTCCGCATCGGTCGGCCGCTTGGCGTGCAGGGTTTGCCGGAAGCCGCGAAAGGTCCTTCCTTCGCGGCCCCGGTCGGCCTCCTGGTTTACCCCCAGGTGGCCGCGCTGGAACATTTCGTACCTCGCCCGAGCGCGTATCGGGCGACCGGAACCGACGGCTACTTCTCCCGCATGGGACGGTGGCTGAAGGAGAGTTTCTAAACAGGGACCGGGACCGAGGCGCGGCGGCCAAGGTCCCACAAGGCAAGACAAGGCGCTGCGGGGCGCCAGTACAGAAGCGAGAGGCCACACATCATGACGATCAATCTGAAGGTTCCGGACATCCGTGAGCTCAAGCCCCGAATCACCGTGTTCGGTGTCGGCGGCGCCGGCGGCAACGCCGTCAACAACATGATCGAGCTCGGGCTGCAGGGCTGCGAATTCGTGGTCGGCAACACCGACGCGCAGGCCCTGACGATGTCCAAGGCGGACCGGGTGATCCAGATGGGCATCCAGGTCACCGAGGGCCTGGGCGCCGGCTCGCAGCCGGAAGTCGGCCGCGCGGCCGCCGAGGAAGTGATCGACGAGATCCGCGACCAGCTGTCGGGCGCCCACATGGTGTTCGTGACGGCCGGCATGGGCGGCGGCACCGGCACGGGCTCGGCCCCGGTGGTGGCCCGCGCGGCCCGCGACATGGGCATTCTGACGGTCGGCGTCGTCACCAAGCCGTTCCAGTTCGAGGGCGCGCGGCGCATGCGTCTCGCCGAGTCGGGCATCAACGAGCTGCAGAAGGCCGTCGACACCCTGATCGTGATCCCGAACCAGAACCTGTTCCGGGTCGCCAACGAGCAGACCACCTTCGCGGACGCCTTCGCGATGGCGGACCGGGTGCTGTACTCGGGCGTCGCCTGCATCACCGACCTGATGGTCAAGGAAGGCCTCATCAACCTCGACTTCGCCGACGTCCGCGCCGTGATGCGCGAGATGGGCAAGGCGATGATGGGCACCGGCGAGGCCACGGGCGAGAAGCGCGCCATGCGGGCCGCCGAGGCCGCGATCGCCAACCCGCTGCTCGACGACGTCTGCATGAAGGGCGCGCGCGGCCTGCTGATCTCCATCACGGGCGGCTCCGACCTCACCCTCTACGAGGTCGACGAGGCCGCCACCCGCATCCGCGAGGAAGTGGACCAGGACGCCAACGTGATCTTCGGCGCCACCCGCGACGACTCGCTGGAAGGCATCGTCCGCGTCTCGGTCGTCGCCACCGGCATCGACAGCGAGTTGCTGGAGAAGAGCTCCGCGCCCGCGATGGACCAGGGGATCGCGGAAGTGGCCGAGCGGCTGCGCACGCAGGTGCGCACGCGTCACGAGCAGATGGCGCAGGCCCAGGCCCGCGCGGTGCCGCGCATCGAGACGCAGCAGCCCGAGCCCGCGCCCGTTGCGCAGGCCCCGGTCTACGCCCAGCCCGAGCCGGCGCCCGCCCCCATGATGCACAACGACGTGACCCTGCGCCCGGCGCAGCCGAAGGCGGCCATGTACGAGCCCATGCCCGAGGCTCCCCGCGCGCCGATGCAGGAGCCCGCGCCCCAGCCCACGTCGTTCATCCCCCCGCGCGCCGAGGAGGTGGTGCGTCCGCCCCGCATGCCGCGCGTGGACGAGCTGCCGCTGCCGGGCCAGCGCATGATGCAGGACCGCGCTCCCGCGCAGGCCCAGGCGCCCGCGCCCGCGCCCGAGAAGAAGCGCGTGACCCTGATGGAGCGCCTGGCCGCGGCCGGGTTCGGCCGTCGCGACGGACGCGAGGAGGCGGCGCCCGCCCCGGCGCAGCAGCCCCTGCAGCAGCCCGCCCCGCAGCCGCGCGCCGCGCAGCCGACCTACGTGCCGCAGGCCCAGCCGCAGGCGCCGGCCCCCGTGCATCAGGACTACGCCAAGCGCCCGGCCCCGCAGGTCCGCGCGCCCCAGGGCGGGCTCGACATGCACGGCCGGCCCACGAGTCAGCGCCTCGAGGACGATCAGCTCGAGATCCCGGCGTTCCTGCGCCGGCAGTCGAACTGATCTTCTGAAACCCTCGTGGCCTCTCGAAGCCCGGCGCCCCGCAGCGCCGGGCTTCACCCATTTGTAACCACGCCGGAACCCTTTATTTTTCTTAACGAATTGCACGCATTGCGAGTGTTACAAAGCGTTAGAAAGCGTGATTTGGCCCGACTCCGGGTCGTCTGTATGTTCCGGATCGCGAGACGGGTTTCGGCCCGATAACAAGCTCCAAACAAACTCGCAGGGGCGCGTCAACAGAACACGGATGGCTTTCCGGCCCAGAGCGCCGGATTGCGGATGTGTGGAACGGTATGATGGCTGGTCAAAAGCAGACGACACTTCGCGACCGCGTAGAATTGCAGGGCATCGGCGTCCATTCGGGCGCTCCTGTCCGGATCGTTCTCCACCCTGCCGACGTCGACTCCGGAATCAGCTTCCTGCGGACCCGCCTCGACGGCGGCCGCGAGCGTCTCATCCAGGCCCGCCACAGCGCCGTGAGCGCGACCGAACTCTGCACCATCATCGGCGAGACCGCCTCCGGCGCGGTCGCCACCATCGAACACCTCATGGCGGCCCTCTCGGGCCTGGGCGTCGACAACGTCCTGGTCGAGATCGACGGCCCCGAAGTTCCGATCATGGACGGCAGCGCCGCCCCCTTCGTGGACGCGATCGACCAGGTCGGCCTCGAGCGCCAGGGCTCCGGCCGCCGCTACATCAAGATCCTCAAGCCCGTGCGCGTCGAGCAGGGCAGGGCGTTCTCCGAGCTGCGCCCCTTCGCGCGCGGCTTCCGCCTCGAGGTCGAGATCGATTTCGACACCCCGCTGATCGGCCGCCAGAAGCGCGTGCTGGATCTGGAGCCGGGCGTGTTCCGCCGCGACATCGCGCGGGCCCGCACCTTCGGGTTCATGAAGGACGTGGAGCGCCTCTGGAAGGCCGGCTTCGCGCTGGGCGCGTCGCTCGACAACACGGTCGCGCTGGGCGACGACGGCGTGATCAACCCCGAGGGCCTGCGCTTCGCGGACGAGTTCGTGCGCCACAAGACGCTGGACGCCGTGGGCGACCTGTCGCTCGCCGGTTCGCCGATCCTGGGTTGCTACCGCTCCTATTGCGGCGGCCACCGCATGAACGTGGCGGTGCTGCAGGCGCTGTTCGCCGACCGCTCCAACTATGCGATCGTCGAGAGCGGCCGCCGCGAGACCGGGCACGCCGAATCGGCCGCCCGTCCGGCGCTGGCCTTCGCGGCCGAGACCAACTGATCTTCCGTCGCCCTGTGGCCCGAAGGGCGCCCTCGCGGGCGAGCTTCGGGCATTTTCATGGCGCGCATCGCGGGCGGGTAGCGATCCCGCACGGCTTGCGCTAAACAAGCGCGCGTCATTTGCGCTTCGCCGCCACGCGGTCGGGGCGGCGTTCACCTGAGGGCCTGGCTTTCATGCGCTTCGAGATTCGTTTTCTCTCCCCCCAGGGCGCCCGTCTTGCGCGTTCGCTGTTCGCGCTCGCGCTCATCCTGCCGATGACGGCCTGCGACACGATCTCGAACTTGAACCCCTTCGACAAGGAAGAGAAGTACAAGCCCGAGATCACCCCCTCGGTGCCGGCCGAGACGATCTACAACCAGGGCCTCGGCCTGCTGCAAAAGAACGAGTATGACGGCGCGGCCAAGAAGTTTGCCGACCTCGACAAGCAGTATCCCTTCTCGGTCTGGTCCAAGAAGGCGCTGATCCTGCAGACCTACGCGTACTACACGGGCCGCAACTACGAAGAGGCGATCACGGCGGGCAAGCGCTACCTGTCGCTGCATCCCTCGACGCCGGACGCCGCCTACGCGGCCTACATGGTCGGCATGTCGTATTACAACCAGATCCCGGACGTCAGCCGCGACCAGGAGCGCACCGAAAAGGCGCTGCTCGCCCTGCAGGAGGTTGTGACCCGCTGGCCGCAGTCCGAATATGCGTCGGACGCGAAGTTCAAGATCCAGGTCACCAAGGATCAGCTCGCCGGCCGCGAGATGACGGTGGGCCGCTTCTACCTGAAGCAGAAGAACTACACGGCGGCGATCAACCGCTTCCGCACGGTGGTGAGCACCTACCAGACCACCAACCAGATCGAGGAGGCGCTGGCCCGCCTCGCCGAGTGCTACCTGGCGCTCGGCATCGTCGCCGAGGCGCAGACCGCCGGCGCCGTGCTGGGCCACAACTTCCCCGAGAGCCAATGGTACAAGGACACCTACGCGCTGCTGCAGACGCGCGGCCTCGAGCCCCGCGAGGACGGCGGCTCCTGGATGAGCAAGGCCATGCGGGCGTTCCGGATCGGCCAGTCGTAGGGGCTTTCGTCGCGTCTTTTGGAATGGCCGGGCATGTCCCGGCCATTTTTCGTTTCTGGGAGTTCGTGATGAGCTCCCGCGTGGATGGCCGGGACAAGCCCGGCCATGACGGAAACGGTTCGCTGGGTTTGATTGAGGCTTTCGGGCAAAATCTCCCGTCATTGCGAGGAGCGTAGCGACGAAGCAATCCAGAAGCCCGGCGTATGGCGCCAACTGGCCCAGCATCAGCTGGATTGCTTCGCTTCGCTCGCAATGACGGGAGCGAATCCGGTGAGCTCGCGCCACCCCCAAAACGCCCTCATCCTGAGGAGCAGGCCCGCTTGGGCCTGCGTCTCGAAGGACGAGGGTCCATGAGGCTCGAATGGTGTGCGCTCTGGATCCCTCGTCCTTCGAGACGCATCGCCAAGGGGCGACGCTCCTCAGGATGAGGGGACTGTGGTCTGGACGCGCGGCGAGGACAGGACGCGAAAGACGACGCGGCTCTATCGCCTGTTGATTTTTCGCTCGCGCCTCGCGACACATAGCGCATGCTCGTTCAGCTCGCGATCCGCGACATCGTTCTCATCGACCGGCTCGACATTCCGTTCGGCCCCGGGCTCAGCGTGCTCACGGGCGAGACGGGCGCGGGCAAGTCGATCTTGCTGGATGCGTTCTCGCTGGCGCTGGGCGGGCGCGGCGATGGCGGGTTGGTGCGGCATGGCGAGGACCGCGGCCAGGTGACGGCCGTGTTCGACCTGCCGCCTGCCCATCCGGCCCGCGCGCTGGCGCGCCAGCACGACATTCCGGACGACGGCGACCTGATTCTGCGGCGCATGCAGTTCGCGGACGGGCGCACCCGCGCCTTCGTAAACGACCAGCCCGTGAGCGTGCAGGTGCTGCGCAGCATCGGCGGCGCGCTGGTGGAGATCCACGGCCAGCACGACGACCGGGCGCTGGTGGACCCTGCCGCCCACCGGGCGCTGCTGGACGCCTTCGGGGGATGTGATTCGGCCGCCGCCGCCGAGGCGCATCGCGCCTGGAAGACCGCCCGCGACGCGTTGGCGGCCCAGCAGGCGCGCATAGACGCCGCCCGCAAGGAAGCCGACTTCCTGACCCATGCGGCGGCCGAGCTCGACAAGCTCGCGCCCGTTGCGGGCGAGGAGGAGGAACTCGCGACCGAGCGCCAGCGCATGATGGCCTCCGAGAAGGTGGCCGGCGAGATCAACGAGGCGCATGACGCGGTGGCCGGGCATGGCTCCCCCATCGAGACGCTGTCGGCCGCCCTGCGGCGTCTGGAGCGCCGCGGCGTGCAGGCGCCCGAGCTGGTCGGCCCCAGCGTCAAGGCGCTGGACGACGCCCTCAACGCGCTGGAGACCGCCAGGCAGGTGATCGAGGAGGCGCAGCGCGCCGCCGACTTCGACCCGCGCGTGCTGGAGAAGACCGAGGAGCGGCTGTTCGCGCTGCGCGCCGCAGCCCGCAAGTACAATGTCGCGGTGGATGGGCTCGCGGCCCTGCGCCAGCGCTTCAGGGGCGACCTGGAGAGCCTGGAGCATGGCGAGGAGCATCTGGCCGCCCTCGTGACCCAGACGGACGCCGCCGAGGCCGCCTATGTGGCGGCCGCGCGGGCGCTGTCGGCGGCCCGTCGCAAGGCCGGCAAGGCGCTGGAAGACGCCGTGAACGCCGAGCTGCCGCCGCTGAAGCTGGAGCGCGCTCGCTTCATCGTGCAGATCGACGCCGACGAGGCGAACCGCGCCGCGGAAGGCTTCGACCGCGTCGAGTTCTGGGTGCAGACCAACCCGGGCACGCGGCCCGGGCCGCTCATGAAGGTGGCGTCCGGCGGCGAGCTCTCGCGCTTCATGCTGGCCCTAAAGGTGGTGCTGGCCGACAAGGGCTCGGCCCCCACGCTGGTGTTTGATGAGATCGACAGCGGGGCGGGCGGGGCCGTGGCGGACGCCATCGGCGGACGGCTGGCGCGCCTCTCCGAGCGCGTGCAGGTGATGGCGGTGACGCACGCCCCGCAGGTGGCGGCGCGCGCCGAGCGGCACCTGCTGATCTCCAAGAAGCCGATCGAGAACGCGCCCGCCGGCGACGACCGCATCGCCACCCGCGTGCTGCCGATCGACCAGGCGCAACGCCGCGAGGAAATCGCCCGCATGCTGGCCGGCGCGGTGATCACCGACGAGGCGAGGGCGGCCGCGCGGCGGCTGCTGGAAGCGGCGGACTGACGAATGGCGCTTCGAGCCGCTCTTACAACGCCCCTCATCCTGAGGAGCGTCGCCGCTTGGCGACGCGTCTCGAAGGACGAGGGATTCCAGCGCGCACGCGGGTTGGGGCTTCTGGAATCCCTCGTCCTTCGAGACGCAGGCCCAACCGGGTCTGCTCCTCAGGATGAGGGGATTTGTGAATTTGATAGTGGATCCGGGACAGCGCCGGAACACCAGCGTCTGGCGTAAAAGGGTTGCCTATGGCCAAGGGCGAGGCGCTGCGGGCGCTTGATCCGGAGAAGATGACGGCGCGGGAGGCGAAGGCCGAGTATGCGGCCCTGGCGGCCGAGATCGCCGGGCACGACGTGCGCTACCACCAGCAGGACGCTCCGACGATTTCGGATGCGGCCTATGACGCGCTGCGCCGGCGGGCGGAGGCGATCGCGGCGCGGTTTCCGGCGGTCGCCACCGGCGCGCTCGACCGCGTGGGGGCGAAGCCCTCCGAGAAGTTCGCCAAGGTGCGCCACCGCGTGCCGATGCTGTCGCTCGCCAACGTGTTCGCGGATGACGAGGTGGAGGAGTTCGTCGGACGCGTCCGGCGGTTCCTGGATTGGCCGGCCGACAAGCCGCTGGCCGTGACGGCCGAGCCGAAGATCGACGGGCTGTCCTGCTCGCTGCGCTACGAAGGCGGCGAGCTGGTGGTGGCGGCGACGCGCGGCGACGGCGAGGAGGGCGAGGACGTCACCGTCAATGTGCGGACCATCGGCGAGATCCCGAACCGCATCGCGGGCGCGCCCGAGGTGCTGGAGGTGAGGGGCGAGGTCTACATGACCAAGCCGGATTTCGCCGCCATGAACGCCCGGCAGGAGGCGGAGGGCAAGCCGCCCTTCGCCAACCCTCGCAACGCGGCGGCCGGCTCGCTTCGCCAGCTCCACCCGCGCATCACGGCGGCGCGGCCGTTGCGGTTCTTCGCGTATGCGTGGGGCGAGGTGAAGGGCGAGATGCCGGCGCGCACGCAATCCGGCATGGTGGAGGCCTTCGCGCGGTTCGGGCTCCCCACCAACCCGCTGATGCGGCGCTGCGAGAGCGTGGCCGAGATGCTGGCGGTGTATCGCGACATCGAGCAGCAGCGCGCCAG
Source organism: Alsobacter sp. P4_H11 (assembly GCF_056400925.1). Classification (NCBI taxonomy): domain Bacteria; kingdom Pseudomonadati; phylum Pseudomonadota; class Alphaproteobacteria; order Hyphomicrobiales; family Alsobacteraceae; genus Alsobacter; species Alsobacter sp. P4_H11. The sequence goes on from NZ_JBFUKI010000004.1 coordinate 275,363, forward strand.
CCTGCCCTATGACATCGACGGCGTCGTCTACAAGGTGGACGACCTGGACCTGCAGCGGCGCCTCGGCTTCGTGTCGCGCTCGCCGCGCTGGGCGACGGCGCACAAGTTCCCGGCCGAGAAAGCCACCACCGAGCTGCTCGACATCGAGATCCAGGTGGGGCGGACCGGCTCGCTGACGCCGGTGGCGCGTTTGGCGCCCGTGACGGTGGGCGGCGTGGTGGTGACTAACGCGACCCTGCACAACGAGGACGAGATCGCCCGCAAGGACGTGCGCATCGGCGACACCGTGGTGGTGCAGCGGGCCGGCGACGTGATCCCGCAGATCCTCGGGCACGTGCCGGAGAAGCGGCCGGCCGGGGCGCAACCCTATGTGTTTCCGCACGAATGCCCGGCCTGCGGCAGCCATGCGGTGCGGGAGATCGACCCCAAGACCGGCAAGGAAGACGTGGTGCGCCGCTGCACGGGCGGGCTGATCTGCCCCGCGCAGGCGGTGGAGCGGTTGAAGCATTTCGCCTCGCGCAACGCCTTCGACATCGAGGGGCTGGGCGACAAGCAGATCGAGAGCTTCTACCGCGACGGGCTGATCACCCGTCCGCAGGACATCTTCACCCTGCAGGCGCGGGACGCGCGTTCGCTGCGCCGGCTGAAGGACCGGGAGGGCTATGGCGAGACCTCGGTGCGCAACCTGTTCGCCTCCATCGAGCAGCGGCGCAGCGTGGCGCTGCATCGGTTCATCTTCGCGCTCGGCATCCGGCACGTGGGCGAGACCACCGCCAAGCTGCTGGCGCGCCACTATGGCGATATGGGAGCGCTGCTGGACGCGGCAGTGGCGGCCGCGGACCCGGCGTCCGGCGCGCTCAACGAGCTGACCTCGATCGAGGGTATCGGGCCCGTGGTGGCGGAATCGATCGTCGATTTCTTCGGCGAGCCGCACAATCGCGAGGTGGTGGCCGAACTGCGGGAGCAGGTGACGCCGGAGCCGCCCGAGCAGGTCGCGGCCGAGAGCCCGGTGGCGGGCAAGACCGTGGTGTTCACGGGCGCGCTGGAGAAGATGACCCGCGAGGAGGCCAAGGCCATGGCCGAGCGGCTGGGGGCCAAGGTGTCGGGCTCGGTCTCCAAGAAGACCAGCATCGTGGTGGCCGGGTCGGGAGCCGGCTCCAAGCTCGCCAATGCGCGCGAGCTCGGCGTGGAGGTGATGGACGAGGACGCCTGGCTCAAGCTGGTGGGCGAGGCCGGGGGCTGAGCCTCCCGGACCGCGAGCCTCCGGCTCGCCCTTCGGGTGGTAAGATGCGAGCCGGAGGCTCGCGGTCCAGCGAGAGGCTCGCGGTCCGGGATGCCTTACCGGCCGATCGGCCGGGTCGCGCCTTCCAGCCAGGCGGCGGTTTCGCCGCTGACCAGCGGGCCGATGATGGCGCGTACCTGCGCGTGGTAGGCGTTGAGCCAGGCGAGCTCGGCGTCGGTGAGCAGCGAAGGCTCCACAAGCGCGAGGTCGATGGGCGTGAAGCTCAGCGTCTCGAAGCCGTACATCTCGCGCTCGGCGCCGGGGATGTCGCGCTTTTCGACCAGGATCAGGTTCTCGATGCGGATGCCGAAGGCGCCGCCCTTGTAGTAGCCGGGCTCGTTGGACAGCATCATGCCAGGCTCGAGCGGCGTGGTTCCGAGCTTGGAGAGGCGCTGCGGGCCCTCGTGCACGGACAGGTAGCTGCCGATGCCGTGGCCGGTGCCGTGGTCGAAATCGAGGCCTGCCTCCCAGAGCGGGCGGCGCGCGAAGCTGTCGAGCTGGGCGCCGGACGTGCCCTTGGGGAACACGGCGGTCGCGATCGCGATATGGCCCTGGAGCACGCGGGTGAAGCGGTCGCGCATCTCGGCCGTGGGCTCGCCCACCGCCATCGTGCGGGTGATGTCGGTGGTGCCGTCGCGGTACTGGCCGCCGGAGTCGATCAGGAAAATGCCGGGCTCGATCGGCCGGTTGGAGCGCTCAGTGACGCGGTAGTGCGGGATGGCGGAGTTGGGCCCTGCGCCCGAGATGGACGGGAAGCTCACGTCGGCCAGCGCGCCGGTGTCGCGGCGGAAGCCTTCCAGCGCCTCCACGGCGGAGATTTCGCTCTGGCCGCCGCGCGGGGCCTCGCGGTGGAACCAGGCGAGGAAGTTCGCCATCGCGGCGCCGTCGCGGCGGTGGGCGGCGCGCGAGCCCTCGATCTCGGCCCCGTTCTTCACCGCCTTGAGCAGCGCCACCGGGCAGACGCCCACGTCCGGCGTTCCGCCGGCTTTCTCGACCACCGCGACGAGGCGGCGGGACGCGGTGGCGGCGTCGAAGCGGACTTTCAGCTTGGCGGCCCCGAGCGATTGCAGGCTGCGGTCGAGATGGCCGGGATCGCGGACGTCGGCCATGTCCTCCAGGGTGGAGCGGACCTCGTTGGAGAGCTTGCAGGCTTCGAGGTAGAGGCTGGGGCGGCCCTCGCGCGGCACGATCGCGTAGCCGAGCGGCAGCGGCGTGTGCGAGACGTCGCCGCCGCGGATGTTGAAGGTCCACGCCATGGCGTGCGGGTCGGTGATCACCAGCGCGGCGTCGCCGAGCTCCGTCAGGCGGGCGCGGATGCGGTCGAGCTTGGCGGAGGCGGGCTCGCCGGCGTATTCGAGCGGGTGCAGCGTCACGGGCTCGATGGGCGGCGCGGGGCGCTCGGTCCAGATGGCGTCGACGAGGTTGGCGTCGGTGGGGACCAGCGTCGCGCCGGCGGCCGCGCAGGCGCGCTCGAGGCGCTTCACGCCGTCATGGGTGTGGAGGTTGGGATCGTAGCCGAGCTTCTGGCCGGCCTTGAGGTGCTTCTCCAGCCAGCCCTCGGGCGGCGCGTCGATGAGGTGCTGCGGGGCGAAGACGGCGACGTCGACCTGCTCGCGCACCTGCACGGTGTAGCGGCCGTCCACAAAGATGGCGGCCGCGTTCGTGAGCACGATCGCGAGGCCCCACGAGCCCGTGAAGCCGGTCAGCCAGGCGAGGCGCTCATAGGCGGGCGCGACATATTCGTTCTGGTGCTCGTCCGTGCGCGGGATCACGAAGCCGTCCAGGCCGCGGCGGACCAGCTCGGCCCGCAGGGCGGCGACGCGGCTCGCGCCGTGGGCCGGATCCGCCTTTTCGTCGAACGACTGGAACACCGCTTTCGCCATCACGCACCTGCCTGCTGCAACCGGCCGCAAGCCGTGCACGAGGCGCCCGGCGGCGTCAAGGCGCCGCCCGGCGGCTTCAAGGCGACCGCGTCAGAAGCTCGGGAGCGGGCCCGCGCCGCCGCTGCGCACCTGCAGGGTGGCCCAGCCTTCCAGCTCCATGCGGCGCACGAGGTGGAGCCCCTGGGCGCGGTAGGCGGCCAGCACGCCGGGCACGTCGCGCGGGATCAGGCCCGAGAGCACGACGTCCGCTCCGGGAGCCGCCACGGACGCGATGCTGGGCGCGAGGCGCATCAGAGGCCGGGCCAGGATGTTGGCGAAGATCAGGTCGTAGAACCGGCCGCGCATCAGCGCCGGATGGCCGACGCCCTTGGCGACAACCGGCTGCAGCCACGCGCCGGCCTTGTTGTTGCGCGCGTTCTGGCGCGCGGCCTCCACGGCCACGGGATCGATGTCGCCGGCCGCCACGGGCCGGTGGAGCGCCCGCGCGGCCGCGATGGCGAGCACGCCCGTGCCGGTGCCGACATCGAGCACGTGCACGGGGCGGCGCTGCTTGAGAATCTGGTCCAGCATCAAAAGGCAGCCGCGCGTGGTGCCGTGGTGGCCGGTGCCGAAGGCGAGCGCGGCCTCGATCTCGATGCCGATGCTGGCGCCCGGCACGCGGTCGCGGTCATGCGACCCATGCACGGTGAAGCGGCCGGCGCGCACGAGGCTTAGCCCGTCGAGCGACGCTTTCACCCAATCCTTCTCGGCGATGGTCTCGAAGACGATCTCGCGGGCCGCATCCTCGCCGGCCGCCAGCGCGATGAGTTCGCGCAAGGCGTCCTGGTCCGGCGGGGCCGAGAAGTAAACCTCCACCTCCCAGGCCAGCGTCACCTCGTTCTCGAAGGCCGCGGCCGCCGTCTCGGCGGGGTCGAAGCTCTCGACGAGGATGTCGGCGACCCGTCTGGCCGTGTGCTCGTCCGTGACGAGGCGCGCCAGGTGGGTGGGGCGGTTGGGATGCAGACCTTCGAGCATGCGCCCTTATACAGCGGCGTACGCCACTGTCACGGTCCGGACAGAATGGAACCGCGGTTCGCAGCCTTCGTTGCACAGGCGAGGCTCCTCCGCCCGTTTCAGGAAGCACCCATGTCCGTCTTCGCCTCCCGCTCGTTTCGGCCGCGCCGCAAGTCGCGGCTGAGCGCGACCGCCGTCAGCCTCGTCTCGATGGCGCTGGTCGGCGCAATCGCGGGCCTGCTGGAGCGCAACCCCGGAGGCGCATCCGATCGCGGTCACGACGACGAGCCGGGCCACAAGGAGCATGGAAGCCTGCTGGACGCCGCCCAGCCGGGGAGGGGACGCACGGCAACGAGCCCGGAGCAGATCCCGGCCAAGGGCTGGAAGGACATCCTGTTCCGCGTCTACGAGGAGATCAACGACGACCGCGTCATGGCGAACGCGGCGGGCGTCACCTTCTACGCCCTGCTGGCGCTGTTTCCGGCCATCGGCGCGTTCGTGGCGATCTACGGCCTGTTCGCGGACCCGCTGACGATCCAGCAGCATCTCGACCAAGCCAAGAACATCCTGCCCTACGGCGCGGCCGACATCATCGGCGAGCAGTTGAAAAGCGCGACCTCCAAGGAATCCAGCACGCTCGGCTTCACCTTCGCGATCGGCCTGCTGGTGTCGCTGTGGAGCGCCAATTCGGGCATGAAGGCGATGTTTGACGCGCTGAACGTGGCCTACAACGAAAAGGAGAAGCGCTCCTTCGTGTGGCTCAACCTGCAATCGCTGGTGTTCACGCTGGGGAGCTTCGTGTTCCTGGTGCTGACGCTCGGCACCGTCGTGGCCGTGCCGCTCGTGTTGCACACGCTGCCGCTGGGCCCGCTTGCCGGATGGGCGGTCGCGATCGCGCCGTGGTTCGTGATGCTGGGCGTGATTGTACTGGCGCTTGCGGTGCTCTACCGCTACGGCCCGAGCCGCACCGAGCCGCAATGGCGCTGGGTGTCGCCCGGCAGCCTGATCGCGGCGTTCCTGTGGCTCGCGGCCTCGGGCGGCTTATCGCTCTACGCGTCTAACTTCGCCAACTACGACAAGACATACGGCTCACTGGGCGCGGCGATTGGCTTCATGATCTGGATGTGGGTGTCCACCATCATCATCCTGGTCGGCGCGGAGCTGAACTCCGAAGTCGAGCACCAGACCGCGCGCGACACCACCAAGAAGGACGGCGCCCCCATGGGCGCACGCGGCGCCAAGATGGCTGACACGATCGGGAAGGCTAAGGCGTGAATTGCCCGGCCCGGGCGGAGTGCTAAGCTCCTGCGATTGAACGCAGGATTTAATTTATGCGATTAGAACGGGACAGCCGGATGATCATTCGGCGCCTGCGGCAAGAAGGGTGGTCGTTGCTGCGGATCAATGGATCGCATCACCATTTCGGAAAAGTCGGACATTTTGGTATCGTAACGGTGCCGCACCCGAAGCGAGATCTTCCGATTGGAACTGCGCAGGCCATCCACAAGCAAGCCGGCTGGGCATGAGGACACTGGCATGAAGCCTTATATTGTTCTTGTTTCGAAGGACCCTGACAGCGCATACGGCATGGTGTTTCCCGACGCGCCAGGATGCTTTTCGGCTGCCGACGAACTCGACGAGATTTTCGCCATGGCGAACGAAGCTCTCGAGGGTTGGACGGAGAGCATGAACGAGGGAGGCTTCCCGCTGCCTCCGACGCGTGATCTTTCACAGATCAAGGCGGACCCGGAATGGGCCGAGGATTTCAGGGACGCCGTGATGGTGCTTGCGGTGCAGCCGCCTGCCCAAGCGCGGGCGGCGGTGGCCGCCTAACCGCTCACCCGGCCCGCTGCACAAACCCGTCCAGCACCATCTTGCGGCCGGCCTTGTCGAAATCGATGGTGAGCTTGTTGCCGTCCACGGCCGCGACGGAGCCGTTGCCGAACTTGACGTGGAACACGCGGTCGCCGGTCGAGTAGGCGCTGCCGACGCTCGACTTGGCCACCAGTTCGCCCTCGATCAGCAGCGGGCCCTTGCGGGCCTGCCCGCCGCCGAAGCCGCTCTGTCGGCTTTCGCCGAAGCCGCCGCCGCCCGTCTCGCGGGATCGCGCCTGGGCGCGCTGCCAGCCGGGGGTGTCGTAGGTCGAGCCGCTGAAGGGCTGCGCCCTGTCGAAGCGGCTGCCGCCATAGCCGCCGTAATGCGCCGGCGCCTCGGTGACCTCCACGTGCGGTTCCGGCAACTCGTCGACGAAGCGCGACGGGATGGTGGACTGCCACATGCCATGGATGCGGCGATTGGAGGCGAAATAGATCTTGGCCCGGCGCCGGGCGCGGGTGATGCCGACATAGGCCAGGCGGCGCTCTTCCTCGAGGCCGGCCTTGCCGCTCTCGTCCAACGCGCGCTGGTTCGGGAACAGGCCTTCCTCCCAGCCGGGCAGGAACACCGTGTCGAACTCCAGGCCCTTGGCGCCGTGGAGCGTCATGATTGACACCTTCTCGGTGCTGTCGTTGTCCGAGGCTTCCATGACGAGCGACACATGCTCGAGGAAGCCCCCGAGATCGGGGAATTCCTCCATGGAGCGGACGAGCTCCTTGAGGTTCTCCAGCCGCCCGGCGGCCTCGGCCGTACGGTCCTTCTGCCACATGTCGGTGTAGCCGGACTCCTCGAGCACCAGCTCGGCGAGCTCGTTGTGCTTCATGCCTTCGATGCGGGAGGACCAGCGGCCGAAGGCCGACATCAATTCGCGCAGGGTGGAGCGGGGCTTGGGCTTCAGCTCGTCGGTTTCGACCATCTGGCGGGCGGCCTGCATCAGTGGGATGCGGGCCTTGCGGGCGTAGACGTGCAGTTGCTCGATGGTGGCGTCGCCGAGGCCGCGCTTGGGCGTGTTGACGATGCGCTCGAAGGCGAGGTCGTCCGTCGGGTTGGCGACGCAGCGCAGATACGCCAGGGCGTCGCGGATCTCCATGCGCTCATAGAAGCGCGGGCCGCCGATGACCCGGTAGGGCAGGCCCAGCGTCACGAAGCGATCCTCGATCTCGCGCATCTGCGCCGAGATGCGGACCAGCACGGCCATCTGGGCGGGCGAATGGCCCTTGTGCTGCAGCGCCTCGATCTCCTCGCCGATGAGGCGGGCCTCTTCCTCGGAGTCCCAGGCGCCCGTGAGCGTCACCTTTTCGCCGGGCTCATCCTCGGTGTGGAGCGTCTTGCCGAGGCGGCCCTCGTTGTGCGCGACAAGGTGGGAGGCGGACGCCAGGATGTGGCCCGTGGAGCGGTAGTTGCGCTCCAGCCGCACGACGGTCGCGCCCGGAAAGTCGTGCTCGAAGCGCAGGATGTTGTCGACCTCGGCGCCGCGCCAGCCATAGATCGACTGGTCGTCGTCACCCACGCAGGAGACATTGCGGCGGCCCTGCGCGAGGAGGCGCAGCCACAGGTACTGGGCGACGTTGGTGTCCTGGTACTCGTCCACCAGTATGTATTTGAACCGCTCCTGGTAGCTCTGGAGCACGTCGGGGTGCTCGCGGAACAGGCGCAGGTTCTCCAGCAGCAGGTCGCCGAAATCGGCGGCGTTGAGCTGCTTCAGGCGGGCCTGGTAGGCGGCGTAGAGCTTGCCGCCGCGGCCATTCGCGAAGGCGGCGGATTCGCCGGCCGGGATCTTGTCGGGCGTGAGGCCGCGGTTTTTCCAGCCGTCGATGAAGGCCGCGAGCGCGCGGGCGGGCCAGCGCTTCTCGTCGATGTCCTCGGCCTGGATGACCTGCCGCATGAGGCGGATCTGGTCGTCCGTGTCCAGGATGGTGAAATCCGAGCGCAGGCCGACGAGCTCGGCGTGGCGACGCAGGATCTTGGTTCCGACGCTGTGGAAGGTGCCGAGCCAGGGCATGCCCTCGGCCACGCCGCCGAGCAGGTGGCCGACACGCTCCTTCATCTCGCGCGCGGCCTTGTTGGTGAAGGTGACGGCGAGGATCTGGGACGGGTAGGCGAGCCCGGTCGCGATGATGTGGGCGATGCGGGTGGTGAGCACGCGCGTCTTGCCGGTGCCCGCGCCGGCGAGCACCAGCACGGGACCCTCGGTGGTCTCGATCGCGCGGCGCTGCTCGGGGTTGAGGTTCTGAAGGTAGTTGGCCTGCTGGCCGCCCGACACGCTGGCGCGGGCCCGCGCGGCAAGGCCGCCGGGACGCGGCTGGTAGTCGTCGTCGAGGCTGAGTGGATTGCTCACGAATGATGTCCGTCGAGGCGACCGATGCGGACCCGCCGCAAGGGTGCGGCGGCGAGGCACATCAGAACGGTCGCGCTGGTTCCGATTCGTTCTCCCGCCAAAATGAAGCGAAAGGGCGGCGGAGTCGACGGGAAGCCGTAAAGGATAGATCTCAGCCGCCGTGCGCGGATGTTCTCCGGCACGTGCAGAGTTCGCAATGCGGGCATTCAGACAGCCTGAGCCGTAAAAAGCGGCTCAACAGGCTTGCGCGCTTGCGTGGCTTGTTCCTCGTGCGTGGCTGCGGACAAGGTTGTCCTGCCGCCATCGCCGGGATAGCTGTGTCCATGGTCATGATGACGTCCCTCCGCATGCATCGTTGTTATGCGCATGCGATTTGGACTGAGTTGTACGGCAGTTGAATTGCGATCAGGTGAAACAACACTCTGAATCGACTATGAAGTTGCTGCATTTCTTGGTTGTATTGCTCTCTATCTAGCGTCAGGATTGCGTCGCCCGATCTTGCCCGGCGGTGGCCGGTCATGTGATCTTGCGGCGGGGGGAAAACGATGTCGCAAGCGCTATTCTGGGCCACCGTGGTGGCGGGTTTTATCTACGCGGTCACGCCGGGGCCCGCCTTTCTGGCCGTGTTCGCGCTCGCGGCGCAGCATGGGCGCGGCGCCGGGGCCCGGTTTCTGTTCGGCCATCTGGCCGGGGACCTGCTCTGGGGGGCGCTGGCGCTGGCCGCCATCGTGGGCGTGAACCAGATCGGCCCGGCGCTGTTCGATGCGCTCGGCGTCGGCTGTGGGCTCTATCTCATCTACCTCGGCTGCAAGGCGGCGTTCTCGCGGGGCGGCGGCGAGCCGGCGATCATCGGGAGCCTGCGGCCGATCCGGGCCGGGCTGCTGTTCGGCGTCACCAATCCGAAGTCCTATCCGGTGTCGCTGGCCGTCTTCACCGCCCTGACGGTGCGCTACGCCGCCGAGATCGACTGGAGCGCCGCGCCGGCCCTGATGGGGGCCGCCGTGATCGGGTTCTTCCTGGGCTACATCGTGGTGCTGTTCTGGGCGGGGCTGCCGCTGGTGCGGCGCTTCTTCCTGAAGCACGGCCGCGTGGTGACGCGGGTCGTGGGCGTGATGTTCATCCTGTTCGGGGCGAAATCGCTGGTGGACGCGGGACGCAGCGTCGCGTCGCGGGCCTGACGGGGTTAGTGGACCCCGGACGCCGCCGCGCGGGCGCGGGCCGGCATGCCGATGACGCGGCCCAGCGCCTCCGGGCGGGGCAGGCCCGAATGGGCGGCCTTCATGATCGCCAGGCTGGCAAACACGTCCGGCGGGAAGGGCGCGACCTTGCGCGCGTCCAGGTCGACGTGGAGCATCATGTTCTCCGAGATGGCCGACAGCCAGAACTCGGAGGCGTGGCGCAACTCCATGTAGACGTGGAGGCGCTTCTCGTCGAAATCGAGCAACTGGATTGTGGCCCGCACGGGATCTTCCAGGCGCAGCTCGCGCTTGTACTGGACATGGCACTCGGCCGTGAAGTAGGAGGCGCGGCGCTCGCGGACATAGTCCTCGCCCAGCCCCACCATCGCGAAGGCCTCGTCGACGGCGCGATCGAACAGGACGTTGTAGTAGGCCATGTTGAGATGGCCGTTGTAGTCGATCCAGCCGGGCTCGATCCTCATCGTGGAGGAGACGAAGGGGGCGAAAAAGAACGCGGCGCTCTCGGGGGTCCGTGGCATGAAACCCTTCTGGTCTCGATCTCGACGGGCGCGCCCCCGCGCTTCGGCGGGCGGCAGGTTGCCGGTTGCGGCAAGCCGGCTAGGATGATCCCCAAACAGCCACGCGAAGGCAAGACGCAATGACGATTTCACCCGCCGCACAGGCGTTCGAGAAGCCCGCACGGCCCGACGCCGAGGCGCTTGCGGCGGTCACGCTGGAGCTCACGCGGCAATTCGGCAACCGGACGGTGACCAGCCAGGCGGTGCGCGAGCAGCACGGGCACACGCTGACCTGGGTGGCGAACCAGCCGCCGGACGTCGTCGTCTATCCGGAGACCACCGAGGAAGTGGCCGCCATCGTGCGGCTCTGCGCGCAGCATCGCGTGCCGATGATCCCGTTCGGCACCGGCACCTCGCTGGAGGGGCACGTGAACGCGCCGTTCGGCGGCGTCTCCATCGACACCAGCCTGATGAAGCGCATTGTCGCCGTGCACGCGGAGGACCTCGACTGCGTGGTGGAGCCGGGCGTCACCCGCAAGATGCTGAACGAGCACCTGCGCGACATGGGGCTGTTCTTCCCCATCGATCCGGGCGCGGACGCATCGCTGGGCGGCATGGCGTCGACGCGGGCGTCGGGCACCAACGCGGTGCGGTACGGCACCATGAAGGACAACGTGCTGTCGATCACGGCCGTGCTGCCGAACGGCGAGATCGTCAAGACGGCCCGGCGGGCGCGCAAGTCCTCGGCGGGCTACGACCTCACCCGCCTGCTGATCGGCGCGGAGGGCACGCTGGGGGTCATCACCGAGCTGACGCTGCGGCTGCATGGCATCCCGGAGGCGGTGTCGGCGGGCGTGTGCTCGTTCCCGAGCATCGCGGCGGCGTGCGACGTCACCATCGCGACCATCCAGTCGGGGCTGCCGGTGGCGCGCATCGAGCTGGCGGACGCCGCGCAGATGCGGGCGATCAACCTTTATTCCAAGCTGTCGCTGCCCGAGCAGCCGATGCTGTTCGTGGAGTTCCATGGCACCCATGCGGGCGTGCGCGAGCAGGCCGAACGCTTCGGCGAGATCGCGGCCGAGTTTGGCGGCGGCGCCTTCGAGTGGGCGACCAAGCCGGAGGACCGGACGCGCTTGTGGCAGGCCCGGCATGACGCCTATTGGGCCGCGCACGCGCTGCGGCCGGGGGCCAAGAGCCTGTCCACGGACGTGTGCGTGCCGATCTCGCGGTTGGCCGAATGCGTGGAGGCGACGCAGGCCGACATCGCCGAGACGGGGCTGCTCGCCCCCATCGTCGGGCATGTGGGCGACGGCAACTTCCACGTGCTGCCGCTGTTCGACGCGGACGACCCGGCCGAGGTCGCCAAGGTGAGCGCCTTCGTGGAGCGCATCGTCGAGCGGGCGCTCGCGATGGAGGGCACGTGCTCGGGCGAGCACGGCATCGGCCAGAAGAAGATGAAGTACCTCCCGATGGAGCATCCGCCCGCGACGATCGACGCCATGTGGGCAATCAAGCGGGCGCTGGATCCGCAGAACATCATGAATCCGGGCAAGATCCTCCCCTCGTGACATCCCGGACACGCCGAATGGGCGAATGAGGCGGGCGGCGCGCCCGCGTCACCCTCGCGCCATAGAGTCGGCTAAGGTGGGCTAGCTTCGAAACCCAAGAGCCGAGACCCTTTTTCTTGCGTGATCTTCTGACCGGCCTGGCCATCCTGGTGATCGTCGCCCTCGCGACGGCGCTGGTCGGACCGTATTTCGTCGACTGGACGGCGCAGCGTCCGCGGATCGAGGAACGGCTTACGCAAGCCTTCGGCCTGCCTGTCACGGTGGCGGGGCCGATCGAGGTCCGGCTGCTGCCTTCGCCGCATCTCGACCTGCAGACCGTGTCGGTGGGGCAGGCGGGTCGCGGGCTGACCTTGTCGGCCGACCGGGTGCTCGCCGAGATCTCCGTGATGCCGCTGCTGCGCGGCGACATCCGGGTGGTGGAGGCGACGCTGGACCGGCCGCTGCTGGAAGCGACCGTGACGCCGGAGGGCGCCATCCAGGGCCAGAACGCCATGGCGCAGGCGAGCGACGGCCTGCGCGCCGCCGCTATCGAGCGGCTCGTGCTGCGCGACGGAACCGTGCAGGTGCGCGACGCCGCTTCGGGCCGGGTCTCGGCGCTTGAGGACATCGACGGCGAGGCGGACGCGCAGTCGCTGCTGGGGCCGTGGCGGGCCAATCTGCGCGCCCGTATCGGCGACAACCCGGTGGACCTGCGTCTCGCGACGGGCGCGCCCGAAGAGCAGGGGACGCGCGTCAAGCTCGTGCTGCAGGCCATCAACGGGCACCAGCGCGGCGAGGCGGACGGCCGGATCCAGTTCGACGCCGCGGGCGTCGCGGCGTTCGACGGTCGCCTTCTGGCGGGCGGACGCCTGCGCTGGCCCGACAAGGACGGCTTCGCGCTCCGGCCTTGGACGCTGGGTGCCAATCTGCGCCTGCGCAATCGCACGGGCGACCTGAGCCAGGCCGAGATCGAGGCCGGCGGCGACGAAATCCCGGTGAAGCTCAGCGGCTCGGGCCAGCTCGACCTGCAGGGCGAGCCGCGCCTCGCGTTGACGCTGGAAGCCAAGCAGATCGATCTCGACAAGCCGTTCACCCTGCAAGGGCGCACCGCGCCCGCGCCGGCCGAGGTTCTCGGCGCCTGGATCAACGCGTTCGGGATGGACGATGCGGGCGCGAGCCCACCGCTGCGGGTCGCCGTGGGCGTGAAGGTCGGCTCGCTTCTCGTGGGCGGCGACGTGGTGAGCGGCGCCCGGGCGTCTTTGGCGCTGGGCGGGCCCGGGCTCACGATCGAGCAGTTCCAGGCCACGCTGCCGGGTTCGAGCGACCTGCAACTCGCCGGCCAGGCAGGGTTCGGGCAAGGCGGCCGCCTCGACGGCCACATCCGCGTCACGTCCAAGGACGCCTCCCGGATGCTGGGCTGGGCCGAGGCCGAGCGTTCCGGGCGGTCGAACCGGCTCGGCGACGCCAAGGACATGGCGGCCGAGGCGGACGTTTCGCTCTCCTCCGCCGTGATGGCGGCGCGCGGGCTGAAGCTGCGGGTGGAACGCTCGACGCTGCAGGGAACGGTGCGCTTCACGCCGCCGGAGGCAACCACGCGGGGACGCTTCGAGGCCCAGTTGACCTCGGACGGCCTCGCGATCGAACAGGCTCCGGACGTGTCCACGCTGGCGGCCGCCGCGCAGGGTGTCGACGTCGCGATCACTCTCAACGCCCGCAATGTTCGTGTCGGGCAGGCGCGCGGGCCAACGGTTGGCGCGGGGCGGCTCAGCGTGAAGCTCTCGGTTGGGGCCGAGGGCGTTTCCATCGACATGCTCGACATCGCCGACGTGGGCGGCGCGTCCGTGACGGCGTCCGGTCAGGTCGGCGAGAAGGGCGGGCGGCTGGACGCGACCGTGGATGCGCGCCGCGTGGAGCCGCTGGCCGAGCTGCTGAAAAAGGTCGCGCCGGGCCGCTTCCCGGGGCTGCTCGCCACACGGGCGGCCGCGCTCAGCCCGCTGAAGCTGAAGATCTCGGCCACGCGCGCGGCCGGCGCGGCGGGGGCGACCGAGATCAACCTGGACGGAACGGCGGCCGGGTCGCGGCTGGCCGGCGCGGCGACGCTCGGGGGCGGCCAATCGGCCGACCGGGTGACGATGAATTTCAAGCTGGATGCGACCGAGAGCGCGCCGTTCCTGCGTCAGCTTGGTTTCGAGGTGCTGCCATTGTCGGGCTTCGGTCCCGGCCGCCTCGCCGTGGACGTCGACGGCCGCTTTGGCGGCGGGGCGACGTTGAGGCTGTCCGGCTCGGCGGCAGGCTCGACGCTCGCCGGCGAAGGGCGGATCGGCCAGACCACGGCCGACCCCGACGTGGCGGGCGTGTTCACGCTGAGCGCGGCCGATGCGGCGCCGCTGATGCAGCTACTCGCCCTGCCGGGACCAGACAGCCTGAGCCGCGCGCCGCTGCAGGCGAAGGCCAGCGTGACGATCGCCGAAGCCAAGTGGGCGCTGTCGGACCTGAGCGGCCAGTATGGCGGGCAGCCTTTCAGCGGCAAGCTCGCGCTCGATCTGGAAAAAGCCACGCTTGACGGCGCGCTGGCGTTCGAGCGCCTCGCTCTGGCGGGAGTCGCGGGCCTTTCGCTGGGGCAGAGCCAACCGCCCATCGCGGGCGCTCTCTGGTCGTCGAGCCGCTTCGGGCCGGTGTTGCCGCCGCCCTTCGCGACGCAACTCGCCATCTCGACGAAGGCGCTCGACCTCGGCCAGGGGTGGACGGCGAACGACGCGCGCTTCGCGCTGCGCTGGACGCCCGACCTTCTGGAGGTGTCGCAGGCGCAGGCCGCCTTCATGGGCGGGTCGGTCGGGGGCGGTTTCCAGGTGCGCCGCCAGGGCGGCCTCGCCAACGCGTCCGGCAAGTTCAGCCTTGCGGGCGTCTCGCTGCCGGCCTTGCTGCCCGACGCCGGGATGGCCGGGTCTATGGACGGCGAGATCGACGGCGCCGCGGCGGGCGAAACGCCGTCCGCGCTCGTGGCCGCGCTCTCGGGCGGGGGGCGCACACGGATCCGGTCGCTCATCATCCCGCGGTTCGACCCGGCGGCCTTGCCCGCCGTGGCGGCGTCGCTCGACGCGCAAAGCGAGGTCGGGGATGTCCAGAAGGTCGCGGCGGCGTTGCGGACGGCGCTGGACCGCACGGGACTTCAGGTCGCCCAGCTCGATCTGCCGGTTACGCTGAGCAATGGGGTGGCCCGGCTGGGGCCGGCGTCGATCCAGGGCGCCACGGCGGCGCAAGGCTCCGCGACCTTCGATCTGCGCACCGCCCGGTTTGACGGCCGTGCCGCGCTGTCGGCGGAACCGCCGCCGGGTTGGTCCGGCCCCGCGCCGCAGGCGGGGCTGTCCTGGCGCAAGACACGGACCGGGCCAGCCGAGCGCGAGCTCGACGTGTCCCTGCTGACCAACACGCTGACCACCCACGCGGTGGCGCGCGAACTCGAAAAGGTCGAGGCCGCCGAAGCAGACCTGCGCGAACGCTCCTTCTTCGTGCGCCGCCTCAAGGCCGAGCGTGACCGGCTGGAGCGCGAGCGCCAGGAAGCAGAGGCCGCCCGGGCCGCCGAGGAGGCGCGGATTGTAGAAGAGGCCCGCAAGGCCGAGGAAGCCCGGATCGCGGCTGAAACCAAGCGCCTCGAGGAGCAGCGGGCGGCCGAGCGAAAGGCGCGCGAGGAGCAGGCGCTCCGCGAGCAGGCGGCGCGCGACCAAGCCGAGCGCGAACAGGCGGCGCGCGACGCCGCCGCGGAAGCGGCCCGCAGGGAGGCCGCAAGAATCGAAGCCGCGAGAATCGAAGCCGCAAGGATCGAAGCCGCGCGAACCGAAGCCGTGCGTCTCGACGCCGAACGGCAGCGCGTGGAGGCCGAACGGGCCGCGCGGGCCCAGGCGGCGCGTGAGACGGCTCCGGCGACCAAGGACGACTCAGGAGCGGCCGAGGCGGCCCGCATCATGGGCCAGGCCGCTCCCGACCTTCGCGTCCCGCAAAGCCCCGGCAAGCCGGCCTTCTCGGAGCCTGTTCAGCCGTCGGCGCCCTGACGGCGGTAATGCGCGAGAACCGCGATCCGGATCGCGGAGGACAGGTTCTCGCCGTTGCGCGCGGCGTCGATGGCGGCGATCAGGCCGTTGAGGCTCGTGTCGCGCGCCTGCGCGATCTCCTTCAGGGCGTCCCAGAAGGGCTCCTCGATCGACACGCTGGTGCGATGGCCGGAGAGCAGCACGGAGCGCTTCACCACGCGCGAGTGGGGCGCGCTCATTGCTTGTCGTCGGGGGCGCGGTCGGGCTCGCCCCGGGGACCTTCAGGCTGACCGCCTTCGAGGCGATGTCCTTCGAGGCGCTTGGCGGCGAGGTCGTCGATTTTCGCGGTGAGGGTGCGCTCGGCCTTGGGCCGGCCGAAGCGGGCGCGGTTTTCATCCGCCTTGGCGTCGGCCTGGGCGCGCGCCTTGGTTTTGCGGGCGCGCCGCAGGTTGATGATCTCGGCCATGCCCAGCCGCCGCCGGATCAGGTCTTCTTGCGGAACGCGTCGAGGCTGACGACCTGCGCGCCGGACTTGTCGTCCGCGTCGGCGTCCTCGCCCTTGTCGGCCGCGGGCTCGCTCGCTTCCACCTTGCGCAGGGGCAGGGCGGCCGGCGCCGAGGCGATCGGCGTCGGGGCGGCGTCCTCGTCGGGCTCGGCTTCGTCGTTGTCGGCGCTTTCGGCGCCGGACAGCTCAAATTTGAGGCCGAACTGCACGGACGGATCAAAGAAGCCCGTCAGGGCGTCGAACGGGATCAGCAGGCGCTCGGGGATGCCCGAGAAAGACAGCCCGACCTCGAAGGCGTGCTCGGTCTGCGACAGGTCCCAGAACTGGTGCTGCAGCACGATCGTCATCTCCTCCGGGTACTTCTCGCGAAGCCTGCTGGAGATGCGCACGCCCGGGTCGCCCGTGCGGAACGAGATGTAGAAATGGTGTTCGCCCGGCAGGCCCACCGTGGCGGCGTCGGCGAGGACCTTGCGGACAACGCCCTTGAGCGCGTCCTGCACCAGAAGGTCGTAGCGGATGAGGTCCTGCGGCATTCCCGAACCGGAGCGGAGAAAAAGGAAAGTGGAGGCTTCTGTTGCCAGGCGCCTCCGAGCCCCGCCTTACGGTGCTACCCGCAAGGGCTTTGTTTAGGTTTCAGAAACCGCTTACGCGGCCACCGCAACCTGAGCATAGTTGTCGTTGGCAACTATAAGTTTAGCCCGATAACGGCGGTACCATGCCGAGCGAAAGAGCACCTTTTACACCCACGTCGATCCTGTTTCGCCCCCGCCGGAGCCCAGCTCCGGAGAGCCGAGACTGGGTTCTGGTGGAGGCGCCGGGTACCGCCCCCGGGTCCGTAAGGCTTATTCTGATGACCGTTTATCGCTATAGACGCCCTTGCGGGCGACGGAGGTGAATATAGGGCCTCGGCTTCGCGAACGGAAGGGGCGGGGGGCGAAAACCGTCCTGGCCGGCGCCTGGGCGGCGCATACTCCAAGCGGAATATCGGAAAAGTTGTGAAGATGAGCGCGCCGGTGATGGCCGGCGGGCCGCAATGGCATAAGGTCCGGCCAAGAGGATTCTGCAATGCAAGCCTATCACGACCTCCTCCGCCGGGTGATGACCGAGGGCGTCCGCAAGGCGGACCGCACCGGAACGGGCACGCTCAGCGTGTTCGGCCACCAGATGCGCTTCGACCTAGCCGACGGCTTCCCGATGGTGACGACCAAGAAGCTGCACCTGAAATCCATCGTGCACGAGCTTCTTTGGTTTCTGGCCGGGGACACCAACGTGTCCTACCTCCAGGCCAACGGCGTGAGCATCTGGGACGAGTGGGCCGACGACGAGGGCGAACTCGGGCCGGTCTACGGCAAGCAGTGGCGCAGCTGGGAGAAGCCCGGCGGCGGCACGGTGGACCAGATCCGCTGGGTGCTGGACGAGATCCGCCGCAATCCCGATTCGCGCCGGCTGGTGGTGTCGGCCTGGAACCCGGCCGACCTCGACAAGATGGCGCTGGCGCCGTGCCACTGCCTGTTCCAGTTCTATGTCGCGGAGGGGCGGCTCTCCTGCCAGCTCTACCAGCGCTCGGCCGACATTTTCCTCGGCGTGCCGTTCAACATCG
Source organism: Alsobacter sp. P4_H11 (assembly GCF_056400925.1). Lineage (NCBI taxonomy): Bacteria > Pseudomonadati > Pseudomonadota > Alphaproteobacteria > Hyphomicrobiales > Alsobacteraceae > Alsobacter > Alsobacter sp. P4_H11. Next base: position 293,110 of record NZ_JBFUKI010000004.1, read on the forward strand.
CCAGCTATGCGCTGTTGACCGCCATGGTGGCGCACGTGACCGGGCTGAAGCCGGGCGAATTCGTGCATTCCTTCGGCGACGCGCACCTTTATTCCAACCACATGGAGCAGGCGAAGCTGCAGCTTTCGCGCACGCCGCGGCCGCTGCCCCGGCTGATCCTGAACCCCGACGTGAAGAGCCTGTTCGATTTCGCGTATGAAGACGTGATCATCGAGGGCTATGAGCCGCACCCCGCGATCCGCGCGCCGGTGGCGGTCTGAATTCCGGACCTTTCATGAACCCGCATATCCGCCCCGCCCTTCGCGGCGACGCCCCGCTCGTGATGCAGCTCATCCGCGAGCTCGGCGAATATGAGCGCCTGGCGCACGAGATCGACGCCACGCCAGAGATGATCGAGGAGGCGCTGTTCGGCGGCGAGCCGCGCGTGTTCTGCGACATCGCCGAATGGGCCGGTCAGCCGGTCGGCTTCGCGCTGTGGTTCTACAATTTCTCCACCTTCCGGGGCCGGCACGGCATCTACCTGGAAGACCTGTTCGTGCGGCCGGACGCGCGCGGCCACGGCCTTGGCAAAGCGTTGCTCGCCAACCTGGCCAAGCGCTGCGTGGCCGAGAACCTGGCGCGGCTGGAATGGCAGGTGCTGGACTGGAACGAGCCGTCCATCGCGTTCTACACGGCGCAGGGGGCCGAGACGCTGGACGACTGGCTCAAGTGTCGTGTCACCGGCGAAGCGCTGTGGCGCCTTGCCGACCAGGCGCGCTGAAGGTGGCGCTCCCGCTCGTCAGCGTGGTGGCGGCCGCCGAGAACGGCGTGATCGGCCGCGACAACGGCCTGATCTGGCGGCTGAAGTCCGACCTGCGGCGCTTTCGCGCGCTGACGATCGGGCGGCCGCTGATCATGGGGCGCAAGACCTTCCTGTCGATCGGCAAGCCGCTGCCGGGGCGCGAGACCATCGTGCTGACGCGCGACCCGGCGTTTGCGGCCGATGGCGTCCATGTGGCGCATGGGCTCGACGAGGCGCTGCGGCTGGGGCAGGAGATCGGCGCACGGCTGGGGGCCGACAGCGTCGTGATCGCGGGCGGCGCGCAGGTCTACGCCGAAACCATGGATCTCGTGGATGCGATCCGCCTCACCGTCGTGCGGGCGAGCCCGGAGGGCGACGCGGTGTTTCCGGCCGTGAGCGCCGCGGATTTCCGGCAACTCTCGCGCGAGGATCATCCGGCCGGGCCGGACGACGAGTTCGCGTTCTCGTTCGTGGACTACGCGCGCATCCGCGCGCAGCCGGGCGGTTAAGCCTGACCGCGGCTTTTGCGCCGGATCGTCAACCATCCGGCCGAGCCTCCGTTGACGAAGCGCAGACGAGACCCCACTTCCGTGCCATAAACACGCCGCGCGCCCTCGGGCTCGCGAGCGATAACCAGCCAGAGCGGAAGAAGGACAGCTGGATGCCGTGGAGCAATCAGAGCGGCGGGGGAGGACCCTGGGGGCCGCGCAAGCAGGGACCGTGGGGAACGGGCCCGCAAGGCGGCGGCGGTGGCAACGGCGCTCCGCCTGATCTCGAAGAGCTCCTTCGGCGCAGTCAGGACAAGCTCCGGCAGGTGATGCCGGGCGGCGGCGGCATGGGCGCCAAGGGCGCGGCCGCGATCGCGCTCGGCGCGGTGCTGCTGTGGCTGGCGACCGGCTTCTACACCGTGCGACCCGAGGAAGTCGGCCTCAACATGGTGTTCGGCCGCTACACGGGCACGACCCAGCCGGGCCTCAACTACAATTTCCCGTCGCCGATCGGCAGCGTCGAGAAGCGCGCCGTCACGACCGTGAACACCACCGAGGTCGGCTATCGCAGCGCCGAGGGCGCGCGCCGGAGCGTCGGCTTCCGCGACGTCAGCGAAGAGAGCCTGATGCTCACCGGCGACGAGAACATCGTCGACATCGACTTCGCCGTGCAGTGGCAGATCAACCCGGCCCGCGCGGCCGACTACGTGTTCAACATCCAGGCGCCGGAGGCCTCTGTGAAGGCCGTGGCCGAAGCCTCGATGCGCGAGGTGGTGGGCCGCCGCAACATCCAGCAGATCCTCACCACCGATCGCGGCGCGATCGAGAACGAGGTGCGCCAGCTGATGCAGGACGTGCTGAATTCCTACAAGGCCGGCGTCGAGATCCGCCTCGTGCAGCTGCAGAAGGTCGACCCGCCGCAGCAGGTCATCGACGCGTTCCGCGACGTCCAGGCCGCCCGGCAGGACCAGGACCGCGCCCGCAACGAGGCCGAGACCTACGCCAGCAAGGTGGTGCCCGAAGCGCGAGGCGAGGCCGCCCGCATCGTCCAGGAGGCCGAGGCCTATCGCGAGCGCATCATCGCGGAGGCGAATGGTTCGGCGAGCCGCTTCAAGCAGGTCTACGAGGAATACCGCAAGGCGCCCGACGTGACGCGTGAGCGGATGTATCTGGAAACCATGGAGCGCGTGTTCGGCGCCTCCGACAAGATCATCATCGACACCAAGAACGGCAACGGCCAGGGCGTGGTGCCCTATCTGCCGCTGAACGAGCTCCAGCGCCGTCCGACGCAGGGAGCGCAGAAATGAACTCGACCACCCGCCTCGTCGCCATCATCGTGGCGCTGCTCGCCGCGGTGCTGCTCTACAGCTCCACCTTCGTGGTCCGGCAGACCTCGCAGGCGCTCGTGTTCCGCTTCGGCAAGGTCGCCCGGCCGCCGATCACGGAGCCGGGCCTCTACGTCAAGGCCCCGTTCATCGACGTCGTGGTCGACCTCGACAAGCGCATCCTGGATCTCGAGCTGCCCTCGCAGGAGGTCATCGCGTCCGACCAGAAGCGCCTCGTGGTGGACGCCTTCACGCGCTACCGCGTCATCGACGCGCTGCGCTTCTACCAGAGCGTCGGCACCGTGAGCGGCGCCAGCGCGCGGCTGACATCCATCGTGAACTCGACGGTGCGCTCCGTGCTCGCCGATGCGAGCTTCACGGGCGTGGTGCGCACGGATCGCCAGACGCTGATGCACAAGATCCGCGACGACGTGAACCGCCAGGCCAACGGGCTTGGCATCGAGATCGTCGACGTGCGCCTGCGGCGCGCCGACCTGCCCGAGCAGAACAGCCAGGCGGTGTTCCAGCGCATGCAGACGGAGCGCCAGCGCGAGGCGGCGGACATCCGCGCCAACGGCTCGCAGATGTCGCAGACCATCAAGGCCAAGGCCGACCGCGACGTGGTGGTGCTGCGCGCCGACGCGACGCGCCGCGCCGACGAGCTGCGCGGTAACGGCGAGGCCGAGAAGAACCGGTTGCTGGCCGACGCCTTCAATCGCGATCCGGACTTCTTCTCCTTCTATCGGTCGATGCAGGCCTACGAGGCGTCGATGCGGTCGGGAGACACCCGGATGGTGCTGTCGCCGGACTCGGACTTCTTCCGGTACTTCGGCGATCCCGTCGCCAAGAAGGACCAGCAGCGTCTGCCCGCCACGCTGGCCCCCGCGCCCGCGCCGGGCGTCTCGACCGCGGCCCCGCCCGCGCCGGGCGAGCCGAAGCCCTGAGGCTTGGGGTGACCGGGCGCCTTCTCCCCTCGGGAGAAGGTGGTCCGAAGGACCGGATGAGGGTCTAGCGGCTGGGCTTGCACGGTTCAGTCCCTCATCCGTCAGCTTCGCTGACACCTTCTCCCGGGGGGAGAAGGGCTGCGCACCTCGGTGGTACGCATCCCCTGGGTCACGAAGCAGACAGTTGGCGCGCAGCCTCTCGTCCGCGTCCGCATTCTGCCCTAAATTGATGGCAACGGTGGGTGGCAGAGTTTCCCGGGCCGGCCGCGAACCCGCGCCGGTCCGAACACCCGAACACGACAGAGGATGCCCATGGCCAAGCCTTTCCTGATCACCCTGCGTCGCACGGCGATCGCGGCTGTCGCGGCGACGGCCATAGGGGCCGGCGCGGTCGCGGCGCCCTCCGTTGCGTTCGCACGCGGCGCGCCCGAGTCCTTCGCGGACCTCGCCGAGCAGGTGACGGACGCGGTGGTCAACATCTCGGCCGCGACCACGGTCACGGAGCAGCGCTCGGTGCCGACGCCGCAGCTGCCGCCGGGCTCGCCCTTCCAGGAGTTCTTCGACGACTTCTTCAACCAGCGTGGGCCCAACGGCGAGCAGGGGCCGGGGACGCCGCGGCCGCAGCGCCGCTCCAATTCGCTGGGATCCGGCTTTGTGATCGACGCTTCCGGGCTCGTGATCACCAACAACCACGTGATCGGCGACGCCAATGACGTGACGGTGATCTTCACGGACGGCCGCAAGCTCAAGGCCGAGGTGGTCGGCAAGGACGCAAAGGTCGACCTCGCGGTGCTGCGTGTGAAGTCCGACAAGCCGCTCAAGGCGGTGAAGTTCGGCGACAGCGACAAGTCGCGCATCGGCGACTGGGTGATCGCGATCGGCAACCCGTTCGGCCTCGGCGGCTCCGTGTCGGCCGGCATCGTGTCGGCGCGCAACCGCGACATCTCGGACCAGAGCTACGGCCACTACATCCAGACCGACGCGGCCATCAACAAGGGCAACTCGGGCGGCCCGCTGTTCAACATGGACGGCGACGTGATCGGCATCAACACCGCCATCCTGTCGCCGTCGGGCGGCTCGATCGGCATCGGCTTCTCGGTGCCGTCGAACATGGCCAAGCCGGTGATCGACCAGCTCGTGCAGTTCGGCGAGACCCGCCGCGGCTGGCTCGGCGTGCGCATCCAGAACGTGGATGACGCCATCGCGGAGAGCCTGGGCCTCGGCTCGCCGCGCGGCGCGCTGGTGGCCGGCATCGACGACAAGGGCCCGGCGAAGCCGGCCGGCATCGAGGCTGGCGACGTGATCGTCAAGTTCGACGGCGTCGACGTGAAGGAATCCAAGGACCTGCCGCGCATCGTCGGGCAGACCCCGGTGGGCAAGGAAGTGGCGGTCCAGATCGTCCGCAAGGGCAAGGAAGAAACCAAGACGGTGAAGCTCGGCCGCCTCGAGGACGGCGAGAAAACCCGGCTGGCCAGCAACAACAACAGCGCTCCCGAAGCCGACAAGCCGGTGGTGAAGCGTGCGCTCGGCCTCGAGCTGTCGCCCGTGACGGACGAGCTGCGCAAGCGCTACTCCATCAAGGAGACGGTGCGCGGCGTGGTGGTGAGCCGGGTCGACCCGAACTCGCCGGCCGCCGACAAGCGCATCCAGCCCGGCGACGTGATCGTCGAGGTGCAGCAGGAGCCGGTGACCACGCCTGACGCCATGACGCGCCGCATCGACGCGCTCAAGAAGGACGGCAAGAAGTCCGCGCTGCTGCTTGTCGCCAACGCCCAGGGCGAAGTGCGCTTCGTCGCGGTGGGGCTGGACTAACGAGACGCGATCGGCCCCCTCTCCCCGGCACCGGGAGAGGGCTGGGGTGGGGGTGGTCCAGCCGCTCCCCTCATCCGGCGCTTCGCGCCACCTTCTCCCCGTTTTGGCGCGCAAAGCGCGCCCGGGGCGAAGGGAAAAGGCGTCGAACGGTTGAGACATCCTCGCCGTCATTGCGAGCGCCAGGCAAGCAATGACGGCGAGGCGCTGAACGGCAGAGCCATCCTCCCGTCATCCCCGGCGGTGCGTAGCGCCGGGAAGGGGATCCAGAGCAGCCGCGCCCATGGCCCCTGGATCCGCTTCCCGGCCTGCTGCGCAGGCCGCCGGGGATGACGGCGAGGTGTTTGTCGTGGATGCCACCCTCGCCGTCATTGCGAGCGCCAGCGAAGCAATCCAGCCTGATGCCGGGCCATCAGACTGGATTGCTTCGCCTCCGGCTCCCAATGACGGCGAGGCGCTGAACGGCTGGGACATCGTCCCGTCATCCCCGGCGGCGCGTAGCGCCGGGAAGGGGATCCAGAGCAGCCGCGCCCGTGGCCCCTGGATCCCCTTCCCGGCCTGCTGCGCAGGCCGCCGGGGATGAAGGGGAGGGCGGTTTTGGTTGCGGCTTGCCTGCGGCGGAGCGTCAGGCCGCGAATTCGTCCAACCGGTAGCCTTGCGCGTACAAGAGCGCGGTGAGGTCGGCGTGTTCCACGCGCGCGTGGGCGGCGGCGGCCACTGCGGGTTTGGCCCGGAACGCCACTCCCAATCCGGCCTCATTGAGCATCGCGAGGTCGTTGGCGCCGTCGCCCACCGCGAGCGTGTCGGCGTGCGCGAGGCCGAAGCGGTTGCGCAGCTCGATCAGCGTGGCGAGCTTGGCTTCCTTGCCGAGGATCGGCTCGGCGACGCGGCCTGCGAGCTTCGTTCCATCCGTGATCAACACGTTGGAGCGATCCTCGTCAAAGCCGATCTTGCGCCCGATCGGCCCGGTGAACAGCGTGAAGCCGCCCGACACCAGCGCAGCGTAGCCGCCGTCGCGCCGCATGGTGCGGACCAGGGCGGAGCCGCCCGGCGTCAGCGTGATGCGCTCGGCGATGATGCGGTCCACTACCCCGGCATCCAGCCCGGCCAGCAGCGCGACGCGCTCCCGCAAGGCGGGTTCAAACGCGATCTCGCCCCGCATGGCGCGCTCGGTAATCTCCGACACGCGGTCCTTGAGGCCGACGAAATCCGCCAGCTCGTCGATGCATTCCTGGCCGATCATGGTGGAATCCATGTCGGCGAGGAACAGCCGCTTGCGGCGGGTCGCGACCGGCTGGACGATCACGTCCACCGGGGCGCCGTCCAGCGCCGCGCGGACGCGGTCGGCTTGCGCTCGGGCGTCATACGGCGCGTCGCCGCTCGCCGGCGGAGTGCGGAACGGGATGTCGGCCGCCACGCCCCGATTCAGCATGTGCGGAGAACCCGCGTCCGGCAGGACTTGCGCAACGCGCGCCAGCAGCGCATCGGAAAGAGCGGGGCGTTCGGGGCTCGAGACGAGCGTCGCGACGTGGTCGATCATGGGCCGAGGTGGTCCGGGCAGGAGCAAGGCGCCGTGGCGCAGGGTTATCAGGCGATCCTCATCGCAGGACCGACCGCCAGCGGCAAGTCCGCGCTCGCGATCGCGCTGGCGCGCCGGCTCGGCGGCGTGGTGATCAACGCTGATTCGATGCAGGTCTATGCCGATCTGCGCATCCTGACCGCGCGGCCGACCCCGGCCGAGGAGGCGACCGCGCCGCACCGGCTGTTTGGAACGGTGGACGCCGCCGAAGCGTGGTCGGTCGGCAAATGGCTGCGGGCGGCTGAGGCCGAGCTGGCGCGGGCGAGGGCCGAAGGGCTGCTGCCGATCGTGACGGGAGGAACGGGGCTCTACTTCAAGGCGCTGACCGAGGGTCTCTCCGACATTCCGACGGTGCCGGAGGACATCCGCGTGGCGGTGCGCACCGCCACGCAGGACGTGCCGACCGAGCAATTGCACGAGGAACTCGCGCATCGAGACCCCGAGACGGCCGCGGGGCTGCGGCCGAGCGACCGCCAGCGGATCATCCGGGCGCTGGAGGTGTTCCAGGCGACCAGGCAGCCGCTGGTGCGCTTCCACGGCGCCCGTGCGGGCGCCCTGCTGGAGCCGGACGCCTGCCTGCGGGTGTTCCTGGCTCCCGAGCGAGACGAGCTCTACCGGCGAATCGACGCCCGCTTCGACGCCATGGTGAGCCTGGGCGCGCTCGAAGAGGTGAAGGCGCTGGCGGCCCGCCGGCTCGATCCGGCGCTGCCCGCGATGCGGGCCCATGGCGCGCCCTGGCTCATGAAAGCGCTCGCCGGCGAAATGTCCCTGCCGGAAGCCATCCAGCGCGCCAAGGCTGACACCCGCCACTACGCCAAGCGGCAGTTCACCTGGTTCCGCCACCAGGGCGAAGGCTGGCTCTGGCTGGACCCGGCCGAAGCCGAGCGGGCCGTGCTGGCGAGCTGGAGCTTCGTGGAAGGCGCGCCGGTGGCGGCGCATTAACGCTGCGCCGCGATGCAACCCAGGGTGCGTGGTGCAATAAGTAAGATGAGACGATTCTACAGCCAGGAGGCGTGAATGCTGATCTGGTTGGCGCGGTTGCTGGTGATTGCGACAGGCGTTTTCATCGCTGTCGCGCCCTTGCTGGGGTACAGCACGGCAAATCTGGTCTTTGCGATGTTGGTGTTTTGCGGACCTGATCTGGTCTTGCAGCGCCTGGGCTGGGCCGACCAGAAAAACGGTCGTAAGCGACTCCGCGTCAGTTTCAGCATAGGCGGGGCCATTGCAGTTTGTCTCAGCTTAGCGGTTGTCGGAGCGTACACGACCACCATCAGGCTTGCGCTGGGCCAACACTTGGCGCCCGACTGGCATGACCGGGGGCTTTCTGACGTTCTGCTGGAGTTATTAGTTGCGCTTGGTCTCGCCTATGCGGCGGCTTACCGGTTCAGTTGGAATTCCGAGGGATTTTGGCGCGCCGCGCCGTTCAGGTCGGAATGTTTCACGCCGTGGCCGGCCGTTCGGAGCATCAACGACGGACGGATCACTCTTCACAACGGGCTGGAATTCAGGGTTCGCTCGGCTCCCATCGGCTGGAGTGAACTGTTGGCCGATGCTGAAGGCCAGGGTGTTCCCGTGGAGGCGATGTTCCAAGGCCGGTTCGTCGACACAGGTTCCGAAGCGCTCGCCGATGGCCGTTTCGTTCTCCGGCCCATGTCTGCCTATCCGTGGACGCTGGTCATCATTGGATCAGGCCTCGGGCTTGCCGTCGCTCTTCAATCGGCAGGAGCGCTCATGTGGGGGGAACTGTCCGGCGTCATGATCCTAAGCGCCGGGATCGGGATGATCTTGGGCACGATCCTCGTTTTCAGTTTAGTGGTCTACCACATCAAATACTGCTCCTTCGATTGGAGCCGGGACGAGATTGCCTTCACGGGGTTCTTCGGTCGCCGAACGATCCGCTTCGCGGACATCCAGACGTGCCGGTTCATGGGCGAGTTCTGCGTGATTTCGGCCGGCGCGGCCGGGCGGATCATCGTGCCGACGCGCATGCACGGGATCACCCAGCTGTTCCAGGACATCGAGCGCGCGCGGCCGGACCTGCCGCGCCAGGCGGAGCAGAAACTCGCCTATGCGATCATCGCCCGCGCTTGACGGCGTCTCCGCGGGCGACTACGGTCCCGCACGTTTTGCAATCGAGGGACGCGCGCGTGCGCAACATTCTTATTGTAACCGTGGCGCCAGAGACGGGACGGTCATAAGACCGCTCTCCCGACGATGGCGCCGTGTCCGAGGTCCCTAACGGGGCCTTTTTTGTTGCCCGAATGTCTGCCTCACCTCGAACGAACACTGATTGAACCGATGGGAGCGAACCGATGACCCGACAGATGACCGGCGCCGAAATGGTCGTCCAGGCGATGCAGGACCAGGGCGTCGAACACCTCTTCGGCTACCCGGGCGGCGCGGTGCTGCCGATCTACGACGCCATCTTCCAGCAGGACAAGGTGAAGCACGTGCTGGTGCGGCACGAGCAGGGCGCCGTGCATGCGGCCGAGGGCTATGCGCGCTCGTCCGGCAAGGTCGGCTGCGTGCTGGTGACCTCGGGGCCCGGCGCGACCAACGCGGTGACGGGCCTGACCGACGCGCTGCTGGATTCGATCCCGCTGGTCTGCATCACCGGCCAGGTGCCGACGCACCTGATCGGCTCCGACGCATTCCAGGAGTGCGACACGGTCGGCATCACGCGCCACTGCACCAAGCACAACTACCTCGTCCGCTCGATCGAGGACCTGCCGCGCATCCTGCATGAGGCGTTCTACGTCGCCTCGAACGGGCGGCCCGGGCCGGTCGTGGTCGACATCCCGAAGGACGTGCAGTTCGCCAAGGGCACCTATGTCCGCCCCATGTCGAACCAGCACAAGACCTATCGCCCGCAGATCAAGGGCGACATGGGCAAGATCCAGGCGGCCGTGGACCTGATCGCGTCCGCCAAGCGCCCGGTGTTCTACACGGGCGGCGGCGTCATCAATTCGGGCCCCGAGGCCTCGGCGCTGCTGCGCGAGCTGGTGCGGCTGACGGGCTACCCGATCACGTCGACGCTGATGGGCCTCGGCGCCTATCCGGCCGCCGACCCGCAGTGGCTCGGCATGCTGGGCATGCACGGCACCTACGAGGCGAACCTCGCGATGCATGACTGCGACGTCATGATCTGCATCGGCGCGCGCTTCGACGACCGCATCACGGGCCGGCTGGACGCGTTCTCGCCGAAGTCGAAGAAGATCCACGTCGATATCGACCCCTCGTCGATCAACAAGAACGTGCGCGTCGACATCGGCATCATCGGCGATTGCGGGCACGTGCTGGAGGACATGGTCCGCCTGTGGCGCAGCCGCGCCCCGCAGGTCGACAAGACGGCGCTGGGCGAGTGGTGGAAGCGGATCGAGGGCTGGCGCGCGCGCAACTGCCTCGGCTACCGCAACGACGCCAAGGTCATCAAGCCGCAATACGCCGTGCAGCGGCTCTACGAGCTGACCAAGGATCGCGACACCTACATCACCACCGAAGTCGGCCAGCACCAGATGTGGGCGGCGCAGTATTACCGCTTCGAGGAGCCGAACCGCTGGATGACCTCCGGCGGCCTCGGCACCATGGGGTATGGCCTGCCGGCGGCGGTGGGCACCCAGATGGCGCATCCGGGCGCACTCGTGATCGACATCGCCGGCGAAGCCTCGATCCTGATGAACATGCAGGAGATGTCCACCGCGCTGCAGTACCGGCTGCCGGTGAAGATCTTCATCCTCAACAATGAGTACATGGGCATGGTGCGCCAGTGGCAGGAGCTGCTGCATGGCGGGCGCTACTCGGAGAGCTACTCGCAGGCGCTGCCGGACTTCGTGAAGCTCGCCGAGGCCTATGGCGGCCACGGCATCCGCTGCTCGGACCCGGCCGACCTCGACCGCGCCATCATGGAGATGATCGACAGCCCCAAGGCCGTGATCTTCGACTGCATCGTCGCCAAGGAAGAGAACTGCTTCCCGATGATCCCGTCCGGCAAGGCGCATAACGAGATGATCCTGCCTGACTTCGAGGGCAAGACCGGCGACATCATCGACGCGCGCGGGCGCGAGTTGGTTTAGTTTCCGGGCGGGCGCGAGCCCGTCACTAGACGTCAGGAGCCCGCCCCATGAAGCTCGCCATCGGCAACAAGGCCTATTCGTCCTGGTCGCTGCGTCCCTGGATCCTGCTGCGGGCGCTCGGCGTCCCGTTCGAGGAGGATCTTATCCCGCTCGACACGCCGGAGTTCAGGCCGCGCGTGGAGGCTTACGGGGCGGGGCGGACGGTGCCGATCCTCGTGGATGGCGACGTCACCGTGTGGGAGACGCTGGCCATCATGGAGTATCTGGCCGACCGCTTCCCCGAGAAGGCGGTCTGGCCGGCGGACATCGCCGCTCGGGCGTACGCGCGCACGATCGCGTCGGAGATGCATGCGGGGTTCCGGGCGCTTCGCGCGGCCTGCCCGATGAACCTGCGCAAGCGCTACGCCGCCCGGGACCGCGGCGCGGAAGTCGCGCAGGACGTGGCGCGCGTCACGCATCTCTGGCGGCAGGCGCGCGAGCGCTTCGGCGCGAAGGCAGGCGGGCCGTTCCTGTTCGGCGCGTTCACGGCGGCGGACGCCATGTTCGCGCCCGTGGTGACGCGCCTGCAGGGCTATTCGATCCCGGTGGACGCGGATACGCGCGCCTACATGGACGCCGTGATGGACCACCCGGCCTTTGTGGAGTGGCAGGCGGCCGGCATGGCCGAGCCCTGGATCGTCGCGCATGACGAGGTGGACGAGCCGCAGGTCGGGCCGTTCAGGGGCTGAGAACAAGCAGAACAGCGAAGCGGGGCGACGATGAACATGCCGATGAAATCCCACTATTCCGACGCGCCGAAGACCCAGCCGCCGGCGCGCCACACCCTGTCGGTGCTCGTCGACAACGAGCCCGGCGTTCTCGCCCGCATCTCGGGCCTGTTCTCGGGCCGCGGCTACAACATCGAGAGCCTCACCGTCTCGGAAACCGAGCACGAGGCGCATGTCTCGCGCATCACCATCGTGACGACCGGCACCGGGCCGGTGATCGAGCAGATCAAGGCGCAGCTCGACCGGCTCGTGCCGGTGCACCGCGTGGTGGACCTCACCATCCAGGGCGAGGCGATCGAGCGCGAGCTGGCGCTCGTGAAGGTGGTCGGCTCGGGCGAGAGCCGGGTCGAGGCCATGCGGCTCGCCAGCGCCTTCGGGGCGCGCACGGTGGACGCCACGCTGACCTCCTTCGTGTTCGAGATCACGGGCGCGACCGAAGAGATCGAGCGCTTCCTGCGCGTGATGGCGGTGGTGGGCCTCGTGGAGGTGTCGCGCACGGGCATTGCCGCCATGGCGCGCGGCGCCGAGGCGCTCTGAAACAACGAACAACAGACCCAAGGAAACGCCATGACGTTGAAGCTCTACTTCTCGCCGGCCGCCTGCTCGCTCGCGGCCCACATGGCGCTGGAGGAAGCCGGCGCGGACTACGAGGCCGTGCGGATCAACTTCGCCGAGGCCGAGCAGCGTTCGCCGGCCTACCTGGCGATCAACCCCAAGGCGCGCGTGCCCGCGCTGGCGGATGGCGACTGGGTGCTCACCGAGGTTCCGGCCATCCTGCGCTATGTCGCGCTGACCCATCCGGCCGCCGGCCTGTGGCCCAAGGACGTGCGCGACGACGTGCGTTGCGCCGAGTGGCTGGCCTGGTGCTCCTCCACGGTTCACGTCTCCTACGCGCATGTGCGCCGGCCGGAGCGCTACGCGGCGTCCGACGCCGCCAAGGCGGAGGTGGTCGAAGCCGGCCGGGCCACGTGCCGGGACGTCTGGGCGCAGGTCGACGCGCGGCTCAAGGGTCGCGAGTGGGCGGCCGGCGACAGCTTCTCGGTGGCTGACCTTTATCTGACGGTGTTCTGGTTGTGGGGCCGCGGCCCGACTCTGGGCTTCGACATGGCGGCCGACTACCCGAACTGGACCGCGCTCGTGCGCAGGGTCACGGCGCGGCCGGCCGTGCGAAAGGTGTTCGAGAAGGAAGGGCTGGAGCTTCCGGCCTGATCGTCCGGAGGCTCAGGCCTGGCGCTAGCCCTTGAAGCCGTCGCCGGCCAGGAACGCGGCCTCCTCGGCGGTTGTGTCCCGCCCCAGCGCCGGGTTGCGGTGGGGGAACCGGCCGAAACGGGCGATGATGTCGCGATGCATCTTCGCCCATTTGGCGCCGTCCTCGTCGCCGGCGGCTTCATAGAGGCGGACGCAAAGGTCCTGCTCGGCGAGGTCCTCCGAATGCATGAAGGGGAGAAAGAAGAAGGGTCGCAACACCGGGTCGACCTGCCGGTCGAAGCCGCGCTCCAGGGCCGCGGAGGCGACATGGCGGGCCTTCTCGTCGGTCGCGAAAGCCTCGGCGGATCCGCGGAAGAGGTTCCGCGGCAGCTGGTCCAGCAGCAGCACGAGCGCGAGCGCGCCCTCCGGCGTCTCCGCCCAGGCGTCGAGCTTTCCTGCAGCGGCGGCCTGGCGGGTCGGTTCGAACCGCTCGCGCAGTTGCGCGTCGAAGGCGTCGTCCTTGGCGAACCAGCGTTCCCGGCCGGCCTCGCGCCAGAACTCCAGGATCGATGACGCGGCGGCGGGCTTGGGCATGTTTGTGTCCTGAAATGCGGCTCGCGGGCAGGAAAGCGCCGGAACGTAGAGCGCGGCGGAAACATCATTGCGCGGCGGCATGGCTGTTCCGCGCAGCCAACCTTGGCCTTGGGGCTTGTTTCACGGGCCCCTGACCAGTAAAGCACCGGCCGGACCTTCCTTCCACCACCCGGCCGGACGGAACCAGAAGCACGAGGGCCGAACCGCCGGGGGCGGGAGCCCAGGAGAGGACCAGACCATGCGCGTTTATTACGACCGCGACGCGGACATCAACCTGATCAAGGGCAAGAACGTCGCCATCGTGGGCTACGGCTCGCAGGGCCACGCCCATGCGCTGAACCTGCGCGACAGCGGCGTGAAGAACATCGCGGTGGCGCTGCGCGCCGGCTCGCCGACGGTCAAGAAGGCCGAGGGCGAAGGCCTCAAGGTCATGACCGTGGTGGAAGCCGCCAAGTGGGCCGACGTGGTGATGATGCTCACTCCGGACGAGCTGCAGGCCGACATCTACCGCGACGAGCTCGCCCCGAACATGAAGCAGGGCGCGGCCCTGATGTTCGCGCACGGCCTCAACGTGCATTTCAACCTCATCGAGCCCCGCAAGGACCTCGACGTGCTGATGGTGGCCCCGAAGGGCCCCGGCCACACGGTGCGCTCCGAGTACCAGCGCGGCGGCGGCGTGCCGACCCTGATCGCGATCCACCAGGACGCGTCCGGCAACGCGCATGACCTCGGCCTCTCCTACGCTTCGGCCAACGGCGGCGGCCGCGCCGGCGTGATCGAGACCACCTTCAAGGAAGAGTGCGAGACGGACCTCTTCGGCGAGCAGGTCGTGCTCTGCGGCGGCCTCGTGGAGCTGATCCGCGCCGGCTTCGAGACGCTGGTCGAGGCGGGCTACGCCCCCGAGATGGCCTATTTCGAGTGCCTGCACGAGGTGAAGCTGATCGTCGACCTCATCTACGAGGGCGGCATCGCCAACATGAACTACTCGATCTCGAACACCGCCGAGTACGGCGAGTACGTGACCGGCCCGCGCATCATCACCTCGGAGACCAAGGCCGAGATGAAGCGCGTCCTGAACGACATCCAGACCGGCAAGTTCACGCGCGACTGGATGCTCGAGAACAAGGTCAACCAGACCTCGTTCAAGGCCGTGCGCGCCAAGAACGCCGCCCACCAGATCGAGGAAGTCGGCGGCAAGCTGCGCGACATGATGCCCTGGATCAAGGCCAAGGCGCTGGTCGACAAGTCGAAGAACTAAGGCGCTCGCGGCCCTTAGAGCCTCGCCGGAAAGTCGTTCGAACACCCTCGATGCCCTCATCCTGAGGAGCAGGCCGTTTTTCGGCCTGCGTCTCGAAGGACGAGGCAGACCAGCTTGGACGACTCAGCCTTCTGGAACCCCTCGTCCTTCGAGACGCCATGCGAAGTCGCATGGCTCCTCATGATGAGGGGCGTGGAGCGAGTAGTCGGCCAGACTCTTAGGCCGGGCGGGTTCAGGCGGCTTGGCCGGGAACGCAGGCCAATTGTGAAAAAAAAGCCCCGGCGGAGCGATCCGCCGGGGCTTTCTCGTGAGAACTGCGCTGCTTACTGCGCGATAGCGAGGTCCTTGATCGCCGCCTCGGCGTTGGACGGGATCACGTTGCGGGCCTGGAAGTCGGCCCAATCCTTGAACTTGCCCTTGGCGCGAGCCTCGACGATGGCCTTGGCGCGAGCCGGGCCGATCTGCGGCAGCTTGTCGAGCTGCTCGACCGTGGCGGTGTTCAGGTTGACCTTGGCGCCCGTGACGGCGGCGGCCGGAGCGGGAGCTGCCACTGCCGGCTTGGCCGGGGTCGCGACCGCAGGCGTCGCCGCGACTGCAGGCGTCGCCGCGGGAGCGGCCGGAGCCGCCATGGCGGGCTTCGCCGGAGCTGCAGCCGAAGGCGCGGCCGGAGCGGCCACGACCGGCTTGGCCGGCACGGTCGCCGCAGGCGTCGCCGGCTTCGCGGGGACGGCCGGCTTTGCGGGCACGGTTGTGGCGGGCGGGATCACGGTCGGAGCCGTGGCGGGCGCGGTCTGCGCCAGGGCGGGACCGGCCAGGAGACCGAGGACAGCGGAAGCGGCGAGAAGGCGAGAGATGGACATGATTGGGTCCGGTCCTGGGGCCCGGCGAAGTTGTATCCACCGGGCCGGCCGGGCGGCGGCGACTGGCGGCGGCTCGTTGTTGAGCCATGCATAGGAAGCCGCGACACCGTGACTCAAATTTGACTTTTTGCAAGCAAAGCTGCGCTCAAGCTCACATTGATTGTGGCGTCGCGCTCGTGGGCGCCAAGCTCTGCGGCTGGCGCAGCGCTCGCCTTCTCGGCTGAACCGGCGGCCCGTTGTTCTTGCCCTCGATCCCGCCGCTGACTACCGTGACGGCCGAAAACAGGCCGCATGGCCGGTCGGGAAAACGGGAGAGCGTCGGGATGGTGGTGTTGCGCGTCATCGAACGCGATGCGCCAGGAGCCAAGCCGCCGGCCGTGGCGCTGGACGGCGTGTCGATCGCGTATGGCGGCGGAGCCCAGCCGCTCTACGAAGCCGTCGCGCCCACCAATCTGCGGGTCGCCGAAAGCGAGTTCGTCGCGATTGTGGGGCCGACCGGGTGCGGAAAGTCGACATTGCTGAATGCCGCCGCCGGTCTGCTGAAACCGGCCAGCGGCGCGGTGGCGATCTTCGGCGAGCCGCTGTCTGGGCTGAACGGCAAGGCCGGGTACCTGTTTCAACAGGACGCCCTCATGCCCTGGAAGACCGCGCTGGAGAACGTCGCGATCGCGATCGAGGTCGGCGGGACCCCGGCCGTCGAGGCGCGCAAGCAGGCCAAGGCGTGGCTCGGCCGGGTCGGCCTGTCAGCCTTCGCGGACCGCTACCCGCACCAGCTCTCGGGCGGCCAGCGCAAGCGCGTCGGGCTCGCGCAGGTGCTGATCCGCGATCCCAAGATCCTGCTGATGGACGAGCCTTTCGGGCCGCTCGACGCCCAGACCCGGCAGATCATGGGCACGCTGCTGTTGGAGCTCTGGGCGACCGACCGCAAGGCGGTGCTGTTCGTCACGCATGATCTCGAGGAGGCGATCGCGCTGGCCGATCGCGTCGTGATCATGTCCTGCGGCCCGAAGGCGCGCATCATCGGCGACCACGCCATCGATCTGCCGCGCCCGCGCGACGTGGCCGAGGTGCGGCTCGACCCGCGCTTCCACGCGCTGCACCGGGCGATCTGGAGCGAGCTGCGCGACGAAGTCACAAAGGCGTATGGAGCGGCGACGTGATCGGCATATCGCGCACCAAGCTCTTCGCCCTGCAGGCGCTGGTCGCCGCCGTGGCGCTGCTGATCTGGCATGTCGGCTCGACCGTGCCGATCGGCGGGACCTACCTGCTGCCGAAGTTCTTCTTCTCGACGCCGGGCGACGTGATCGCGCGCATCTGGAAGCTGTTCGCGGGCGGGCAGATCTGGAAGCACCTGTCGATCACGCTCACCGAGACCGTGCTGGCGTTTCTGATCGGCTCGGTCGGCGGCGTGCTGTTCGGGTTCTGGTTCGCCCGCAAGCCGATCGTGGCTGCGGTGTTCGACCCCTACGTCAAGATGGCGAACGCGCTGCCTCGCGTGGTTCTCGCGCCCATCTTCATGCTGTGGCTGGGGCTCGGCATCTGGAGCAAGGTGGCGCTCGGCGTCACGCTGGTGTTCTTCATCGTGTTCTTCAACGTCTACCAGGGCGTGAAGGAGGTGAGCTCCGTGGTGCTCGCCAATGCGCGGCTGATGGGCATGAACGAGCGCCAGCTGTTCCGGCACGTTTATTGGCCCTCGGCGCTGAGCTGGATGTTCTCGTCGCTGCACACGTCGGTGGGGTTTGCGCTGGTGGGCGCGGTGGTTGGCGAGTATCTCGGCTCGGCGGCCGGGCTCGGCTACCTCATCCACGAGGCCGAGGGCGTGTTCGACGTCACCGGCGTCTTCGCCGGCATGGTGATCCTGGCCGCCTTCGTGCTGTTCATCGACTGGCTGGTGACGCTGATCGAGAACCGGCTGCTGGTGTGGCGTCCGCAACCTGCGAGCCATGCCTGAGTTCACGTTCAACTATAACGAGATGAAGGTTCACAAGAACCGGATCAGGGAGTGAAAACATGAGTCCGTTCAAGCTGATCGCCACGGCGGCTGCGGCGCTGCTGCTGGCCGGGAGCGCCGCCTTCGCGCAGGCGCCCGAGAAGAAGGACATCAAGCTCGGCGTGGGCGGCAAGGCGCTGCTCTACTACCTGCCGCTCACCATCGCGGAGCGGAAGGGCTTCTTCAAGGAGCAGGGGCTCGACGTCGAGATCTCGGACTTCGCCGGCGGCGCGAAGTCGCTGCAGGGACTCGTGGGCGGCTCGCTGGACGTGGTGACGGGCGCGTATGAGCACACGATCCGCATGCAGGCGAAGGGCCAGGACATCCGCGCCGTGCTGGAGCTCGGTCGCTTCCCGGGCATCGCGGTGGGGATCGCGAAGGCCAAGGCGGACGCCTACAAGTCGCCGAAGGACCTCAAGGGCATGAAGATCGGCGTCACCGCGCCGGGCTCCTCCACCAACATGCTGGTCAACTTCCTGCTCGCCAAGGAAGGCCTCACCCCGCAGGACGCGTCCTTCATCGGCGTCGGCAGCGCCCAGTCGGCGGTGGCGTCCATCCGCAACGGGCAGCTCGACGCGATCTCGCACCTGGAGCCGGTGCTCTCCATGCTGGAGCGCTCGGGCGACATCAAGATCGTGGTCGACACCCGCACGGAGGAAGGCACCAAGGCGCTGTTCGGCGGCTCCAACCCGGCGGCGGTGCTCTATGTGAAGAAGGACTTCATCGACAAGAACCCCAACACCGTCCAGGCGCTCACCAACGGCCTCTACAAGGCGCTGGTGTGGATCAACAAGTCCTCGCCGGCCGAGATCGCCGCCGCGGTGCCGGAGGAGTACCTGCTGGGCGACAAGGAGCTCTACGAACTCGCGGTGAAGAACTCCAAGCCGACCTACTCGCAGACCGGCATCGTGTCCGAGAGCGGCATGAAGAGCACGCTCGACATGCTGAAGCAGTTCGACGCCGAGCTGAAGGACGCCAAGGTGGACCTCGCGACGACGTTCGACGACCGCTTCGCCAAGAAGGCGGCTGCTACGATCAAATAGCGCGCCTCTTTTCAAGCGTGTGACCAGACGGCCGGGGCTGCATGCTCCGGCCGTTTCGTTTTGGCATCCCAGTGTCACACAACAAGTTTCCAATCGCGCTTGATTTTTTCATTGAAGCAGGCGGAAAGCATCGGGTTTCGGGTTGTGGATGAATGCTTATTCATGTTTGTCATGAACACGTATTCATAAACCACATTATCAATCCATCGATGACGATTTCTGGAACCGCCCGACGGTCATCTCGTTGTTTGCGCGGGGGCGGAGCAACGGAGAATGGTCATGAAGAAATCGCTTCTTGCCGCCGCCGCGCTGGCTACAGCTATCGCGATGCCGATGGCCGCGCAGGCGCAGTCTTCTGGTGGCGCCGCTGCGGGCGCGACGGCGGGCGCCGTGGGCGGCGCGGTTGTGGGCGGCCCGGTCGGGGCCGTGGTGGGCGGCGCGACGGGCGCTGTCGTGGGCGGCCTGACGGGTCCGGAAGAGACCAAGTTCAAGGAATACGTGGTGCGTGAGCACCGGCCGTCCGTACGGGTCCAGGAAAAGGTCGTGGTCGGCGAGACCCTGCCGTCCTCGGTGCAGTTCTATGAGGTGCCCGAGACCGTCGGCGTGAAGACCAAGTACCGCTACTCGGTCGTGAACGACCGGACCGTGCTGGTCGACCCGAGCACCCGCCGCGTGGTGCAGGTCATCGACTGACCTATCGCCGACGAGGGGCGGGCCTGACGTCCGCCTCATCCAATCAAGAGCCGGGATGCCGCCGCAAGGCGCCCCGGCGACCAGAAGGGAACATGTCATGAAACTCGCAAGCCTCGGGCTCGCCCTCGCGCTCGTCAGCACGACGGCGCTGGCCCAGACCAGCCTTTCCACCAGCGGCGGCGCCAACGCCTCCGGCGGCGCCTCGATGAGCTCCGGCTCGGGCTCCGATTCGTCCACCATGCAGCGCCAGAAGAGCGGCTCGGCCGAGAAGCAGAGCACGGGCGCGACCACCCAGCGCTCGTCCCAGCGGACCGGCGTCAGCGGCGAAGCCTCCGGCTCGGCCAGGGTCGAGGGTTCCTCGGCGACCCGCGTCGAGGGCCGGACCACGGTCGGCTCGCGAAGCCGCGAAGAGGGCGGCGTCTCGATCCGCACCCGGACGCGCACCACCGAAGGCAGCCCCAGCGTCTCGGTTCATCGCCGCTCGGTGACGAGCTACGACGACGAGCCGACCACGACGACCATCCGCCGCAAGCGCATCGTGCATCGCTATGACGAGCCGCGCCGCAAGTACGTGGTCGTGCGCAAGCACAAGCGCCACTACGTCGAAGAGCCGTCCGTGACCATCCGCAAGAAGCGCCACATCGTGCGCACCTGGCAGGATGAGCCGTCCTCCGTTACGCGCAGCCGCACGGTGACCCGCTACGGCCATTCCGAGCCGTCCACCAGCGTGTCGATCCGGGCCGGCGAGCGCAGCCGCTCCACGACCCGCTTCTCGGCCGAGAGCCGCGAGCGCGGCGAGGCGGCGATCACCCGTTCGCAGACGCGCAACGTCGAGACCGGCTCCGTGCGCGGCAAGGCCGAGATGCAGGGCTCCGGTTCGGTGAACAGCGGCTCGACCTCGCGTTCCTCCGGCTCGATGAGCGGCAAGGCCGGCGGCTCCATGGGCATGCAGGGTTCGGGCGGCTCGCAGAGCGTCAAGCCGCAGACCGGCGCTGCGCAGTAAGCGCCTGATCGAGAACCAGCTTAAGAGGCGCGGCCCGCGGGTCGCGCCTTTTTCATGTGCCGCAATAGGTCACATAAGCCTGCGGGCTCGGCGGCGGCGCTTCCGCGTAGGCGGCGAACTCGGGCTGGTCGTCGTAGGGACGGGCCAGAACCTGCAGCAGCTCCTCGAACGGCGCGAAATCCTGGCGCTCCACGGCTGCCGCGATCATGCGCTCCACTAGGTGGTTGCGCGGGATGAAGGCGGGGTTCGCGCGCCGCATCGCGCTCGCGCGCTCGGCCGGGGCGACGGCGGGTTCCGCAGCCAGGCGGTCGCGCCAGCGCGCCAGCCAGGCGTCGACGCCGGCGAGGTCCATGAACATGTCGCGAACCGGGCCGCTCGCCTCGGGGTCGGCGGCGAGGTCGGACAGCCGGCGAAACAGCACCGTGAAATCGACCCGGTCGGCCGTCATCAGCGACAGCAGCGCGGACGCGAGCGCGAGGTCGTCCGGCCCCTCGGTCGTGAGCCCCAACTTCCGCCGCAGGCCGGCCAGGTAGGAGGCGTTGAAGCGGTCGACATAGGCGTCCAGCGCCGCCTGCGCGTCCGCAACGGCCTTGTTCTCGTCCTCGCCGAACAGCGGCAGCAGAGCCTCGACGAGCCGGGCGAGGTTCCACTGCGCGATGCCGGCCTGCGCCCCGTAGGCGTAGCGGCCTTGCCGGTCGATGGAGCTGAACACCGTGGCGGGGTCATAGGCGTCCATGAACGCGCAGGGGCCGTAGTCGATGGTTTCGCCGGAAACCGACATGTTGTCGGTGTTCATGACGCCGTGAATGAATCCGAGCAGCAGCCATTGGGCGATCAGGTCGGCCTGCCGGCGCACAACGCCCTCGAAGAAGGCCAGGTAGGGGTTCGGCGCTGCGGCGGCAGCCGGATCATGCCGCGCGATGGCGTAGTCGGCGAGCTTGCGCAGGGAGGTGAGGTCGCGGCGCGCGGCGAAGAACTGGAACGTGCCAACCCGAATGTGGCTGGCGGCGACACGCGTCAGCACCGCGCCGGGCAGGATGTCCTCGCGCATCACGTGCTCGCCGGTCATCACAGCCGCGAGCGCGCGCGTCGTCGGGACGCCGAGCGCCGCCATGGCCTCGCTGACGAGGTATTCGCGCAGCACCGGCCCCAGCGCCGCCCGGCCATCGCCGCCGCGCGAGAACGGGGTCGGGCCGGAGCCCTTCAGCTGGATGTCGCGGCGGCGGCCGGCGCGGTCGATCACCTCGCCGAGCAGGATCGCGCGACCGTCGCCCAGTTGCGGCGAGAAGTGCCCGAACTGGTGCCCCGAATAGGCGGCCGCGATCGGCTCGGCCCCGCCCGGGATGCTGGACCCCGCGAGCGCCGCCACGCCTTCGGGAGACGCCAGCGCGTCGGCGTCGAGGCCGAGCTCCTCGGCGAGCGCGTGGTTCAGCCGCACGAGCCGCGGCGCTCCGACGGGCGTCGGCCTGGTCCGCGTGAAGAACGGCCCATCGAGGCGGGCGTAGCTGTTGTCGAAGGGAAGCGAAATCGTCACGGGCCGAGAACTCCGGCGGCGCTGGAAAGCGCCCTAGGGTCGGTAGATGGGCCTTGGCGCCCTCCGGGGCGAGTCCCCGGCGGCTCAGGGTTCTGTTTCGGTTGTGCGGAAGGATTCAGGCGAGCTTGGGCCGGAAAGGGACGACGCCGTCGGGTTCGGGGCCCTGTACGGCCTGGTCGACGGCCCGCGCCAGCGTGTTCTGGTCGAACGGCTTGTTGAGGCGCGGCAGGCTCTGCGCGGCCGCGGAGAGCTCCGCGTAGCCGGTGGCGAGGATGACCGGCAGCCCGGGCCGCTCGACGTTGAGGCGCTCGATGAGCTCGATGCCGGTCATGCCCGGCATGACGTGGTCGGTGACGACGACATCCAGCGACCGGGCGCGGCTCGCCATTTCGAGCGCCTCCCGGCCCGACCGCGCCTCGAGGACGCGATGGCCGAGATCCTCCAGCATGGCGGCGGTGTTCTCGAGCACCAGCGGATCGTCATCCACGACCAGCACCGTGTAGGCACGGGGCGCCATGCGCGGGTAGGGGATCACGGTCGCGGGCGCGGCCTCCGGCTCGGTATCCTCGGAGATCGGCAAACGGATCTCGGCGATCGTCCCCTCGCCCTTACGGCTCTTCAGGACGAGACGTCCATTGGACTGCTCGGCGAGGCCGTGCACCATGGAGAGGCCCAGCCCCGTCCCCTTGCCGACGCCCTTGGTGGTGAAGAACGGCTCCTGCGCCCGCGCGAGGGTCGCTTCGTCCATGCCTTCGCCGGTGTCCTGGACCCAAAGGCTGGCGTAGCGCGTGGCGCTCCCGGCGCCATCCGCCGGAGGCTCCTCGCGGGCGCCGATGGTGATCTGGCCGCCGCCCGGCATGGCGTCACGCGCGTTGACGACGAGGTTCAGCAACGCGAGTTCGAGCTGGTTGGCGTCCACCTGCACGCGCGGCAGCCCGAGCGGGAACCGCGTTTCGATGGTGATCTGGGGGCCGATGGACCTGTTCAGCAACTCCGTCATGCCGCGAACCAGATCGGGCAGGTCCACCGCGCGCGGGTTCAGGTCCTGGCGTCGCGCGAAGGCCAGCATGCGCTGGGTCAGCGATGCGCCGCGTTCCGCGCCCTGGATGGCGTTGTCGATCAGGCGGGTGATGCGCGGATCGTCGGACGGCACGCGCTTGCGCAGCAGATCGAGGCTGCCCAGGATCGCCATCAGCAGGTTGTTGAAGTCGTGCGCCACTCCGCCGGTGAGCTGGCCGACGGCTTCCATCTTCTGGCTTTGCGCCAGCGCCTCGCGCGTCCGGTCCAGCGCTTCCTGCGCCTGTTTGCGTTCGGTGAAATCGCGCGTGATCTTGGCGTAGCCCACGAGCTCGCCGCGCGCGTCCCGAATAGGATCTATCACGATGCTGGCCCAGAACAGCGATCCGTCCTTGCGGACCCGCCAGGTCTCGTCCTCGAACTTGCCGGTGGCGGCGGCGGTCTTCAGGGCCGCCTCCGGCGCGCCGATGGCCTGCGCCTCGGCGGTATAGAACCGGGACAGGTGGCTGCCGACGATCTCCTGCGCGGTGTAGCCCTTGATGCGTTCGGCGCCGGCGTTCCAGTTGGCGACGCGCCCGTCGCGGTCGAGCATGAAGATGGCGTAGTCGGTGACGCTCTCGACCAGGAGGCGGAAGCGTTCCTCGCTCTCGCGCAGCGCCGTGGCCTCGCGCGAGGTCAGGTTCGCGAAGTGGCGGTCGAACATCGCGGCCACGAGGGCGAGGACGAGGATCAGGAACGTCGTGCTGGTGATCCACAACGCCAGCTTGGTCTGGGACAGATCCGCGACATCGTTCAGCGAGCCGATGCTCTGCACGGCCGAGAAGGTCGAGCCCGCCATCGCGACGTAGTGCATGCCCGAGATAGCCGCGCCCATGATGAGGGCGGCCAAGGCCCGCTCGGCGACCGTGGAGTTGCGGAATGCCAGCCACAACGCCAGCGTGGCGGCCCCGATGGCGATCAGCACCGACAGGACGACAGTCAGCCGCGCGTAGGTGAGCTCGGCGGGCATCTGCATCGCGGCCATTCCGGCGTAGTGCATGCCCGCAATGCCGAGCCCCATGACGAAACCGCTCGCCAGGAGCGCCGGCCGGCTCTGGCGAAACCGGTCCACGGTGGAGAACCCGAAGGCGGTCGCGAGGATCGGCAATGCGAGCGAGAGCAGCGTCAGGCCAAGATCGTAGCGGACCTCTACGCCGGGCAGCTGAAAAGCCAGCATGGCGATGAAATGCATGGACCAGACGCCGCCGCCCATCGCGATCGCGGAGGCGGCGAGCCATCCATGCGCGGGCCAACCACTCGTGGCGCGCATCCGGGCCGCGAGATCGAGCGCCGTATAGGACGCCGTCACCGCGATCACGATGGACAAGGCGACCAGCAGGGAGTCGTGGGCGCCGGCGTGGTGCATGGTGGCGGCTGGCTCTTCGATGCCCTGTTCTGGGCGAATCTTGGTTTCGGCTCGGCTCAGTGTCTAGTGTGATTGCGAATTCTTCGACCGATGATTGCAATCAGGCCGGGTCTACAATCGGTTTGAAGCCGATGCGCTGCAAAACCGACACGGTCTCGGGCGCTTTCAAGGCGCGCAGGAAGGCTTGAACGGCCGGCGCTCCCAAACGGGAGCGCCGGACCACGAAGTCGTAGCTCTCGTCCAGGATGGGCAGGAACCCAAGGCCATAGGCGTCCGCGACGGGCTTGATGGTCACGCCCCAATCGGCGCGCCGATGCGCCACAGCGGCGCCGACGGCATTGTGGGATCGGGGCTGGTTCCGGTAGCCCTCCGGCTTGCGCCCGCCGAGCAGCCTGTCGGTGAGGATGCGGGTGCCGGAACCCGGATTGCGGTTCACCATCAGCAACGACGGGTCATCCGCCGCCCGCTCGAGCGCACGTTCGAGCGACAGTTCGGCGAAGCGCTCGTCCTGCGCCCGAAACACCAAGCCTTGCGGCCGGCCCCAGCCGCGGATCAGCTCGGCGTCTTCGGGCACGAAGGCGGTGTTGTAGTCGCCGGACTCGGGATCCATCAGGTGGATCGGCGCGATGTCGCATTCGCCGCGCCCGAGCGCAGCGAGACCCGCAAGGCTCCCGACAGCGATGCTGCGGGCGGAGACGCCCTCAAGGGCGAGTTTGTCCAGAATGGGCTCGAGCCCGACGCAGTGGCTGCCGACGATCACCAGGTCGGGCGGGCGATGGCCGGGGTCCAGCAAGGTTATGGTTGCGGTTGCGCCGGCGTCGAGACCGTCATGAAGGGCGTCGATGGTGAGGAAGCCGTCCGCCTGCGAGAAGCTCGAGACCGCGCCGGAGCCTTTGCCCAGCGGAAACGCCACAAGGCCGTCCTCCGCGCGCGTCAGCGACGCCATCACGAATTCTGTGCGGCCAAGCTCCGACGCGATGCGCACCGGCACGCGCGCCTCCACGCTCGCCTCGGCGCGACCGGGCTGGCCGGCGAGACGGCGCAACACCGGCGCGACGATGTCGTGGAAGGTGAACATCGCCGACGTGGGGAAGCCGGGGAGCACCACCACGGGTTTTCCGGCGCAGACCGCGAGGCACAGCGGCTTGCCGGGCTTCAGCGCGACGCCGTGAGCCACGATGCCGGGGGCGCCCAGCCGGTCGATGAGCCGGTAGGTGAGGTCGCCCGCGCCCTTGCTGGTGCCGCCGGACAGGATCACGGCGTCGCATCGCCCATGGGCGTCGCGCAGCGCCGCTTCCAGCGCGTCCAGATTGTCCGGCACGGCCCCGTAGCGCACGGGCTCGCAGCCGTTCTCGGCCAGCGCGGCGGCCACGATCGGGCCGTTGGAATCGTAGATCTGCGCCGGGCCGAGCGGCGCGCCGGGCTGCACCAGCTCGTCGCCGGTGGACAGCACCGCGACGCGGGGGCGGCGCCAGACCTCCACGGCGGCGACGCCGCAGGCGGCCAGCATGCCAATCTCGCGGGCGCCCAGCACCGCGCCGGCGCGCAGCACGACCTCGCCGCGGGCCATGTCGGAGCCCGCATACGCCATGGCGCCGCCGGGCGGGGCGGAGCGGCGGACCCAGATCGCGGCGTCGCCGTCCGGATCGGTATGCTCGATCATCATCACTGCGTCGGCGCCGCGCGGCATCGGCCCGCCGGTCGCGATCGGGGTGGCGGTTCCGGGCGCCACCGCGAGGGCGGGCGAGACGCCGCACGCGATGGTCTCGGCGTTCAGCACGAGGCGGACGGGCGCGTCATCGGTCGCGGTCGCGAGATCGGCGGAGCGGACCGCGAAGCCGTCCATCTGCGACCGATCGAAAGGCGGCACGTCGATGGGGGCCGGAACCGAGCGGGCCAGCACGCGGCCGAGGCAGGCGTCGAGCGAGACGGTTTCGCAGCCCAACGGCCTCGGGTCCAGCGCAGCCGTCCAGCGCACCAGGGCTTCGTCGCGCGACAGGACGGACAGGAACTGGGCCTGGTCGGCGGACGCCTCGGCAGGGGGCTTGGTGGGAGCGCTCACGGCACATCTCCAAAGGGGCGCGCCGGCAGCATCGCGCCAACGGGCGCGCCCTCGCTGTCGGGCGGGATCAACGCCCAAGCGGCTGCGCGGGCCAGCGTCGCGATCGTGATGTCCCCCACGGTGAGGGGCGTCCAACGCTCGCCCTCAACGCCCAGCAGCCCGATTTCGCTCCAGCCGATGCGGGACGCGATCTTACGGGCCAAGGGCATGCTGCGGGCGGGAGCGGGACCTTCGACGCCGGCCAGGCGGTCCAGCAGCGGCGCGATGATCGCAAGCGCAACAGCCGCCGCCGGGCCGAAGCCGGGCGGGAGCCGCAACACGGCGCGGCCTTTCTCGATGGCGATCCAGGTCGCCTCGCCGGGCGCGAGGCCGAGGGCTTCGCAGATCAGGCCCTCGCCGGTGGTGGGGGGCGGGCTCCAGGGCGCGATCAGCACGGATGCTCCTGCGCCGTCGTCGGCTGCGATGGCCCGGCCGAGCAGCCCGGCGATCACCGCGCGGGTGGCGGGGTCGCAGTCGGCCGCGAACGCGACCGTGGAGCGCCGGGCCGGGACGGCCTCGACGCCCGCTTGCGCGCATGCGACAGCCTGGTGGGCGGACAGGCGCTGGCCTCCCCGGGCGAGCGTCTCGCCGGCCCGGACCTCCGCGCCGGCCGCGCGGACGTTGTCGAAGGGCGCGGCCGCCTCGGATGCGGTCGGGATCGGGCCGCCGGCGTCCACCGCGCCAAGGGGCAGCGCGGCGTCGGTTCCGGCCGGCAGGGCGTCGCCGGCCGCGACGCGGACAGGCGCCGTCGACAGCGCGGCCGGGCCGTAGGGCGACGCCCCGACGGTGTCGGAGGCCAGCACGGCCCAGCCGTTGCGCAGCGCGGTGGGGAACCGCGGCAAGGCCCGGGGCGCCACGACATCGGCGGCGAGGACAGAGCCGACCGCGTGATCGATCGGGACCTGCCGCGCCGGAGCGGGGCCCAACGCCTCCGCGATCCGGTCCAGAACCGTCGCGACGGGCGTCAGGCGCATCACCGTGGAAGGGCGCGCGGGGGGCGTCGCGCCTTGGGTCAACGGGTCACCACAGCAGGCCGTAGGGGATGAAGCGGGCGCTTTCGCCCGGCTCCACGGTGAGCCGGTCTTCCTCGAGTTCGATCAGCCCGGCGGTCTCGGTGAGCGAACTCAGCACGCCGGCTCCGTCGCGCGGGTGCTTGGCCGCCGTGACGCCGCCATCCGTGTCCTGCCGCAGGCTGACGCGGACATATTCGCGGCGTCCGGCCTTCTTGCGATAGCTGAAGCCGCACCGCACCGGGAACGCCTGCAAGGGCTCCAGCGTCTCGCCGCGCAGGCGGGCGACGAGGGGGCGCAGCACGTGCGCGCCGGTGACGAACACCGCGACCGGGTTGCCTGGCAGGCCTACGAGCGGCGTTCCGTCCACGACGCCCAGCGCCACCGGCCGGCCCGGCTTGATGGCGAGCCGCCAGAACACCATGGAGCCGGTCGCCTCCACGGCGGCGCGGACATGGTCCTCCTCGCCCATCGAGACGCCGCCGGACGTGACCAGCAGGTCGTGGGCGCCGGCCGCCTCCTTCAGCGCCGCCTGTACGGCGTCGCGGTCGTCCCGCAGCCGGCCGAGATCGCTGACCTCGACGCCCATGCGGGCGAGCAGGGCCGCCAGCAGGGCGCGGTTGCAATCGTAGATCTGGGCGGGGCCCAGCGTCTCGCCGGGCTCGCGCAGCTCGTCGCCGGTGGAGAACAGGCCGACGCGCAGACGGCGGCGCACCTGGAGGGAGGCGCAGCCCAGCGCCGCCGCGAGGGCGACGTCCTGCGGCCGCAGACGCCGGCCGGCCGGCAACGCCAACGACCCACGCTCGGTGTCCTCGCCGGCGCGCCGCAGGTTGGCCCCGTGCTTGAGGCCGGGCGGAAGCAGGACGTGGTCGCCGTCGAGCGTCACGTCCTCCTGCATGAAGACGATGTCGGTTCCGGCCGGAACGGGCGCGCCCGTGAACACGCGGGCGGCGGAGCCGGCGCCCAGCGCAGCAGCGCCGTGTCCTGCCGCCACGCGACCCCGAACGGGGAGGCGGGTGGCGGCCCCGGGAGCGAGGTCCGCCATGCGAGCCGCGTAGCCGTCCACGGCGGAGTTGTCGAAGGGCGGCAGGGCGATGGGCGCGACGAAATCGTGGGCCAGCACGCGGCCGTCCGCGCTCCAGAGCGGCGCATCCTCGACGCCGGCCAGGATCGGCAGCCGCTCGGCGATCAACGCGATCGCCTGGTCCACAGGCATCAGCTCGCCGCCGAACGCGAAGGCGTCGTCCGTGAGTTGCGCCATGGCCTAATCCCCTGCTTCGAGACCAGCCAACACATGGCGGATCGGCTGCGCGGCTTCAAGCAACGCTTCCGCCACGCGTGCCGGTTCTCGCAGGGGCAGCACCGGCACGCGCGCGGCCGGGCAGGGGTCGTCGGAGGCGACGAGCACGATGGCGTCGTCGTCGGCATGCAGCGGCGGCTTGCCGACCGCCGCGCGCCAGATCTCGAGCTTCGGGATGGGCTCGCGCTTGAAGCCTTCCACGATCACGAGATCGCAGGGCGAGAGCTTGCCCAGAAGCTCGGCCAGCCGCGGTTCGGGCGCGCCGCGGCCTTCGTGCATCAGCGCCCAGCGGGTCGCGGAGGAGACCAGCACCTCGGTCGCGCCGGCCTGCCGGTGGACCCAGGAATCCTTACCGGGCATGTCCACGTCAAAGGCGTGGTGGGCGTGCTTGACCGTCGAAACCGAGAGCCCGCGCGCGGTCAGCAGCGGGATGAGGGCGGTCAGCAGGGTGGTCTTCCCCGAGCCGCTCCATCCCGCCAGGCCGATCACGCGCACGCGGCTACTCCGCGGCGGTCGCAGCCGCCTCCGCCGAAACCCGCACGGCGCAGAACTTGAACTCCGGGATCTTGCCGAAAGGGTCCAGCGCCGGGTTGGTGAGCAGGTTCGCGGCGGCCTCCGCGTAGCAGAACGGCATGAACACCATGTTCTGCGGCACGTCACGGTCCGCCCGCACCTTCACCGAAACTGCGCCGCGGCGCGTTTCCATGCGGATGAAGTCGCCGGCGCGCACGCCCATGCGACCCATGTCGCGCGGCGACATGAAGGCCACGGCCTCGGGCTCGAGGTCGTCGAGCACGCCGGCGCGGCGGGTCATGGAGCCCGTGTGCCAATGCTCCAGCACGCGGCCGGTGGAGAGCACCATCGGGTACTCCTCGTCCGGCACTTCGTCGGGCGGGGTGACGCGGGCTGGCACGATCTTGCCGCGGCCGGACTCGGTCGGGAAGCCCTGCGCGAAGATGATCTCGTTGCCGGGCTTGTCGGGCGCATCCACCGGATAGGTGACCGCGCCTTCGCGCTCCAGCCGCTCCCAGGTGATGTTGGCGAAGGAGGGCATCACCATCGCCATCTCGGTGAAGATCTCGCCCGGATGCGTGTAGTTCCAGGGCAGCCCCATGCGGCGCGCCAGCTCCTGGATGATCCACCAATCCTGCCGGGCGTCGCCCGGCGGCTTCACGACCTGGCGGGCAATCTGCACGCGGCGGTCGGTGTTGGTGAAGCTGCCGACCTTCTCGGCGAAGGCGGAAGCCGGCAGCACCACGTCGGCGTGGAAGGCCGTCTCGGTGAGGAAGAGGTCCTGCACGACGAGGTGGTCGAGCTTGGCCAGCGCCTCGCGGGCGTGCTGGAGGTCCGGATCGGACATCGCCGGGTTCTCACCCTCGATGTACATGCCGCGGATTTCGCCGGCGTGGATCGCGTTCATGATCTCGACGACCGTGAGCCCGCGCTTGTCGTCGAGCTCGCTCTGCCAGAACTCCGAGAACATCTTGTGGATGTCCGGCTTCTCGACGGACTGGTAGTCGGGGAAAACCATCGGGATCAGGCCGGCGTCGGAGGCGCCCTGCACGTTGTTCTGGCCGCGCAGCGGATGCAGGCCGGCGCCGGGGCGGCCGATCTGGCCGGTGGTGAGCGCCATCGCGATCAGGCAGCGGGCGTTGTCGGTGCCGTGCACGTGCTGGCTGATGCCCATGCCCCAGAAGATCAGCGAGGCCTTGGAGCGGGCGTAGAGCCGCGCCACTTCGCGCAGGGTCTGGGCGTCGACGCCGCAGACGGGAGCCATGCGCTCGGGCGTGAACTCCTTGATGCGCTCCTTCAGCTCCTCGAAGCCTTCCGTGTAGCCGGCGATGTAGTTGTCGTCGGTCAGGCCCTCTTCGATGATGGTGTTGAGCATGGCGTTGAGCATCGCCACGTCGCTGCCGGGCTTGAACTGCAGGTGGTAGGTCGCGTGCCGCGACAGGGTCTGGCGGCGCGGATCGGCGACGATCAGCTTCGCGCCGTTCTTCACCGCGTTCTTGATGTAGGTGGCGGCGACCGGGTGGTTCACGGTCGGGTTCGCGCCGATCACGATGATAACCTCGGCGTCCAGGGCGGCCGCGAACGGCGCCGACACCGCGCCCGAGTTCACGCCCTCCATCAGCGCCGCCACCGAGGAGGCGTGGCACAGGCGCGTGCAGTGGTCGACGTTGTTGGAGCCAAAGCCGGTGCGCACCAGCTTCTGAAACAGGTAGGCCTCCTCGTTGGAGCCCTTGGCGGAGCCGAAGCCGGCCAGCGCCTTGCGGCCGTGCTGGTCCCGGATGTTCTTCAGGCCGAAGCCTGCGGCGTCCAGCGCCTCTTCCCAGGTCGCCTCGCGGAAATGCGTCCACGGGTTGGCCGGGTCGACCTGGTCGTTGGCGTGCTTGGGCGCGTTCGGCAGGCGAATGAGCGGCTTGGTCAGCCGGTCCGGATGGTGGATGTAGTCGAAGCCGAACCGGCCCTTGACGCAGAGGCGGTTCTGGTTGGCCGGGCCGTTGCGGCCCTCGGCGTAGACGATCTTCTCGTCCTTGACGTTGTAGGTGACCTGGCAGCCGACGCCGCAATAGGGGCAGAGCGAGTCGACCTTTTTGTCCGGGTAGACCGTGCGGGTCTGGTTGTCGTCCAGATAGGCGGCCGGCATGAGAGCGCCGGTCGGGCAAGCCTGCACGCACTCGCCGCAGGCCACGCAGGTGCTTTCGCCCATCGGGTCGTCGAAATCGAACACGATCTTGGCGGCGGCGTTGCGATACGCCATGCCGATCACGTCGTTGACCTGAACCTCGCGGCAGCCGCGGGCGCAGAGGCCGCACTGGATGCAGGCGTCGAGGTTCACCCGCATGGCGGTGTGGCTGACGTCGGAAGCCCAGCGCTCGGCGGCCGGGAAGCGGCTCTCGGTGACGCCGGTCTTGTCGGCCCAGTTCCAGAACTTGGAATCAGGGTTGTGCGAGGTCTCGCGCTCGGGCTGGTCGGCGACCAGGAGCTCCATCACCATCTCGCGCGCCTTCTCGGCGCGGGCGGAGGCGGTCTTCACCTTCATGCCGACGGTCGGGGCGCGCATGCAGGAGGCGGCGAGCACGCGCTCGCCCTCGATTTCCACCATACAGACGCGGCAGTTACCGTCCGGCCGGTAGCCCGGCTCGGGCAGGTAGCACAGATGCGGGATCTGCACGCCCTCGCGCTGGGCGACCTGCCAGATCGTCTCGCCGGGGGCTGCTTCGACGGTCTTGCCGTCCAGTTCGAAAGTCACGTTCATGGCGTGCAGTCCCTTACTCGGCCGCCACGCGGGGGGCGAATTCGTCGGGGAAATATTTGATGACGCACATCAGTGGGTTCGAGGCCGCCTGGCCGAGACCGCAGATGGAGGCGTCGCGCATGGTCTGGGACAACTCCGTGAGGAGCTCCTGGTCCCACACCGGCCGGTTCATCAGCTTCACGGCCTTTTCGGTGCCGATGCGGCAGGGCGTGCACTGGCCGCAGCTCTCGTCCTCGAAGAAGCGCATCAGGTTCAGCGCCGCGGAGCGCATGTCGTCCTTGTCGGACAACACCACAACGGCGGCCGAGCCGATGAAGCAGCCGTACTTCTCGAGCGTGCCGAAATCGAGCGGGATGTCGTCCATGTGGGCGGGCAGGATCCCGCCCGAGGCGCCGCCCGGCAGGTAGGCCTTGAAGCTGTGGCCGTCCTGCATGCCGCCGCAAAACTCGTCGATGAGCTCGCGGATGGTGACGCCGGCCGGGGTGAGCTTCACGCCCGGGTTCTTGACGCGGCCCGAGACCGAGAAGGTGCGCAGGCCGACCCGGCCGTTGCGGCCCTGGCCGGTCCACCACTCGGCGCCCTTTTCGACGATGTCGCGCACCCAGTAGACGGTCTCGACATTGTTGATGAGCGTCGGCAGGCCGAACAGGCCGACCTGGAACGGATAGGGCGGCTTGTGGCGCGGCAGGCCGCGCTTGCCCTCGAGGCTCTCTAGCAGGGAGGATTCCTCGCCGCAGATATAGGCGCCGGCGCCGCGACGCATATGGATGCGCGGGCCGCCCTCGGGCAGCTTGGCGATTTCGCGGATGAGGATCTCACGCGCGACCGGATATTCGTCGCGCAGGTAGAGGTAGACGTCGTCGGCCTCCACCACATGGGCGCCGATCAGCGTGCCTTCCAGGAAGCGGTGCGGGTCGGTGTTGAGGTAGTGGCGATCCTTGAAGGTGCCGGGCTCGCCCTCGTCGGCGTTGATCGCCATGACGCGCGGGCCGGGCTCGCCGCGCACGGCGCGCCACTTGCGGGCCGTCGGGAAGCCTGCGCCGCCAAGGCCGCGCAGGCCGGCGCCGTCCAGCTTGGTCAGCAGTTCGTCGACCGACATCTCGCCGCTGCGCAGTTTGCCGAGCAGGGCGTAGCCGCCGCCCGCCACATAGGAATCGTAGTCGACATAGTCGTCCGGCACGTGCGGGTGCGTGTCTCCGGCCTCGATGGCGGCGGCGACGTTTGCGGGCGTGGCCTGGTGGATGAAGTGGTGGCCGACCTCGGCCACGGGCGCCTGGTCGCACAGACCCACGCAAGGGGCGCGCACGACGCGCACGTCGGGGCCGACCTGGGCCTTGAGGTCGGCGATGAGCTTCTCCGAGCCATAGAGTTCGCAGGTGAGGCTGTCGCAGACGCGAACCGTCAGCGGCGGGATGGCGGGCTCACCTTCCTTCACGACATCGAAATGGGCGTAGAAGGTGGCGACCTCGAACACTTCCGCGAAAGCCATCTTCATCTCGTCCGCGAGTGCGGCGAGGTGGGCGGCGGAGATCTGGTGATAACGGTCCTGGATGAGGTGCAGGTGCTCGATCAGCAGATCGCGGCGACGCGGGCTGTCGCCGAGGAGATCGATCACTTCCTGCAGGGCGACGGGATCGACCTGCCGGCCCTTGGGGGTGGATTTGGCGCGCTTGCGGCCCAAGCCGGGATGCTCGAAGCGCAGCACGTTCTGATCGCGATTGTCGCTCATTCTTGGCTCGGCCCGTTTCCTCTCACCTCGGTCGGAACTTGGCGATCCGTATCGGAGGTATCTGGCATGCCAGCAATCAGACCACAGGTCCGCGACGCTGTCATTACTGCAGCGCAGCAAAACGCTGCGCCTTGTGGTCGCTGGCTTGGGCGGCGCCGGCAGCGGACTGCGGGCGCCGCCCCGGTCTCAGCGGAACAACACGAGGGACTTCGACAACGTGATCCACACGCCCCAGACGATCGGGATGCCGACCGCCAGCCAGGCAAGGCCTGACAGCGGCGTAAGCCCGCCGCGGCCGATGCCGAAGGCCCCGCCCTGGGTCGCCGCAGCCGCCCCCTTGGCCTTGGCCTGCAGGGCGGCGACTTCCTCCTCCTTCATGAACCACTTCTCGTTCAGCGGCCGGATCGTGAGGTTGATCAGGAAGCCGAGCACCAGCATGCCGGCCAGGATGTACATCGTCCGGTCATAGACCTGGGCGCGCGGCACGCCGGCGGCGATCTGCGCCTCGCGGATGTAGTTCACCACCACCGGGCCGATGATGCCCGCCGTCGACCACGCGGTCAGCAGGCGGCCGTGGATCGCGCCGACGAACTGCGTGCCGAAGATGTCGGCCAGATAGGCCGGCACCGTCGCGAAGCCGCCGCCGTACATCGACAGGATGATGCAGAAGAACCCGATGAACAGGATCATGCTTCCCGCATGCGCGGCCCACGGGGCCAGGGCGTAGAGCAGGATGCCAAGGCCGAAGAAGGTCGCGTAGGTCATCTTGCGGCCGATGTGGTCCGACATCGACGCCCAGAAGAAGCGGCCGCCGATGTTGAACAGCGACAGCAGGCCCACGAAGGCCGCCGCGATGGTGGCAATCGACTTCTTCTGGTCGGGGTTCAGATCGGTGAAGCCGACGGCGGGCTGGCCGATTAGCGAGCCGGCGAAGATCTCCTGCAGCATGGGCGAGGCCATGCCGAGCACGCCGATGCCGGCGCTGACGTTCAGCATCAGCACCAGCCAGATCGCCCAGAACTGCCACGTCCGGTGCGCGTCGCGCAGGTGGACGTCGCGGTGGGTGATCATCGCGTTGGTGGACTCGGTGGGAGCCGTCCAGCCTTCCGGGCGCCAGCCGGCGGGCGGCACGCGGTAGCCGAACGCGCCAGCCATCATGAACACGAAGTAGATCGCCGCCATGGTGACGAAGGTCTGCCAGACGCCGACGGAGGTGGGCGTCTTGAAGTAGTTCATCAGCATGTCGGCCAGCGGCGAGCCGATCATCGCGCCGCCGCCGAAGCCCATGATGGCCATGCCGGTCGCCATGCCGCGCCGATCCGGGAACCACTTGATGAGGGTCGAGACGGGCGAGATGTAGCCGAGGCCGAGGCCGATGCCGCCGATCACGCCGGAGCCCAGCCACAGCAACCAGAGCTGGTGGGTGTAGACGCCGAGCGCCGAAATCAGGAGGCCGCCGCACCAGCACAGCGCCGAGACGACGCCCGCCTTGCGGGGTCCCGCGCGCTCGAGCCAACCGCCCCAGATGGCGGCCGCGGAGCCGAGCAGCACGAAGAACAGGGTGTACATCCAGCCGAGATCACTGACCTTCCAGTCGCAGGTCGTCGTGAACAGGGCGCTCGCAAAGCCGAGATCCGGGCAGGCGACAGGCTTGCTGACGCCAAGCGCCTGCGACAGCGGCAGCCAGAACACGCTGAAGCCATACGCCATGCCGATGCACAGGTGGATGGCCAGGGCGGCCGGCGGAACCAGCCATCGATTGAATCCAGCTTTCGCGATGATGCGTTCGCGGTCGAGCAGGCCAGCGGCCGTGCCCGTGGCGGACCCGGGGGCGGTCGTCACACTCATGTGCTTCCTCCTGAGGCGTCCGTTGCTCGAACGCTCGGTCGACGCCCGGAGTTGTTCCAGGGCGCTTACGTCATGTGTATCGGCTCACAAGGTGCAAGCCATCGCGCTTACGAGTGTGATTTGAAGGCAGACCAACTATACTTTCGTCTAGGCTCGCGGGCTTTCATTGAGAACGACGCGCGTCGGTTGCAACTCCGTCAATGGCACGTGAGATTTCTTGGAAATACGGAGAGACTTTCGTCAGTTCGCGCCGGCTTGCGATGCGGCGGAGCGGCTGCCTATGCTGCCGCCCTCGGAAGGAGGATCCATGCTGAAGAATATCGTGTCGGGATTGTTCGCGCTCGGGGTGGCCGTGATGGCGGCGTCGCCGGGCGTCGCGCAGTCGCGCTTCATCACGGTCGCGTCCACGACGTCGACGGAGCAGTCCGGCCTGTTCGGCCACCTGCTCGGGGCATTCACGGCCAAGACCGGCATCGAGGTCCGGGTGGTCGCGGTGGGCACCGGCCAGGCGCTCGACATCGGTCGGCGCGGCGACGCCGACGTGGTGTTCGTGCATGACCGGGCGGCCGAGGACAAATTCATGGCCGAAGGCCAGGGCGTGAAGCGCTTCGACGTGATGTACAACGACTTCATCGTGGTCGGCCCGAAGCAGGATCCCGCCAAGACGGCGCAGGACCCGGACGTGCTGGACGCCTTCCGCAAGATCGCGGCCGCCAAGGCGCCCTTCGTGTCGCGCGGCGACCGCTCGGGCACGCACGCGGCGGAGCTGCGCACGTGGAAGGAGGCGGGCGTGGACATCGCGGCCGCCAAGGATGGCTGGTATCGTGAGATCGGCCAGGGCATGGGCCCGGCGCTCAACATGGCGGCCGCGATTGGCGGCTATGTGCTCGCCGACCGGGGAACGTGGCTGTCATTCAAGAACCGTCAGGATCTCACGATCCTGGTGGAGGGCGACCGGCGGCTGTTCAACCAGTACGGCGTGATGCTCGTGAACCCGCAGAAGCACCCGAACGTGAAAGTGCAGGATGGGCAGGCCTTCGTGGACTGGCTGATCTCGCCGGACGGCCAGGGGTCCATCGCGAGCTACCGGATCGAGGGGCAGCAGCTCTTTTTCCCCAACGCCTCGACCGAACGGTCCTGAGAGGAGACGAGCATGGACGAAGAACGCTTCAACATGGCGCTGCGGAAGTTCCTGAAGGAGGTCGGCGTGACCTCGCAGCGCGAGATCGAGAAGGTCGTGCGCGACGGCAAGGCCACCGGCGGCGTGCTGCGGGTCAAGATGACGCTGACCTCGGACGACGGCTCGCTGAACCACGTGGTGGAAG
Organism: Alsobacter sp. P4_H11; assembly: GCF_056400925.1. Taxonomy (NCBI): domain Bacteria; kingdom Pseudomonadati; phylum Pseudomonadota; class Alphaproteobacteria; order Hyphomicrobiales; family Alsobacteraceae; genus Alsobacter; species Alsobacter sp. P4_H11. The sequence continues at coordinate 330,036 of NZ_JBFUKI010000004.1, forward strand.
GCGAGATCCCGGTCGGCTGAACCGTCAGCGAACCTCGGCGACGCGCTGCAGCCCAAAGGCGGCGGCGCTCACGGCGGCGCTGATGGAGATCAGGGTGAGGCCCAGCGCGAGCGCGAGCGCGAGGTCGCCCTTGCTTGTCTCCAGCGCGATCGCGGTGGTCATCGTGCGGGTGAAGCCGCGGATGTTGCCGCCCACCACCAGGATCGCGCCGACCTCGGCCACGCAACGGCCGAAGGCCGCGAGCAGAACCGTCACCAGGGCCCCGCGCGCCATGGAGAGCAGCTCCAGGCAGGCGCGGGCCAGCGATGCGCCATCCACGAGCAGCGCGGCGCCATAGTCGCGCCAGTAGCCCTCCACGGTCCGATGCGTGAGCGCCACGACGATCGGCAGGGCGAGCACCGCCTGCGCGGCCGTCATGGCGGCGGGCGTGAACAGCAGGCCCATGGCGCCCAACGGGCCCGAGCGCGACAGCGCCACATACAAGAGCAACCCGACCACCACGGGCGGAAGCCCGAGCAGCGCGTGCACGGCGACCACCACGGCGTGCCGGCCCGGGAAGCGCCAGACCGCCAGCGCGGCGCCGAGCGGCGCGCCCAACACAAACGCGATCAGCGTCGCCGCGCCGCTGACGCGCAGCGACAGCCCGACGATCCCGAACAATTCGGCGTCCCCACCCACGATGAGGCGTGCGGCGAGGGAAAAAGCGCGCGACAGGTCTTCCACGCGGGCGCAATAGCAGGTTCGGCCGCGAAACACAGCACTGTTACGTTCAGAGAGGTTGAGCGCCAGTGCAGCTCGAGATTAGGGGAGAAGCCGGAGCGACATCACTGCTCGCCTGACGGACTTTGATGGTGGGCGCACAAGGGCTCGAACCTTGGACCCGCTGATTAAGAGTCAGCTGCTCTACCAACTGAGCTATGCGCCCATCAAAGTTGCCGGGGGCCGAAGCCGCCGCGACGAGGGGGTGAGTATCAAAGGCCCGCGGGGATGTCCAGCGGCAGTTTGCATTCCGGCCGCGCTTTTTCGCGCTGAGGGGAGGGCTTCTCATGATCGCCCGGCCCGTAAGCCTCTCCGCCGTCATCCCCGGCGACCTGCGCAGCAGGTCGGGAAGGGGATCCAGGGGCCGCGGGGCCCCGGCTGTGGACCCCGTTTCCTGGATCCCCTTCCCAGCGCTGCGCGCCGCCGGGGATGACGGAGAAATTCGCGTTCAACACCAACGAGGTCGAGCGCGGACGGCGTGCCTCGCAAGCCGTCCGTCGCGCATTGCCTTCAGCCCGCCGCGAGCGCCTCGGGCTTGCCGCGCAGGCGCTTCACCATCAGCTTGTTGAGGGCGCCCAGATAGGCGCGGCACGAAGCCACCAGCGTGTCGGGATCGGCCGCCTTGGCGGTGACGGACTTGCCGTCCTCGGCGAGCCGCACCGAGACTTCGGCCTGCGCGTCGGTGCCTTCCGTCACGGCGTGCACCTGGTAGAGCTCCAGCCGCGCCTCGTGCGGCACCAGCGCGTGGATGGCGTTGAAGCAGGCGTCCACCGGGCCGTTGCCGGTCGACTGCACGGTTTTGTGCGAGCCGTTCACGTCCAGCGTCAGGGTGGCGAGCTGCGGCCCCTGGGTGCCGGCGATGATGGTCAGCGCCACGACCTTGATGCCGTCGTGGGCGGTGAGGATCTCGTCGTCGACCAGCGCCTCGATGTCCTCGTCGTAGACATGCTTCTTGCGGTCGGCGAGATCCTTCATGCGCTTGAAGGCGTCTTCCAGCGCGTTCTCGCCCAAATCGTAGCCCAGTTCCTTCAGCTTCTCACGGAAGGCGTGGCGGCCGGAGTGCTTGCCCATCACCAGCGAGGTCTTGGACACGCCGACCGATTCGGGCGTCATGATCTCGTAGGTCTCGGTGTTCTTGAGCATGCCGTCCTGGTGGATGCCGCTCTCGTGCGCGAAGGCGTTCCGGCCGACGATGGCCTTGTTGTACTGCACCGGGAACGAGGTCACGGCCGCCACCAGCTTGGAGGCGCGGGTCAGCATCGTGGTCTCGACGCCGCACTCATACGGGAAGGCGTCGTTGCGGGTCTTGATCGCCATGACGATCTCTTCCAGCGCGGCGTTGCCAGCGCGCTCGCCGATGCCGTTCACCGTGCACTCGATCTGCCGCGCGCCTCCCTGCAGGCCCGCCAGCGTGTTGGCGACCGCCATGCCGAGGTCGTTGTGGCAATGCACCGAGAAGATCGCCTTGTCGGAATTCGGCACTCGCTCGCGCACCGTGCGGAAGATGCGGGCGTATTCCTCAGGGGTCGTGTAGCCCACCGTGTCCGGAATGTTGATCGTGGTCGCGCCGGCGCGAATGGCGGCTTCCACGCAGCGGCACAGGAAGTCCATTTCGGTGCGGGTGCCGTCCTCGGCCGACCACTCCACGTCCTCCACCCAGTTGCGGGCGCGGGTCACCGAGGAGGTGACCAGGTCCAGCACCTTCTCGGGCGCCATCTGCAGCTTGTGCTTCATATGGACGGGCGAGGTGGAGATGAAGGTATGGATGCGCGGCTTCACCGCGCCCTTCACGGCCTCGCCGGCGCGGTCGATGTCCTTCTGGCCGGCGCGGGCCAGGCCGGCCACGGTGGCGCGCTTCACCAGGCGCGAAATCTCGGTGACGGCCTCGAAATCACCCTCGGAGGCGATCGGAAAGCCGGCCTCGATGATGTCGACGCCCATTTCGTCCAGCAGATCGGCGACCTGCAGCTTCTCCTCCAGCGTCATGGACGCGCCGGGGGACTGCTCGCCGTCCCGCAAGGTGGTGTCGAAGATCAGGACGCGGTCCTTGGCGGATACGGTCTGGCTCGCTGCATTGGTGGTCATGGGCTGTCCTTGTCGTGGCTTGCGCCTGCCGCGGGCCGCATGGTGGGCCAAGGCGGATCAGAGCGCTTCGTTGCGTCCGGCTTCGGCGACCCCTGAGCGCCCAGGCGCAAGCGCCCAGCCGGCCCTCAGGGGCGGATAAGGAGAAGAAGCCCGGAAAGAAGCAGGGAGGACTGCGCGCACGACGTCGCCGGACGGACCGAAACGGTCTGCGTCTGCTGGCGGCGATGGGCGGCGGATACGGCCACGGCGTCCTCGTTCGGCGGCGCTATGCCGCGCCACAAGCTTCATAAACGAAACGCGGTTCATAGCGCAAGCGTCGTGGGCCGGGCTTGGATCGCTCACGCCCGGGTGGAATCAGCAAAGTTCGGATTGGCGCTGCTCGCTCGGGACGCCAAAGCTCCGCAGAGCGTTGCAGAGATCGAGCAATTCCGCCGGCGTCCGGTCGTAGGGTACGATGGCGCGGCTGAAGCCGCGCTCGAGAAAAAGCAGGCGATTGGCGATGCTCTTGTGGACCGTGGCGTAGCCATCGAGCTTCGCGTGGTGAACCTGCGCCGTGGCCTCGATCACGCGGCAGTCGAAATGGCGCTTGTCCGCAGCGATCCGGGCCAATGTCCGGCGAACCTCGGGTTCACTGCCCTCCAGCACCTGGCAAAACCAGTGGTGCGTGCAGACGAGAAAGAACGACACCCCGGTCCGCGCATTGCACCGGTGCGCCTGCTCGGCAATCCGATCAAACTCCTCGCAGGTCCCATCCTCGCGAACAGGCAAGATGTGACTGCTGACGTAGATGGCTCTGAAAGGCATCGCAGCAACCATGTTGTGAACGCGGCGATCGTTACGCTGATTCGTCGGATACACAAGTTGTTATCGTACAAAGATGCGCGAATACTCACGGTGTATGTCCAAATCAGTCGAGCAACCCAGGATTGTATCGACCAGTTTAATTTCCAGATCTGACGTGCTGTTTCGGTCATTCATGTAGAGATCGTAGCTTCGTCAACACGCTCGGGCCGACGCAGCAGAATGGCCAAGATAGAGGTTGAACGGCAGCTTTTAATTCTTCGAGACCAGGCTTGGGGCCAGAATTGCGAATGCGCTCACGCTTTGATCGGATCCATTGGGTCTTGTCGTTCTGACTTGCCGCAGTGTGCGTCTATGCGATGAACTCTGTCGAGCCTGAAACCGCATCTTGGCGGTATCCATGCCCCGAGCATGCAATCCCAGAAAAGAACGTGATATTCTTAAACAGCATTGATGCTATTTCGCCGAGTAATCCGTGTTTTCGTTATTGAGGTGATCGGGCGATCTCCCGGTGAACCCCGTTGAATGAAAATGCGACAGCAACGGCGTGGTCTTCCGCCGCCCGCCCTGCCATCCCCGGGCCATCATGTTCGGGTTGACGCAAGCGCATGTCGAATGCAAACGGGTGGCTTCGTCAAGGAGTCGCCGATGATCCGCCTGGTCGCGCCTGTTCTCGTTTTTGCGCTCGCAGCCTGCAACGCCGCCGGCACGCCTCCGGCGCCGGTCGCGGCTGCGCCTCCGGCATCCTCCGCCTACGCCAATCTGCCGGCTGGGGTCTCTCCTCCGGGCTTCCGGCTGCCGGAAGGAAGCGGCTGTTCGGGCGCGGTGGCGCGCTATGATGCCATCATGGACAACGACCTGAACTCCGGCCATGTGAGCCAGTCGGTCTACAACAAGATCAAGGGCGAAATCGCCCAGGCGTCAGCCGCGTGCCAGGCCGGGCGCGATGGCGAGGCCGAGGCGCTCGTCCGTTCGTCCCGCAGCCGGCATGGTTATCCGCAAGGCTGATCGATTTGCGTCGGCGGTTGGCCGCCGACGCATGCGCCTCAGGCGTCGGGCGCGGGAGCCATGGCCTTCGGGGCGCGTCCCCGGCGGCCGCCGGTCGACGCCGGAGCGCGATGGAGCGCCTCGAGGGTGACGTTCACCGGATTGGGGAAATGCTCGAGGGTCGAGCCGGTCGCGGCGTCCACGCCCATGCCGACCAGTCCACCCACCAGAACGTTGCCTGCAAAGCCCGCCGCGCCCGAACCGGCGACGCGCGTCGCGACCGGAACCTGCTGCTCCTTGTAACCATCCTTGGTGAAGACAGCCACAAACTCGGATTTCCTGGAGATCTCCAGGGTGCAGGGCGTCGGGCAGGTATGACCCAGCGAGGTCCGCATCTGGGCGCCTGACGGCTCCGAATTGAACGTCACCTGCCCGGTCGTGCCGCGGGTGACCGTGGCGCATCCGGTGGTCATCAGGACCAGGCCGGCGAGTGTGAAAAAGATCTTCATGCTTCCCCCTCAACGAAGGCGGATAAGCAGCATGGCCTAAGGCTACGTTCAAGCTCGGTTTGGCGCCTTCCGCGTCCGTCGCGCGGCTATCCCCAGCTGCCTCGCGGCCGGCCTCAAGCGGCGAGCGCCTTGCGCAGATAGGCCACCACGAAGGGCGGCATCGCGGCCTCGTCGATATCGGCCGCCGTGCGCACGATCCGGATGTCGGACAACTCCGGATGCTCCTCGCGCGCCACGATCGCGAGTATGCGAGCGCGGAGTTCGTCGGCCGGTTCGGGGGAGTCGACCCTGCGCATGAGCGCGATACGCTGGCCGTGGCTCACCACCGTCCAATCGTCCGCAAAGGTGACGTCCGCCTGCGTCAGACCGGTTTCCTCCTCGAGCTCGCGCGCGACGCTGCCGGCGAGGTCGACGCGTCCATCGAAGACGTCGCTGGGGTCGGGCGTTCCGGCCGGGAAGTAGACTTTACCCGCGTTGGCGGTCTGAGGGCCCATGACGCCAAGAAGGTAAGCGCCATCCCGGCTGCGCAGCGCCGCCATCGCGAAGCCGTTGCGCATGCCGCGGTCGGGAAAGCCGAAGTCGCGCCAGGCCAGGAATCGCGAGAACCGGGTTTCCAGATAGGCGGCGCGGAACACGTCTCCATCCACGCCGCCGGTGTGCAGCACAAGGACTTTGCCGTCGAACAGCGCCGGGTTGTCGGCGACCTGCGCGGCCCAATGCGCGTCGATGCGCTCCCGCTCGTTCTCAGCCCAATGCCAGGTTCTTTGCTCCACGCGGCAATCGATGCGCGTCACGCGCGCAAAAACGGGAGGCGGCAAATCATCCGTCACAACAATGTCCCTGGGCTGAAAAATGGCGTGCCGCGGCGCTCAGAGCCGCAGCGATCCTTCGGAGACCACCACGGCGCCGCCGCCGATGGTGGCGCGGACGAGACGCCCGCCTTCCACGCTGAGGCCGAGCGTGATCTGCGACGGGCGGCCCATCGCGTAGCCCTGCTCGATGACGAGGCTGTGCTCTCCGTCCCTGGGCTTGTCGAACTCCATCACGACGCCGGCGAACGCCGCCACGGCCGAGCCCGTGGCGGGATCTTCCATGACGCCCATGTCGGGCGCGAACATGCGGGCGTAATAGGCGCTCGACGCGTCGCTGGTTTCGCGCGTGTACACGAAGGCGTTGGGGTGGTCGGCGGGCCCGATCCCCGCGTCCCAGGAGGAGAGGTCCGGCCGGGCGCGATCGACCGCGGCCTTGTCGCGCAGCGGCGCGAAGGTGAAGCCGTTGCCGGCCGAGTAGATCGTGGGGCTGTGCGCGCCGAAGCCGAGATCAGCCTCCGTCAGGCTCAGGGCGCGCGCGATGGCGGCCCCGGAGGGCGGGGCGGCGAGCTTCTCGGGCAGCCTTGGCAGCGTAAAGGTCGCCTCGCCGCATCCGTCGTGCTTGACCTCCACCACGCAGGCGACGAGGCCGACCTGTTCCTCGACCCCAAAGCCGAGCACGCCGTGGCCCGGGCCGTGATCAAGGCAGCCGAGCAGCACCGCGGCGCCGACCGTCGGATGCCCCGCGAAGGGCAGCTCGCGTCCCGGCGTGAAGATGCGCAGCCGGGCGCGGTTGCGCGCATCGGCGGGCGGCAACACGAACACCGTCTCGGACAGGTTGAACTCGCGCGCGATGCCCTGCATGGCGGCGTCGGTGAGGCCCTGGCTGTCCAGCACCACCGCAAGCGGGTTGCCGGCCATCGGCCGGGTGGTGAACACGTCGAGGGTGAAGAAACGGCGGCGCATGGCGGCCTCCTGGTTCAGTCGCGGCGGTTGGCGGGAAGGTCGATCTCCACCGCGAGCAGGCAATGATCGCTCGCCTTGGGCCGGTCCCAGCCGACGCGTGGATAGCGGTCGGCCGTGGTGGCGAGCTTCGGGATGGAGCGATCCGGATCGCGCGGGTCGAGCGGGGTGCGATAGGGCAGCCCTCGCCGGACGATCTCGACGGTGGCGCCGCGCTCCGCCAGGGCAGGGGAGAGCAGCACATAGTCGAGCTGCACGTGCTCCTCGCGAATGCGAGCCTCGTCCTCGATCCAGGCGCGATGGAAGTGGGTCCAGCGCTCATGCGGCGGCAGGTCGGCCACCGAGTTAACGCCGAAATGCTCGGTCAGGACCTGGAGGGCCGGGGAGGGCTTGTGCTCCACGGCGCCGAGCGGGCCGATCACCTCGGAATAGTCGTTGAGGTCGCCGGCCACAATCCAGTTCGCGCGGCGCCAGTCCGGCCCGAACCGGCGCTGCACCAGCGCGCGCACGGCGCGGGCCTCGGCGCGGCGCAGCGGCATGGTGGCGGGGCGGCCGTCGGCCTTGCCGTTGTTCATGGATTTCAGGTGGCACACGAATAGCGTGAGCGCGGTGTGGCCGAGGTCGAGGTCGACCATCAGGCAATCGCGGTTGAAGACCCGGTCGCCCGGCTTGATGCCGAAGGCCGCGATGTCGCGGTCATAGACGTCGAACTCATCGAACGTGCCCTCGCGGTGAGATGTCACCGTCACCTGGTCGGGCCGCAGCAGGGAGCGGCGGGCCGCGAAGCCGACATCGATGCCGCGGCGGTCGTTGCCCTCCACGAGCTTGAAGTGGCCGTAGCGGATGTCCGACATGCGGTGGACGTAGTTGGCGAAGAACGCCTCCAGCACCCGCAGGCTGTCGACTTCCTGCAGGCACAGCACGTCGGCCCGCGCCTCCGCGATGGCGAGCGCCGTCATCTGGCGCTTGTCGTCCTCGAGCGTCAGCGCCACGGAGCGCTCGGCCGCCTCGCGCTCGTGCGGGCGGTCGAACTCGGCCAGCGACATGGCGGCCGTGACGTCGCCGCGCTGCACGTCGGCGAAACGCCAGCGGGACGAGAGGTTCTCGACGTTGAACGTGGCGACGCGCAGCTTCATGCCAAAGACATTCCACCCTGCCGCGCGTGCGGCAAGCCTAAACCGGCTCCACCGGGAAGCGATGCGTGGGCGCGACGAACTCGTCCTGCGCCGCCACCGTGAGGATCTCGCGCGAGCCGGCCTCCTCGGTCCGTTTCAGCAGGCCATAGACGGAGGCGGCGGCTTCGCCCAGCGCCTGGGCGGCCGAGCCCGAGCGGAGCCAATGCACGAAGAACAGCGCCGCGATCGCGTCGCCCGCGCCATTGACGCTGACATTCAGCCTGGGCGTCCGGACGCGGTGAACGCTTTGCCCATCCGAGGCGAGCAGGTCCATGGCGTCGTCGGGCGTTTCCTCGCTCAGCAGGGAGGTGACGAGCACCACCTTGGGGCCGAGCCCGTGCGCCGCCGCCAGCGCCGCCTTGGCGTCCGCCAGGGAGTTGCAGGCGCGCCCGGTCAGGAGTTCCAGTTCGAACTGGTTCGGCGTGATGACGTCGGCGGCCGGCACGGCCTGCTCGCGCATGAACTCCGGCACGCCGGGGCGCACGAACACGCCACGGCCGACATCGCCGATCACCGGGTCGCAGCAATAGGCGGCCTTCGGGTTCGCGGCCCTGACGCGCGCCACGGAGGACAGGATCGCGACCCCGATGTCGGACGAGCCCATGTAGCCGGAGAGGACGCCGTCGCAGGTTCCCAGCACGCCGCGCTGGGCGATGCCGTCGACGAGCTCCTCGATCATGGGGCCGTCGAACACCCGCCCGGTCCATTGGCCGTAGCCGGTGTGGTTCGAGAACTGAACGGTGTGGATCGGCCAGACCTCGCAGCCGAGGCGCTGCATCGGGAATGTCGCGGACGAGTTTCCCACGTGCCCGTAGGCGACGTGGGACTGGATCGAGAGAATGTTCATGCCCGCAGCATCGCCAAGGATGGCGGCTCAAACAAATCAAAAGGGCTGATCGCCGCGATCGCGAACGGTGAAGTCAACGCTTGGTCCGTTCGCCTGGCCCGCCTTCAGAAGGGCGCGCGGTCCAGGGCGAATTCATAGATGGCGAAAACGGCGGCGCAGAGGGCGAACAGGAGTTCTGCTGAGAGTTCCATGACGCGGTCCTCGAAAGAGTTGCCGCCTCGTTAACGCCATCAAGCCGCCGTCGTTCCTCCGAACATGAGGCGCTGCTCAAAAGCCTATTTTACGTTCGTTTATGTATTATAAGAGAAAGATGCTGATTGAAACGTGTATTGATTCCAAAGCCGTCTCGCGCTACGGTTTTGTTCGTTAAACCGAACGAGCTCCGGCGATGTCGCTTTTCGCTTCAGACGTGATCAATGCACCGGCCGCGCTGTCGGACCGCCTGGATGCGGCGTTCGGCGACCTTCTGCCCGTCGACCGCCTTCGCCTGCTGCGCCAAGCCGTGTCGGGCCGGATCGTCTTCACGACGAGCTTCGGGCTCGAGGACCAGGCCCTGACGCATTGGATCTGCGAAGCGGGCCTCGACATCGAGATCGTCACCCTCGACACCGGGCGGCTCTTTCCCGAGACCTACACGCTCTGGGTCGACACTGAGCAGCGCTACGAGCGTCGAATACGCGCTGTCTATCCGCGCCACGACGGCGTCGAAGACCTCGTGGCCCGGCAAGGCGTCAACGGCTTCTTCGAATCGGTAGAGGCCCGGAAGGCCTGCTGCGGCGTCCGGAAGGTCGAGCCATTGCGCCGCGCCCTGGACGGCGCAAGCGCCTGGGTGACGGGCCTTCGGGGCGACCAGTCGGCCAATCGTCAGGGAATGGGGTTCGTGGCGCATGACCCCGCGCACGGGCTCCTGAAAGCCAATCCGCTGATCGACTGGAGCCGGGACGCCGTGCTGGCGTTCGCTGAACAGAACGAAGTGCCGCTGAATCCGCTGCACACGCAAGGCTTTCCGTCCATCGGCTGCGCGCCCTGCACCCGCGCCGTTGCGGCCGGCGAGCCCGAGCGGGCAGGGCGCTGGTGGTGGGAGGACGAGGCCAAAAAAGAGTGCGGCTTGCACGTGGCGGAAGATGGCCGGCTGGTGCGCGCGGGAGCACCGGCATGATCCTGCTCACCCACCTCCAGAAGCTCGAGGCCGAGGCGATCCACATCATCCGGGAGACGGTCGCGACCTGCGACAACCCCGTGATCCTGTACTCGATCGGCAAGGACTCGGCGGTGCTGCTGCACCTCGCCCTTAAGGCGTTTTACCCGGGCCGGCTGCCCTTTCCGGTGCTCCACGTCGACACGACCTGGAAGTTCCGGGAGATGATCGCGTTCCGGGACCAACGCGCGAAGGAGCTCGGCCTCGATCTCATCGTCCATGTGAACCAGGAGGGCGTCCGGGCCGGCGTGAACCCGTGCGGCTCCGGCTCGCGCGTCCACACGGACGTGATGAAGACCCAGGCGCTGCGGCAGGCGCTGGACGCCGGCAAGTTCGACGCGGCCTTTGGCGGCGCCCGGCGCGACGAGGAGAAATCACGCGCCAAGGAGCGCGTCTTCTCGCTGCGCTCGGCCGAGCACCGCTGGGACCCGAAGGCGCAGCGGCCTGAGCCCTGGCGGCTCTACAACACACGCAAGCGCCCGGGCGAAAGCTTCCGGGTGTTTCCGCTGTCCAACTGGACCGAGCTGGACGTGTGGGACTACGTCGCCCGCGAGAACATCCCGGTCGTGCCTCTCTATTTCGCCGCGCCTCGGCCGGTGGTGGAGCGCGACGGCGCGCTAATCATGCGCGACGACGAGCGCATGGCGCTGCGGCCGGGCGAGGTCGTGCAGACGCGCATGGTCCGCTTCAGGACGCTCGGCTGCTACCCGCTGACGGGCGCGGTGGAGAGCACGGCCGCGACCCTGCCGGACATCATCGCCGAGATGCGCGGGTCGCGCTCCTCCGAGCGTCAGGGCCGGATCATCGACCATGACGGCGCCGGCTCCATGGAACAGAAGAAGCAGGAGGGCTACTTCTGATGAGCGCCGCCGCCCTCAAGGCCGTTTCGGCTCCCCATCCCGAATCCGAGCCGGCCGCGCCGGCCCTGCTGCGCTTCATCACCTGCGGGTCGGTGGACGACGGCAAGTCGACGCTGATCGGCCGGCTGCTGTTCGACGCCAAGCTGGTGCATGACGACCAGCTGGACGCGCTCGGCCGCGACAGCCGCCGATTCGGCACCCAGGGCGACAAGCTGGATCTGGCGCTGCTGGTGGACGGCCTTTCGGCCGAGCGCGAGCAGGGCATCACGATCGACGTCGCTTATCGTTATTTCGCCACGCCACGCCGCGCCTTTATCGTCGCGGATACGCCAGGGCACGAGCAATACACCCGCAACATGGCGACCGGGGCCTCCACGGCCGACCTCGCCATCATCCTGATCGACGCTCGCAAGGGCGTGCTGCCGCAAACGCGCCGGCACTCGTTCATCGTCTCGATGCTGGGCGTGCGACACGTCGTGGTGGCGGTGAACAAGATGGATCTGGTCGGCTATGACCAAGCCGTGTTCGAGCGCTTCGTCGCGGAGTATCGCGCGATGGCGGCCCCGCTCGGCTTTGCGGCCATCACGTCAATCCCGATCTCGGCTTTGAGCGGCGACGGCGTCGCGAGCTTGTCGGCCAACATGCCCTGGCACATGGGCCCGGCCCTGTTCGATCACCTGGAGACCGTTGACGTCGAAGCCGATGCGCAAACGGGAGCCCGCTTTCGACTGCCCGTGCAATGGGTGAACCGGCCCAACCTCGATTTTCGCGGCTTCGCGGGCACGATCGCGGGTGGGGCGGTGAAGCCCGGCGACGAGGTCGCGATCCTGCCGGGAGGCCGGCGCTCCCGGGTGGCCCGCATCGTCACGCAGGACGGCGACCTGGCCGAGGCCGTCGCCGGGCAGGCCGTCACGGTGACGCTCGCCGACGAGGTGGACGTGTCGCGCGGCGACGTGATCGTGGCGGTGGCGGACCCGCTCACGGCCCGGCGGGCCTTCGCGGCGCGGCTGCTGTGGATGGGCGAGCAGCCCCTTACGCCGGGCGCGGAGCTGACGCTGCGGCTGGGAACCGCGACCGCCCACGCGCGTATCGCCATCGCGGGCGCGGTCGACATCCATTCCTTCGAGACCAAAGCCGCCGACGAACTGGCGATGAACGCCATCGGCATCGTCACGGTCGCGCTCGACCGGGCGGTGGCGCTGACCGACTACGACGACGACCGCGAACTAGGGTCCTTCATCCTGGTGGACCGCGTGTCCGGCGACACCGTCGCGCTCGGGCTGGTCGACGCTGCGGCGGCCAGGCTGGTTTCCCTGGCCGAAGGCGGCTCCGCCGCATCGCGCCCGCCCGCCCAACGGCGTGGCTTCGCGGCCCGGGTGGTGCGCCGCCTCGCGCCGGGCGGCTGGCCCCAGATCGTCGAGGAGGCGAGCTGGCGCGCCCTAGCGTCGCTGGCGATCGCCGCGCTGGTCCAGATCACTTTCGCCGATTGGCGCATCACAGCCGCGGCTGCGCTCGCCGAGGCGCTTCTTCGCCCCATTCTCCGTCTGACGCATCAGGCGGCCTGGAGGTCGTTCGAGCGCCAGCGTCTCGCCCGCGGCCACTACGACGCGGAGGGAAGCGGAATATGAGCGAGAGCCCATTGCTCGAGCCGGCGCCGGTGGATTCAAGCCGGGAACGCCGCGCCAATCTGGCGTTTCTCGCGCTCGTCGTCCTGGCGGCGATCGGCGCGGCGCTGCTGAACGATCTGCGCGAGGGGCCGCCCGCCCCCGCTGCTCCGAAGGTCGAGGCGCGCAACGCGGCGCCTTGATTCAGACCCCCGCGCATTTCGCGGCGAGGTCGTTATAGTGAACGCAGGAGAGCATCGATGACACGCAAGCGCCTTCGACGACTTTTCGATTACGCCATGGCGGCGCTCGCCCTGGCGTTCTGCTTCGCGGTGACGGCTGGCGCCCGGGCCCAGACCGTCGAGCTTCTGAATGTATCCTATGATCCCACCCGCGAGCTTTACCGCGCCATCAACGCGGCGTTCGCGCAGGAGTGGAAGGAAAAAACCGGCAAGGCGGTCACGATCCGCCAGTCCCATGGCGGCTCCGGCGCGCAGGCCCGGACAGTGATCGACGGGCTCAACGCCGACGTGGTGACCCTGGCGCTGGGCGGCGACATCGACGCCATCGCGCAGCGGACCAAGAAGATCCCGGCCGATTGGCAGAAGCGCCTGCCCAACAACGCGTCTCCCTACACGTCCACGATTGTGTTCCTGGTGCGCAAGGGCAATCCCAAGGGCGTCAAGGACTGGGGCGACCTGGCCAAGCCGGGCGTCGGCGTGGTGACGCCGAACCCGAAGACCAGCGGCGGCGCGCGGTGGAACTACCTCGCCGCCTGGGCGTGGGCCAAGAAGGCGAACAACGGCGACGACGCGAAGACGCGCGAGTACATCGCGGCGCTGTTCGCCAACGTGTCGGTGCTCGACACCGGCGCACGCGGGGCGACCACCACCTTCGCGCAGCGCGGCATCGGCGACGTGCTGCTGGCCTGGGAGAACGAGGCCTATCTGGTGGGCGAGGAGTTCGGCGCCGAGAAGTTCGACATCGTGACACCGTCGCTGTCGATCCTGGCGGAACCGCCGGTGTCGCTCGTGGATGGCAATGTCGACGCCAAGGGCACGCGCGAAGCCGCGCAGGCCTATCTGGAGTTCCTCTACACCCCAAAGGCGCAGGCGGTCATCGCCAAGCATCATTACCGGCCGTTCAAGCCCGAGGCTGCGGACCCGAAGGACATGGCGCAGTTCAAGACCATCGATCTCGTCACGATCGACAAGGACTTCGGTGGTTGGGCCAAGGCGCAGCCCGAGCACTTCGGCGACGGCGGCACCTTCGACCAGCTCTACAAGCCGAAGCGCTGAGCATGCAGGCCGCCGCAACCCGCTGGCGCCAGCCGAGCATCCTCCCGGGGTTCGGGCTGGCGCTCGGCGTGACGCTGACGGCCTTGTGCCTGATCGTGTTGATCCCGCTGGCCGGCCTCGTGCTGAAGGCCGCCAGCATCGGTCCCGCCGAGTTCATCGCCATCGCGCGATCCGAGCGGACCGTGGCGGCGCTGCGGCTGTCGTTCGGAGCGGCGTTTCTGGCGGCGCTCGTGAACGCGATCTTCGGGATGCTGATCGCCTGGGTGCTGGTGCGCTACCGCTTCCCCGGACGGCGGCTCGTCGACGCCGCCGTGGACCTGCCCTTCGCGATGCCGACGGCCGTCGCCGGCATCGCGCTCGCGGCCGTGTATGCGCCCAATGGCTGGGTCGGCTCGCTGCTGGACCCGCTCGGCGTCAAGGTGGCGTACACGCCGCTGGGCGTCGCGGTGGCGCTGGTGTTCATCGGCCTGCCTTTCGTGGTGCGCACCGTGCAACCCGTGCTGGAGGAGATCGAGCCCGAGGTAGAGGAAGCCGCGGCGCTGCTCGGCGCCGAGCGGCTGCGCACGGTGTTCACCGTGGTGTTGCCGGCCGTGTTTCCGGCGCTGATCACCGGCTTCGTGCTGGCCTTCGCGCGGGCGGTGGGGGAATACGGCTCGGTGATCTTCATCGCCGGGAACGTGCCCATGGTGTCGGAGATCGCACCCCTGCTGATCGTGATCCGGCTCGAGCAGTTCGACTACGCCGGCGCGGCCGTGGTGGGTGTGCTCATGCTGCTGGCGTCGTTTCTCCTCATCCTGCTGCTGAACCTCCTGCATGGCGGCCTGCGACGGAAATACGGCCATGTCTGAGGCTGCTCTCACGCGCGCTCCGGCCCGGCCCGCCAGGCGCGGGGCACGCGTGCGCGGCGAAAGCCGGCTCGTGCAGGCCGTTCTGATCGCGATCGCGCTCGTGTTCCTGCTGCTGGTGCTCGGCCTGCCGCTCGCATCCGTGTTCGTGGAGGCGTTCCGCAAGGGCTGGGACGTCTATCTCGAGGGCCTTTCCGACCCCGACGCGCTCGCGGCCGTTCGGCTGACGCTGCTGGTCGCCGCCATCGCGGTGCCGGTCAACGTCGTGTTCGGCCTCGCGGCGGCGTGGTGCATCGCCAAATACGAGTTCCGCGGCAAGACGCTGCTGACCAGCCTGATCGATCTGCCGTTCTCGGTGTCGCCGGTGATCTCGGGTCTCGTCTACGTGCTGCTGTTCGGCGCGCAGGGCTGGTTCGGTCCCTGGCTGAAGGCGCATGGCGTCGAGATCATCTTCGCGCTGCCCGGGATTGTGCTGGCCACGATTTTCGTGACCTTCCCGTTTGTGGCCCGCGAGGTTCTGCCGCTGATGCAGTCGCACGGCACGGCCGACGAGGAAGCCGCGTTGACGCTGGGCGCCTCCGGTTGGCGGACCTTCTGGACCATCACGCTGCCCAACGTGAAGTGGGGCGTGCTCTACGGCGTACTGCTCTGCAACGCCCGCGCGATGGGCGAATTCGGCGCGGTCTCGGTGGTCTCGGGCCGCATCCGCGGGCTGACCACCACGATGCCGCTG
This sequence comes from Alsobacter sp. P4_H11, assembly GCF_056400925.1. Lineage (NCBI taxonomy): Bacteria > Pseudomonadati > Pseudomonadota > Alphaproteobacteria > Hyphomicrobiales > Alsobacteraceae > Alsobacter > Alsobacter sp. P4_H11. Next base: position 345,509 of record NZ_JBFUKI010000004.1, read on the forward strand.
CATGTCGAGATCCTCTACAACGAGTACAACACGGTGGCAGCCTTTGCGGTGGCGTCCCTCCTGGCCCTGCTGGCGCTCGTGACGCTCGTTCTGAAAACGCTGCTCGAATGGCGCTACGCCGACCATCTATCGGCGAATGGCAAGCATTGATGGGAGTTCGCGCATGTCCGTCGCGGTGAGCATCGAGGGCGTGACCAAGCAGTTCGGCGCGTTCGCGGCCCTGAAGGGCGTCTCGCTCGAGGTCGAGCCCGCGGAGCTGGTCGCGCTGCTGGGTCCGTCCGGCTCGGGCAAGACCACGCTGCTGCGCGTGATCGCGGGCCTGGAGGAGCCGGACGGCGGCGAGGTGCGCTTCGACGACGTCGAGGCGCATCGGCTGTCGCTGCGCGACCGCCGCATCGGCTTCGTGTTCCAGCACTACGCGCTGTTCCGGCACCTGAGCGTGGCGGACAACATCGCGTACGGGCTGCGCGCCCGCCCGCGGGCCGAGCGACCCTCCGCGGACGAGATCCGCCGCCGCGTCGGCGCGCTGCTCGACCTCGTGCAGCTGGTCGGGCTCGAGGCGCGCTTTCCCGGGCAGCTCTCGGGCGGGCAGAGGCAGCGGGTGGCGCTCGCGCGCGCGCTCGCGATCGAGCCGCGCGTGCTCCTGCTCGACGAGCCCTTCGGCGCGCTCGACGCGCGCGTGCGCAAGGACCTGCGCCAGTGGCTGCGCGACGTGCACCGGCGCACGGGCCACACCACCCTCTTCGTCACCCACGACCAGGACGAGGCGCTGGAGCTGGCGGACCGGGTGGCGGTGCTGAACGACGGGCGGATCGAGCAGGTGGGGACGCCGGACGACGTGTACGACCACCCCGAGACGCCGTTCGTGTGCGGCTTCCTGGGGGAGAGCAACCGGCTCGACGTCGAGGTTGCGGGCGGGCAGGCCTTCTTCAACGACAAGCCGATCTTCGCCGCCCCGGCCCACAACGCGCGCGGCGCGGCGAACCTCTATGTGCGCCCGCAGGACGTGCGGCTGGTGGAGCCGCCTCACGCGCATGGGCTGGCGGGCGTCGTCGCGGCGGTGCGCCGCCACGGGGCGATCCGCCGGGCGGAGGTGGCCGTCACCGGCCTGGCGCGTCGGCTGGAGGTGGATCTCCCGAGCGCGGTGGCGCCGGCGGTGGGCGAAACCGTGGGATTGAAGATCATCCGCGCAACCGTGTTCGGCGCGGGCTGACGTGGAGCCAACAAAAAAGCCTCGCAGCGAACTGCGAGGCTTTTCGGATCATCGAAGATCGATTCTTAGCGCCAGAACAGCGCAAGAAGAATGATGATCGGCAGCGGAATTCCAAGCATCCAAAGCAAAGCGCCCTTACCCAAGCCCATAGTGTCCTCCTGTTGCTTTCGCTGCACTGACAACGGAGCAACGTCGTTCTGGTTCCGAGTCAGCCGGAGGAAAAGTCAAGCCTGCGCTCCGGCCGGACCAGTAGAGGTTGCATGGCCAAGACTCGTGCCGCGCGGCCGCAAGAACGACCTTCCGGCCCAGCTTCAGCATGGAACCGATCTCCATGTCGCGAGTTTAACGGCTCAGCTGCGGCTTGGATCGGGGTTCGGGGGCGGGTTCGTCGTCGATGGGCGTGAGGGTGGAGAGCCCTCGCCCAACCTCCCGCTCCTTCAGGGGGGATAAGACATGGCGGCAACCGCCGATTGGAACGGCGTCATCGCGCGCCGCCGGGATGAGATCATCCAGGGCTGGCTCAACTTCCTGCGCGCCGAAGGGGCGCTGCAGACAGGGCGCATCAAGGACGCCGAGCTGCAAAGCGAGTGCGGCCGCGTTCTGGCGCTCGTCGCGCCGGATCTCGCGCATGCGGGCGACCGGTCGCCGGCGTCCGACGAGCTCAGCCAGACGCTCACGGCCTTGTCCCGGTCGCGCGCCCTGCAGGGCTTCACGCCCAGCGAGACCGCCAACTTCGTGCTGGGCCTGAAGCCCGCGCTGTTCGGCGCGGTGGCGGCCGAATATGCCGGCCAGGGCGACCTGATCGCGGCCGCCACGCTGGACGCGACCCGCAAGCTCGACCGCCTGGCGCTGATCACCATCGAGGCCTACCAGCGCTCGCGTGAAGAGGTGATCATTCGCCAGCAGCGCGAGATCTCCGAGCTTTCGACCCCGGTGGTGAAGCTGTGGGACGGCATCCTGGCGCTGCCGCTGATCGGCACGCTGGACAGCGAGCGCACCCAGGTGGTGATGGAGAACCTGCTCCAGTCCATCGTCGACACTTCGGCCGAGATCGCGATCATCGACATCACGGGCGTCCCCACGGTGGACACGCTGGTGGCTCAGCATCTCCTCAAGACCGTCGCGGCGGCCCGGCTGATGGGCGCGGATTGCGTGGTCAGCGGCATTCGCCCGCAGATCGCCCAGACCATGGTTCACCTCGGCGTGGAGCTGAACGTGGTCTCCAAGGCGAGCCTCGCGGACGCGCTTGCGCTGGCGTTGCAGCGCATCGGCAAGCGGGTCACCGACGTACCCCAGATGCCGGCTTCCCCCGAATATGTTCGCTGAGGATCGCCGGATGGACCGCATCCCGATCCTCAAGATGGGCGACGCGCTGCTGATCACCATCCAGGTGGACATGCACGACCGGCTGGCGCTCGCCCTGGAGGAAGACCTCACGGCCAAGATCGCAGCCACGCGGGCCAAGGGCGTTCTGATCGACATCTCGTCGCTCGAAATCGTCGACAGCTTCATCGGCCGCATGCTGGACAACATCGCGGCCGTGTCGCGCATGCTCGACGCCGATACGGTGGTGGTCGGCATGCGTCCGGCCGTCGCGATCACGCTCGTGGAGCTCGGCCTGTCGCTGACGGGCGTCAAAACCGCGTTGAACGTGGAGCGAGGCATGCTGCTGATTCAGAAGCGCCTTCGCGGCCTGGGAGACTTCAGTGGCCGTCGTTCGTGACGACGTGATGCCGGTCCGCAGTTCCGACGACATCGTCAGGGTGCGGCAGGAGGTTCGGGCGCGGGCGGTCGAGATCGGGTTGAGCCTCGTGGACCAGACCAAGATCGTCACGGCCGCGAGCGAGCTCGCCCGCAACACGCTGGATTACGGCGGCGGCGGCACGGCGCGGCTGGAGATCGTTCACGAAGGCATGCGGCGCGGGCTGCGGCTGACGTTCGAGGACGAGGGTCCGGGCATCCCGGACATCGCGCTCGCGTTGAAGGATGGCTGGACCTCGGGCAAGGGCCTCGGGCTCGGCCTGAGCGGCGCGCGGCGCCTCTCCAATGAATTCACGCTCGACTCCAGACCTGGCGAGGGTACGCGCGTCACCATCGTGCGTTGGTCGTAGGGGTATCCATGGTGACCGAGGCCATCAGCGTTCACGAAGCGAGCCAGGTCTCGGAGGCCCGGCGCCGGGCCGTGCTGCTCTCCGAGCGCATCGATTTCTCGGCGGAAGACAGCGGCAGGGTCGCCATCGTGGCGACCGAACTCGCGACGAATCTCATCAAGCACGCGGGCGGGGGAACGATCCTGGCTGCGCTCTATTCGGATGATGAGGGCGACGGCGTGGAGTTGATTGCGGTGGACCGTGGGCCCGGCATGTCGGACGTGAACGCCTGCCTGCGAGACGGGTTCTCGACGGCCGGCAGCGCCGGCCAGGGTTTGGGCGCAATCGGCCGGCAGGCGCATTTCATCGATGTCGCGTCGTGGCCCGGCCAGGGCTCGGCCGTGATGGCCAGGCTGGCGCGGGCTCGTCCGTCCCCGGGCCAAGCCGAACCCACCCGCACGGGGCTGACGCTCGGATCCGTCGCGACGCCCAAGCCCGGCGAGGAAGTCTGCGGCGACGCCTGGACGGTGGCGCGGGACCGCGGAGGCCGGGCGATGCTGCTGGTCGCCGACGGCCTCGGCCATGGCGCTGCGGCCGCCGAAGCCTCCACGGCGGCGGTGCGGATCTTCGCCACGCATGCGGGGAGCTTCCCGGACGTAGTCGACGCGATCGAGCGCATTCACGACGGGCTTCGGGCGACGCGCGGCGCGGCCGTCGCGGCCGCCACCCTGGACGTCGATGAAGGGCGGGTCACCTTCTCGGGCATCGGCAACATCGCGGGCGCGGTGGTGGGGCCGGGCGAAATCCGCCGCATGGTCTCGCATAACGGCTCCGCGGGCGTTTCAGCCCGGCGGGTGCAGGCCTTCGACTATCCCTGGCCGCGCGATTTCCTGGTGATCATGCACTCGGACGGGCTCTCGTCGGGTTGGTCGGTGGAGCGCTATCCCGGCCTGTTCGCGGCTCATCCCAGCCTCATCGCGGCCGTGCTGTGGCGCGACGCCTGCCGGGGGCGCGATGACGCCACCGTGGTGGTCGCGAGGGCGCGCGCATGAGGCACGCCATCATCTCGACGGCCCTGCAGAGCGAAATGGACATCGTGTTCGTGCGCCAGCGCGCCCGCAGCGTGGCGGCCCGGCTCGGCTTCGACGCGCAGGACCAGACCCGCATCGCCACGGCCGTGTCCGAGATCGCACGCAACGCCTATGCGTACGGAGGAGGCGGCAGGGCCGAGTTTCTGCTCGACGGTGAACCCCGGTCGCAGGCGATGGTGATCCGGATCAGCGACACGGGTCCGGGCATCCGCCAGCTCGAAACCATCCTGGAGGGACGCTACAAGTCCCGCACCGGCATGGGGCTCGGCATCATCGGCGCGAAGCGCCTGATGGACGAGGTGTCGATCGACACGGCCCCCGGCAAGGGAACCGTGGTGGAGCTGCGCAAGGCGCGGCCCTCGCGCGCCGCGACGCTGGCGCCCCAGGCGCTGGGCGCGCTCGCCTCGGCGGTGGCCCGGGAGGACAGCGGCGACCCGCTCGGCGCGCTGCGCGACCAGAACCGGGAGCTCATCAACAGCCTCAGCGAGCTGAAGGAGCGCAACGAGGAGCTGAAGACCCTCAGCCGCGAACTCGAGGACACCAACCGCGGCGTCGTCGCGCTTTATTCCGAACTGGACGAGAAAGCCGAACAGCTTCGCCAGGCGAGCGAGCTGAAAACCCGTTTCCTGTCCAACATGAGCCATGAGTTCCGCACGCCGCTGAATTCCATCCTGGCGATCTCGCGCATGCTGATCGACCGGATCGATGGCGAGCTGACGCCCGAGCAGGCGCGGCAGGTCGGCTATATTCGCCAGTCCGCCGAGCACCTGACCGAGCTCGTCAACGACCTCCTTGACCTCGCCAAGGTCGAGGCGGGCAAGCTCGACGTGAAGGCGACGCGCTTCACCATCACGGAGCTGTTCGGAGGCTTGCGCGGCGCGATGCGGCCGCTGCAGACGTCCGAGGCCGTCGCGCTGGTGTTCGAGGAGGCGCCGGGCCTGCCGGCGCTGGTCACAGACGAGGGCAAGGTCGCCCAGATCCTGCGCAACTTCATCTCCAACGCTCTGAAGTTCACCGAAACCGGCGAGGTGCGCGTGAAGGCCTTCGCCGATCCGGCGGCCGAGGTCGTCACCATCGCGGTGAGCGACACCGGGATCGGCATCGCGCCCGGCGACCAGGGCCGGATCTTCGACGAGTTCGTGCAGGTCGAGAACCGGCTGCAGGCGCGCTCCAAGGGCACCGGCCTCGGCCTGCCGCTCTCGCGAAAGCTCGCGGAGCTGATCCGCGGCGAGGTGCTGGTGACCAGCGAGCCCGGCCAGGGCTCGTGCTTCTCGCTGGTGATCCCGGCCGAGTTCAACGGCACGAAGGCCGCCGGCGTCGCGCCGACCAGCCCGCAGACCCGCCGCGTCCTGATCGTGGATGACGACGAGGCGTTCCGCTACGTGCTGCGGCAGATCATCGGCTCGGACCCCGCCTATGAGGTGGTCGAGGCCGAGAACGGCCTGGAGGCTCTCGACAGCATCCGGGTCGCACGGCCGGACGCCATTCTTCTCGACGTGCAGATGCCCGTGATGGACGGCCCCGCGCTGCTGCGCCGCCTGCGCGAGGAGCCCGCCACCGCGGCCATTCCGGTGATCGTGTCCACCTCGCACGTGATCGATCCCGCGCTGCGCACGCAGCTTGGGGTCGCGCAGGCGCTGATCAGCAAGGAGGCCCTGTCGCGGGACGTGCTGCTGTCCTTGCTGGCGGGCGTCACCGGCGGTGCGGAGCCGGTCGCATGACCCCGCAGGCGCGCCTCGTCCTGAATGTCGATGACACGGAGGCGGTCCGCTACGCCAAGACGCGGACGCTGCAGCGGGCCGGCTACGAGGTGATCGAGGCCGGGACGGGCGCTGACGCCCTGCGGCTCGTCGAAGAACGCGAGCCCAGCGTCGTCCTGCTGGATGTGAAGCTGCCTGACTACAGCGGCATCGAGATCTGCCGCATCATCAAGCGCGACCGTCCCTGGATCCTCGTGCTGCAGGTTTCGGCCTCCTTCGTGGCCAGCGCCGACAAGGCGCGTGGGCTCGACAGCGGCGCGGATTCCTACATGGCCCAGCCCGCGGAGCCGGAGGAGCTGGTCGCCGCCGTGCGGGCGCTGTTTCGCCTCCACGACGCCGAGAACGAACTCCGCAGGCTCAACGACGAGCTGGAGCAGCGCGTCGCCGACCGGACGCGGGAACTCGCCGACTCCAACGCGCGGCTTCAGGCGGAAATCCTCGAACGCGCCAAGGCGGAAGCCGCACTGGTGCAGTCGCAGAAGATGGAGGCCGTGGGCCAGCTCACGGGCGGCATTGCGCATGACTTCAACAATTTGCTGGCGGCCGTGGTGGGCGGGCTGAGCCTGATCCAGCGGCGGTCCAAGGAACAGCCGATCGTGGAACTGGCCGGCCACGCGATGCACGCGGCGCAGCGCGGCGTGAAGCTGATCTCGCAGCTGCTGGCCTTCTCGCGCACGCAGGAGCTCGAGGCCAAGCCGGTGGACGTGAACGGCCTCATCCTTGGCATGCAGAACCTGCTCGTGCAGTCGATCGGCCCGACGGTGGAGATCTCCACCGATCTCGATCCCCAGGCCGGCCATGTTCTGGCGGACGCCAACCAGCTCGAGCTTGCCCTCGTCAACCTCGCGATCAACGCCCGCGACGCCATGGGGGGCAACGGCCGCATCACGCTGTCGACCAGAGTCGAGCCGCAGCCGGGATCAGCCGAACACTGGATCTCGGTCGCCGTCGAGGATGACGGACCCGGCATGCCCGACACCGTGCGCGAGCGCGCGTTCGATCCGTTCTTCACCACCAAGCCGGCCGGGCAAGGCACCGGGCTCGGCCTCTCGCAGGTCTATGGCGTGGCGCGCCAACTCGGCGGGCGGGCGACCATCGAGAGCCAGGAGGGCCGGGGGACCAAGGTCATGATCCTGCTGCCGCAGGCGCAGGGCTTCGAGATCCCCGCCCAGGCCGCGCCGTTGCAGGACGTCCCCGGCGGCAACGGCGAGACGGTGTTGCTGATCGAGGATGACGACGACGTGCGCCGCGTGCTGTCGGACGCCCTCGTGGAGCTCGGCTACCGGATCGCGGTTGCGGAGAACGGCGCCGAAGCGATCGCCCTCGTGGAAGCGGCGCCGGTCGACGTGGTGGTGCTCGACTACGTGATGCCGGGCATGACCGGGGCCGAGACGGCGAAGCGCCTGAAGGCGATCCGGCCCGACCTGCCGATCGTGTTCGCGAGCGGCCACGCGGACACGCGCGCGTTGGCGGACGTGCCCGGCGCGCACCGCCTGCTGCGCAAGCCCTTCGCGTTCGACGAACTGGCGCAACGGCTGCGCGAAGAGCTCACCCGGGCTGGGTGAGGGCTGTCGGAGCCGCCCGCCGCGCCTACATAGCGGGCGGGAGCCGCATCGCATGACATCAGATCCTTCCCCGGCGCTTCGCCGGACCGACGTATTGGCCGACTGCGACGTCGTGGTGATCGGCGCCGGCGCGGCCGGCCTCGCGGCTGCGCGCGATCTCGTCGCCGCGGGGTTGCGTGTGTGGGTGCTGGAGGCGCGGGACCGGGTGGGCGGCCGCGCTTTCACGGACAGTTGCGGCGGCGCGCTGTTCGACGCCGGCGCGGCCTATGTGCACTATGCGGACCGCAATCCGTGGGTGGCGATCGCGGCCGAGTTGGGCGTTCCTCTGCCCGAGCATCGGGGCTGGGGCGCCGGCGTGCATTTTCGCGACGGGGAGCGCCTGCCCGAAGCTTATCGGCGGGAGCGTCAGCGCGGAGCGGGGCGGCTCTGGGAGTTGCTCTACGAGGGCGGGGACGACAGCGGGCGGTCGCCCGATTGCTCGCTGCTCGATCTGGTCCGCGACGAGCCGGACGGCGTGCTGCAGGCGGCGCTGCGCTACGGGCGGCAGGCGATCGGCGAGGATCCGGAGCGGGTCGGCGTCGCGGATCTGCGCCAGCTCTGGGAGGGGCCGGACCGCACCGTGCCGAGCGGTTATGGGGCGCTGGTGAGCGCCACGGCCGTTGGCTTGCCGATCCGGCTCGGGACGCCGGTGAGCCGCATCGCGTGGTCGGCGGACGGCGTGCGGGTGGAGAGCGGGGCGGGCGTGCTGTCGGCCCGGGCCGCGATCGTCACCGCGCCGGTCGGCGTGCTGGCGGCCGACGCGATCGCGTTCGAGCCGGCCCTGCCGGCCTCGACCCTGGACGCCATCCACGGGCTGCGCATGGGCGCCCTCACAAAGGTGGTGCTGGCATTCGACGGCGAGCGCTTCGGCTGGCCGTCGCCGAGCGACATCTACCCGCTGGGTTCCGGCTTCAACCTCGAACTCTGGCCGTTCGGCCGGGACATCGTGATCGGGACCATTGGCGGCACGCCGGCGCGGGACCTGGTTCGCGACGGCGAAGCCGGGGCCGTGGCGGCGATGCTGGACGTGTTCGCCGGCATCGTGGGATCGGACGCGCGCAAGCGCCTGCGCTCCGGGCGCCTGGCGGACTGGACTGCGGAGCCTTATTCGCGGGGATCATACTCGTATGCGCCGCCCGGCGCGGCGGGGTTGCGGGACGCGCTGGCGCAGCCGGTCGGGGAGCGCCTGTTCTTCGCCGGAGAGGCGACGTCCGGCGGCGGCGACACGGTCGGGGGCGGCATGACGGTAGGCGGCGCCACGCTCGCGGGCCGGGCGGCGGCGCGGCAGGCGCTGGCGGCGCTGCGCGGCTAGCCGCCGATCTCGGGGCCTGGTGGGCGCAAGCCGATGAAGCGGTGCTGCACCCGCCATTGCTGCGGGTTGACGCCCGACCATTCGCGGAACGCGCGGGTCAGGGCGCTCGCTTCCGAATAGCCCAGCAGCAGCGCCACCTTGCTCAGCGGGATCGAGGTGGTGCGCAGCAGATGCTGGGCGATGTCGTAGCGCGTCTCGCTCAGCAGGGCGGAGAAGCTCGATCCCTCCGCGGCCAGCCGGCGCGTCAGGGTGCGCTTGTTGATCCGCAGCGCCTGCGCGATGTCGTCGGCCGAGGGCGCGCGGTCGCGCAGCCGGAGCCGGATGGCGCGGCGCACCTCCTCGGTGAAACCCTGGCTCTCCAGCGCATGCATGGCCTCGACCTGGCGGCGCAGGTAGCGGTAGAGCGCGGGGTCGGCGCCCGCGACGGGCGCATCCAGCCAGCGCTTCTGGAAGGACAGGGCCGTGTGGTCGGAGTTGAAGCGGACCGGCGCGTTCAGCAGCCGCCAGAACAGCGCCGGCTCGGCCGGCCGCGCCCGGCTGATCAGCGCCTCGAGAGGGCTCCAGGCGTCGCCGCAGATCTTGCCGAGCACGCGGTAGAGCACGCCTATCGCCATCTCGGCGATGTCATCCGCGCCCGGCATGCTGGCGTCCAGCGGTGTGTAGCCGATCGTGAACGCGTCGCCGTCGGTCGACGTGACGGGGATGCCGCCGCGGCCCTGGAAGTGCAGGTACTCGGTGAGGTCCGTGATGGCGGCTCCGACCGTCGGGGCGTTCTGGACCAGAAAGCCCACCAGCCCTAGCGAGGACGGCGATGACGAGCATCCGACCAGGAGGCCGAAATGGCCCAGGCCGGATCGTGCGGCTGCGAGTTGGAGGAAACGGCCGAGCGCCCGGTAGGACACCAGCGCATCGGGGTCGTCGAACGCGCCCGGCTCCAGCCCCGCCTCGCGGCAAAGCGCCTCGAAGGGCTGTTGCCTGTCCGTCAGGATTTGCCTGGCGGGTTCCGCAGGCCCGATCCGGAGAAAGCCGAGCGGCGGCGCCCCGTCGCTGTTGTGGACGGGCTTCCGGCTGATCGCGTTTTCGGCGGCGGTGCGATGCGTCTGGGGGGGCATGGCCTGAGTCGCGTAGGTCAGGCAACTTACGCGAGCTTGGATGACACTAGTCAACCCTTGTAGGATGGCTGCGCACAGGCGCAACGCCGGGAGCCTGGTCGGCTCCCGGACTGGCGATCCGGTTCAGGTCAGATCCGGGCGAGGCTTTCGAGCTTCGGCAGGTCCGTCACGCTGACATAGGGTCCGTCGACCTTGCAGCCGCTCTTCTCGATCTGCGCGAAGTTGCGCGACAGGCTCTCGGGCGTCATGCCGAGCCGCAGCGCGAGCGTGCGCTTGGAATAGGGCAACTCGAACCGCTCCGCGCCGCCATAATGGCGCTGAACGCGCAGCAGCCAGTGCGCCAGCCGCTCGATGGAGGTGCGCAGCTTCTGCTCGGCGAGTTCCTTGGCGAGCCGCGTCGAGAGCGTGGAGGCGATCACGGCCGCCGAGAAGGCGAGGCCAGGATCCTTGGACAGCGCCGGGATCAGCGCGGAGCCCGGAATGGCGAGCAGGCGCGCCGTGGAGAGCGTGCGGGCGCCGTGCACGGGTTCGTCGCTGGACAGGAGCGCGTCCAGGCCCACCGCTAGGCCGTCCCGGACTGTGCACAGCATGGCTTCCCGCCCGGCTTCGATCGAGAAGAACTCGACCGCGCCCTCGAGGATGACATGAACGAAGCCGGGACGTTCGCCGCCGCCGATCAACTCCGTGCTGGAAGGAACGCGCTGCACGAGGCATACACGCGAGAATTGTTCGAGTGTCTCAGGCGTGGCGTCACGAAAGAGAGGCGTCGACCGTAGCCCCTCGACCGAGTAGCTCTGCTGGATCGTCATCAACATCGCGGGGGGCACCTTCTCGTTTGTCGAGCGCTGAACGGCAGGACGGCCGCCAATCGGTCGATTCCTTGTGCCTGCATGGTGCGACTTCGAATCAGGCCATGCATGACAATCTAGGACGCGATTTATCTCAGAGGTTGTATTACAGAGTGTAAACACCAAACACGGGCAATGGCCAGTGCGACTTATCGAGAGTCGCTGAACAATCTCGGGGTTCGCGCGTTGTGTTCCCAGTTGAAGAAGGGAGACCCGCATGGACAAGCAGCACGCAAAGGGCGCAGTCGATAAGGCCAAGGGCGCCGTCAAGGATGCAGCCGGCAAGATGACCGGAGACGCCAAGCTCCAGGCCGAGGGCAAGGCCGACAAGGCGAAGGGCGAGGGCCGCATGGCGGTCGGAGACGCCAAGGACGCCGTGAAGAAGGCGACCCGCTAAATTCAGCGTACGTGATCGCGAAAAGGCCGGCTCCAAGCCGGCCTTTTTTCGTGCTGCGCCTGGGCGCAAAAAGAAAGGCCGGCGCGAGGCCGGCCTTCCACGACGAAACTGAAACCTGTCTTAGTCGCAGCGGCGGATGCGGCGCACCACCACGTCGCCGTCGGCGTTACGCTTGCGGATCGTCGTCACGCGGCAATCCACAGAACCGGTCTCGAAATTGCGGTAGCGGTCCCGGCGTTCGACCCGGCGCTCCCAGCCGTCACGGCGATCGAAGCGATCGCCTCGATCCCAACGGTCGCCACGATCATAGTCCCGATCGCGGGTGATACGCGGGCCATTGGTGTCGATCGTCAGGCTCTGGGCCGAGGCGGCCGAGGCGCCCATGAGACCGAGCGCGAGCGCGATGGCGATCCTTTTCATGCGTTTTCTCCTTGCGTTGACTTGGGAGACCAACGCGCCGGCCGCGCGCGTGTTCCCGAAACCCGGCCGGTCTGGCTGGAAACGAGCGGAGAGCCGGCCCTGGCCGGGTGGGCTGCGTCCGATCGTCCCCTTGCGTTTTCGCTGCACTGCGTCATGATCACCGTGCGGTGCACAATGTCTTGCTCGCCCCGAGGATCCTCCATGGCGACGACACACGACAAGATCAGGCGCAGGCTCGCCCCGTTTCTGGCCGAGCAGCGGATCACCGAACCGGAAGTGACCACGACGCTCGCCTTCGCGAACGGACCCGAGCGCCTCGTCGTTCGCGTCAGCCCGCGCGGCAAGGAAAGCGATCGCCTGGCGACGGAACTGCACGCCGCGCTGGCGGACCTCGGCGACGACGTCGTGGTGGAGCTCGCCCAGGCTTCCTGACCCCGAGGCTCGAGGCGCCTCGACGCGACGCCCTGTCGCGTTCGCCAAACCGCGCCATCAATGCTTCACTGGGCGGACCTCGCGAGTGGAGACGCCCATGCGCCGCCTTGTTGCGATCATCAGCTTCGCCATCCTGGCCCTGTTCGGCGGATCCGCGAATGCGCAGACGACGGATCATGATCCGTGCACGGGGCTCGTGTCGGCGAGGCCCAGCCTGATCAAGCCGGCCGCGCTCGGCATCGGGGAGGTCGGGCTCACCTTCATCGGCCATGCGACCTTCGTGATCGAGAGCCCGGGCGGCGTGCGTGTCGCGACCGACTACAACGACTATGTGCGCGCGCCCGGCAAACTCGACGCCGTGACGATGAACCACGCGCATTCGACCCATTTCACCGACCATCCAGACCCGTCGATCCCGCTGGTGCTTCGCGGCTGGAACGAGAGCGGCGGACCCGCCCGGCATGACGTCACGGTTGGCGACATGCACATCCGCAATGTTCCGACCAGCATCCGCGATTGGGGCGGCGGAACGGAGCGGGACGGCAATTCCATCTTCGTGTTCGAGACCGGCGGTTTGTGCGTGGCGCATCTCGGCCACCTGCATCACACGCTCCTGCCCGGCCATTTGAAGCAGCTTGGCCGCATCGACGTGGTGCTGGTCCCGGTGGACGGCAGCTACACGCTGGACATGGACGGCATGATGGAGGTGCTCGCGCAGCTGAATGCGCGGGTGATGATCCCGATGCATTATTTTGGGCAGGCCACCCTCAGCCGCTTTCTGGAGCGCGCCCAGGCGCATTGGCCCGTGGAGCGGCGCAGCGACCCCTTCCTGATGGTGTCGCGCGAGACGCTTCCCGAAACGCCGACCGTGATCGCACTGTCGGGACGCTGATCGCACGGCACGAAGCCTGCATGATCAACAGCAATCACGCGGGCGCGATTTGCGGGCGGAGCTTGCGCTGCGTAATCTCCGGCCGCCCGCCCGAACCATGCTTGCTCCAACCGGATCCAGCCCATGGCTTTTCCTTTGGCACGACATTGCGCGCCCGCGCTGGCCGCCGTTGCGGCCTGGATGACGCTGACCACGAGCGCGCCCGCTTCGCCGCGCGTCGAAGCTCTGCTGGCGCGCATGACCGTCGAGGAGAAGGTCGGGCAGTTGAACCTCGTCTCGGGCAACCACGCCGTGACGGGCCCCTTCGCCCCGCAGGACGTGCGAGACGCCATTCTGAAGGGGCAGGCCGGCGGCCTCTTCAACGTCTATGGGGCCGAGTACACGCGCAGCCTCCAGGAGCTCGCCACCAAAGAGACGCGGCTCGGCATTCCGCTGCTGCTCGGCTTTGACGTGCTGCACGGCTACCGCACCATCCTCCCCATTCCGCTCGGGCAGGCGGCGAGCTGGGACATGGAGGCGATCGAGCAAGGCGAGCGCGTGTCCGCCGCCGAAGCCTCGGCCGCGGGCGTGAACTGGATCTTCGCCCCCATGGTGGACGTCTCACGCGATCCGCGCTGGGGCCGGGTGGCCGAAGGGGGAGGGGAATCGGCATGGCTCGGCGCGCGCATCGCGTCCGCGCGGGTGCTAGGCCTGGAGGGCGCGCAGCTCTCCGCGACCGACTCAGTAGCTGCCTGCGTGAAGCATTTCGCCGGCAACGGCGCGACCGAGGCGGGGCGCGACTATAGCGGGCTGGACCTGTCCGAGCGCGCGCTGCGCGAGCAGCAACTGCCGCCGTTCCAGGCCGCGGTGGAGAGCCGTGCGCGCTGCGTGATGGCGGCCTTCAACGCTGTCGACGGCGTGCCGGGCGTCGCCAACGAGCGCCTGCTGCGCGACATCCTGCGCCGGGAGTGGGGCTTCACCGGCATCGTGGTGAGCGATTTCGGGGCCATCGGCGAGTTGCCGGTGCACGGCGTCGCCGAGGACGGCTTCGACGCGGCGCGGATCGCTTTCCGGGCCGGCACCGACATGGACATGGAGAGCCGGAGCTACATCGCTTCCATGCCGCTGCTGGTGCGCGAGGGCCTCGTGCCCGGTGACGAACTCGACGCCTCCGTGCGGCGCATCCTGCAGCTGAAAGAGGATCTCGGCCTGTTCGACGACCCCTTCGCGCGCTCCGATCCGCAGCGCGAGGCGGCCGTGATCGGCTCGCAGGCGCATCGCGAGGCGGCGTTGCGGCTCTCCGAAAAGTCGCTCGTGCTGTTGAAGAACGAGCGCCGGACGCTGCCCTTCGCGACCGACGCCAAGCGGGTCGCCATCATCGGGCCGCTCGGCGACTCGGGCGCGGATACGCTGGGCCCGTGGGCCGCCCACGGCGACCCCGATGCGGCCATCACGCTGAAAGAGGGCGTGGAGGCCGTGCTGGGCGCCGGCGCGCAGGTGACAGCCCTCGCGGCCGGGACGATCGAGCAGGCGAAGCCGCGCGACATCGCGGCGGCCGCCAAGCTCGCGTCCCAGTCGGACATCGTGATCCTGGCGCTGGGGGAGCACGCCACGCAGAGCGGCGAGGCCGCAAGCCGTTCATCGCTCGACTTGCCGGGCGACCAGATGGCGCTGGCGCGCGCCGTGCTGGCCGTCGGCAAGCCCACCGCCGTGGTGTTGTTCAACGGGCGGCCGCTGACGATCGAGGATCTGGACCGGGAAGCGCCCGCGATCCTGGAAGCGTGGTTTCCTGGCAGCGAAGGCGGACTGGCGGTCGCCCGCACGCTGTTCGGGCTCAACGAGCCGACCGGCCGCCTGCCGATCAGCTTTCCGCGCAGCGTCGGGCAGATCCCGATCTATCACGACCATCTGCCAACCGGCCGCCCCGCCATGGCGGCGTACAAGCCCTATACGAGCGCCTATATCGACCTGCCGTCGACGCCGCTCTACGCGTTCGGGCACGGCCTGTCCTACACGCGTTTCGAGATGGGGGAGCCCCGGGTCGACCGCCTCCGGATGGGGTCGGGCGAGAGCGCGCGGATCACGGTCCCGGTCGCAAATGTGGGTGACCGGTCGGGGACCGCGCAGGCGCAGCTCTACATTCGCCACCGGGTCGCGCGCCTGTCGCGCCCGGTGCGCGAGCTCAAGGGCATGGGACGCGTGGCGCTGAAGGCCGGAGAAACGGGCGAGATCAGTTTCACGCTGAGCGAGCAGGACCTGGCCTACTGGCAACCGGGCGGGCGCTTCGCCCTGCCGGATGGCGGGCCGATCGAGATCCATGTCGGGCCGGACGCCGGGCAGACCCGCATGGCGGTGCTGGATTATCGGCCCGATCGGGGAGCGCCCGCCGCCGAAGCCGCCCGCGTGGATACGGTCCGGCCGACGCCGTGAGCCGCAGCATCGCGTCTGGCGCATGACGGACATTCCGGTAAAACGAACGTTCGTCCGTTGTACCGGTTGACCTGCGGGTCTTTTCAGCTATGTTGGCGGTGTCGCAGCGCGTTCGGCGTTGCGGTCGCGGGATTTTGAGCCAGCAGCTTGCGCCGCGTCACCAAACGCTAAAGCGCCACGACGATGTCGTGGGCTCCGCGATGGAGACCACCATGACGATGCCGATCCAGATGCGAATGCGCCGCCTCAGCCGCCCGTCCTCGGGCCGGTGTCGTCGCTTTTTCTGAACGACGTCGCTCACCCTTCGTCCTGGATCTGGAGCGCGTCCCCGTGGCGCGAAACTTCCGCATGTCCGATGCATTTCTGATCGAACTCGGCGGCGTGTCCGTCGGGATCGTCGCCCGTCAGCCCGGCGAGCCGTCCTACCGCTTCTTCGCCGCGAACCCGTTGGGCAGGAGCCTGGAAGGCCGAACCTTCCGGACGCCCGCAGCCGCCGAAAAGGCGGTGCGGGCCGAGCAGGTTCGCCGAGGCGAACGCCGCGGCGCCGGCCGCCAGCCGACTGTTTGAGGATTTCCATGAACGCTCCCGTCAGGGTCGCCCTCGGTGACCCGTTGATCAATCCGGCCGCCGCGCGCGAGGCGCTCATCCGGTTCGAGAACGTCACGAAGCGCTTCGCGGCCCGCCGCGGGCAGGCGGAGGTGCGGGCCCTCGAGGGGATCGACCTGGCCATCCCGAAAGGCGCGATCGTCGGGGTGATCGGCCGGTCCGGCGCGGGCAAGTCGACCCTGATCCGGCTCGTGAACGGGCTGGAACGGCCCAGCAGCGGCGCTGTCGTGGTGGACGGCGTCGATGTGGCCGCGCTCTCCGAGAAGGGGCTGCGCGGCGTGCGCGGCGCGATCGGGATGATCTTCCAGCACTTCAACCTGCTGTCGTCGCGCACGGTGTTCGACAATGTCGGGCTGCCGCTCGAGATCGCGGGCGCCGGTCGTGACGAGATCCGGCGCGCCGTGGAGCCGCTGCTCGACCTCGTCGGCCTTTCGGACAAGCGCGACCGCTATCCGGCCGAGCTGTCCGGCGGGCAAAAGCAGCGCGTCGGCATCGCGCGGGCGCTGGCGACGAACCCAAAGGTGCTGCTCTGCGACGAGGCGACGTCGGCGCTGGATCCCGAGACGACGTCTTCGATCCTGCAGCTGTTGAAACGCGTCAACGCCGAGCTCGGCGTCACCATCCTGCTGATCACGCACGAGATGCCGGTGATCAAGGAGATCTGCGACCGGGTCGCGGTTCTGGAGGGCGGCCGCGTGGTGGAGGAGGGCGACGTGTTCGACGTCCTCACCCGGCCGCGCCATCCCACCACGGCGAGCTTCCTGTCATCCGTCACCGGCATCGACCTGCCGGCGGACGTCACGGCCGCGCTGCGGCCCGAGCCGATCGCGGGTGGGCAGGCCGTGGTGCGCGTCACCTTCACGGGCGAGAACGCGACCACGCCGGTGATCAGCCGGCTGACGACGACGCTGGGCATCGACTTCAACATTTTGGCGGGGCGCATCGAGCGTATCGCCGGGCGTCCCTTCGGCAGCCTCGTGGTGAGCCTGCCCGGCGAGGAGCCGGGGCTCTCGGCCGCGCTCGCGGCTCTGTTTCAACTCGGTCTCGGCGCGGAGGTGCTTGGTCATGTCGCCTGAAATCATCCGTCTCGTCTGGCTCGCCACGCTGGACACGCTCTCGATGGTGGCCGTGGCGGCCTTGATCGGAACCGCCATCGGCCTGCCGCTCGGCGTGTTCCTGGCCACGAGCCGCAAGGGCGAGCTCTTCGCCGCGCCGGCCGTGAACGGCGTGCTGGGGCTGGTGGTGAACGCCACCCGGTCGACGCCCTTCATCATCCTGGTGGTCGCCATCATCCCGTTCACGCGGCTCATCGCGGGCAGCTCGATCGGCACCGCGGCCGCGATCGTGCCGCTGACCGTGGCGGCGACGCCGTTCATCGCCCGCATCGTCGAAGGCGCGATCCGCGAGGTCGACCAGGGGCTGGTCGAGGCCGCGCGCGCCATGGGGGCGAGCCCGCTGCAGATCGTCCGCAAGGTGCTCATCCCGGAGGCGCTGCCCGGCGTGGTGCTCGGCCTGACGCTCGCGGTGGTGAGCCTGATCGGCTACTCGGCCATGGTCGGCGCGGTGGGCGGCGGCGGCCTCGGCGACCTCGGCATCCGCTATGGCTACCAGCGCTTCATGCCCGAGGTGATGGCCGCCGTGGTGGTCGTCCTGATCGTGCTCGTGCAGGCCGTGCAGAGCCTCGGCGACATCCTGGCCCGCCGCCTCAACAAGCGCCTGCGCCAATCCTGACCCTTTCCTTCCTATTTCCTCCCAACACTGGAGTTCTATCCGTGACGTTCTCTCCCTCCCGCCGTATCGCCCTCGTGGCAGCCCTCGCCGCATCGGCTCTCGCGTTCTCGCTTCCCGGCGCCGGCACCGCCCGGGCGGCCGACCAAGTCATCCGGATCGGCGCTACGCCGGGGCCGCACGCCCAGATCCTCGAAGCCGTGAAGCCGGTGCTGGCCAAGAAGGGCATCGACCTGCGCATCCAGGAATTCTCGGACTACGTGGTGCCCAACCAGGCGCTGGACGCCGGCGAGCTCGACGTGAACTCCTTCCAGCACCAGCCCTATCTGGACAACCAGGTGAAGGATCGCGGCTACAAGCTCGTCAGCGTCGCCACCACGGTGAACTTCCCGATGGGCATCTACTCCAAGAAGCACAAGAGCTTCGACCAGGTGCCGAACGGCGGCACGGTGGCGATCCAGAACGACCCCACCAATGGCGGCCGCACGCTGCTGCTGCTGCAGGACAAGGGCATCATCAAGCTGAAGGCCGACGTCGGCTTCAAGCCGACCGTGCTCGACATCGTCGAGAACCCGCGCAAGCTGAAATTCATCGAGATCGACGCCGCCCAGGCGCCGCGCACCCTCGATGACGTCGACGCCGCCGCGGTGAACACCAACTACGCCGAGCCGGCCGGCCTGAGCCCGCAGAAGGACGCGATCCTGCTGGAGGCCCCGAAGGGTCCCTACGTCAACGTCATCGCGGTTCGGGCGGCCGACAAGGACAAGCCCTGGGTCAAGGAGCTGGTCGATGCCTACCGCTCTCCGGAAACCAAGGCTTTCATCGAGCAGAAGTTCAAGGGCGCGGTGCTGACGAGCTGGTGATCAGCGGCGTCCAAAGTGAAGCCCCGGCGCATGAGCCGGGGTTTCCGTTTGCGGGATGTGAATACCAGCATTGCACGTCCGGCTGCGGCTTATGTTGATCCTGCGGGGCGCCGCCCTATAGTGCGCCTCCTTAGCGGGGCCAGCGGCAAGGCGGCCGGCCCGCCCACGGGATCGCAACCATGCTCATCCGCTCCGGCGTCGTCGAGGCCATCGGCAACACCCCCCTCATCCTCTTGAAGGAAGCCTCCGAGCGGACCGGCTGCCGCATTCTCGGCAAGGCCGAATTCATGAATCCCGGCCAGTCGGTGAAAGACCGCGCGGCCCTGTTCATCATCCAGGACGCCGTCCGGCGGGGCGCGCTGCGTCCGGGCGGCACGATCGTGGAGGGAACGGCCGGCAATACCGGGATCGGCCTCGCGCTCGTCGCCAATGCGCTCGGCTTCAAGACCGTGATCGTCATCCCGGAGACGCAGTCGCAGGAGAAGAAGGACATGCTGCGGCTGGCGGGCGCCGACCTCGTCGAGGTCCCGGCCGTGCCATACGCCAACCCCAACAACTACGTGAAAGTGTCGGGGCGCCTCGCCGAGGAACTGAACGCCAGCAACCCCAATGGGGCGATCTGGGCCAACCAGTTCGACAACGTCGCCAACCGGGAAGCGCACATCCAGACGACCGGGCCGGAGATCTGGGAGCAGACCGGCGGCGAGGTCGACGGCTTCATCTGCGCGGTCGGCACCGGCGGAACGCTGGCCGGAACCGCAATGGCGCTCAAGGCGCGCAACCCCAAGGTGACGATCGGCCTGGCTGATCCGATGGGGGCGGCGCTGTTCAGCTACTACACGACGGGCGAGCTGAAATCGTCCGGCTCGTCCATCACGGAGGGCATCGGCCAGGGGCGCATCACCGCGAACCTCGAGGATGCGCCGATCGACACCGCGTTCCAGATCCCGGACGACGAGGCCGTGCCGATCGTGTTCGACCTCCTCGAAAAGGAGGGCCTCTGCCTCGGCGGATCCTCGGGCGTCAACGTGGCGGGCGCGATCCGGCTGGCGGAGCAGCTCGGCCCCGGCAAGACGATCGTCACCATCCTGTGCGACTACGGCACGCGCTACCAGTCAAAGCTGTTCAACCCGGCCTTCCTGATGACCAAGGGCCTGCCCGTTCCGGCCTGGCTGACGCAAAAGTCCGGCGTGAAAGCCCCGCTGGTCTGATCAGCCGACCGAGGCCGCGGCCGCGACTGGCCGGAAGGCTCGCACAAGCGCGACGTCGAGCTTTCCGGTCATTCCGGCCAGGATCTCGTAGGCGTCCGCCGGAGGCATCGTGGGCTTGTAGCTGCGATGTTCCACCAAGGCGGCGAAGATGTCGCAGATCGTCAGGATGCGGGTGAGGTCCTTCACGCTCGCGCCCTGGATGCCGTGCGGATAGCCCGATCCGTCGAGATACTCGTGATGGTGCTCCACGGCGTCGAGCACGGCGCGAGGAATGTCAGGCTGGTCTGCAAGCATCCGGATGGCTTCGCCCGGGTGCGTCTTGATCACCGCGAACTGCTCCGGGGTGAGCCGTCCTGGGCTGTCCAGGATTTCCAACGGGATGCTCGCCTTGCCGATGTCGTGCAACGTCGCCGCGAGGGCGACCTGAAGCGCATCGGCCCTGTTGAAGCCGAGGCTGTTGACGAAGGCGGCCGTGACGCCGTTGACCAACATGCAGTGCTGGTAGGTACCGTCGTGATGCCGACGCACGGTTTCGATCCAGATGCCGACGCCATGCATCTGAATGGCGTCGATCATCGATCCATTGGCGCGATCGAGCTCATCCTGGTCGAGATCCGCAACCGGGCCTGACAGGAGCTTGTGAACGACGCTTTCGGCCTGGGTCAGTGTCTGATCGAGGTCACGAGACACCGTGTTCCAGGTCTGCGGACCGGCGAGACGGAGGTCGGCTTGCGACACGGCCTGGCTCAGCAGCGATTTCGACGTCTTTGGGGCGACCGTTCTTGCGCCGCCATTGCTCGGCACTGCGATGGTTTTCAGGGAGGACCCGGACATGCGCACCTCGATCAGGATGCGCGATCCTATCCGCTCAGGTAATGACAAGTCGTTACCGGTTGGTAGGTCGAATTATTAGAATTCAAGAACGATCGGCGCTCGCCCGTGTAGCAACTTATGCGTGCATACAGGTATTGGCGAGGCCATGTGTGCATGGCTCCAAGTCGAGCGGGCCCGGGTTGATCAGCGCTCGTCCGCGCCGGTCCGTGTATATTGGCTCAACGCCGGTCGCCAGCGTGAATCGGGCCCGAAATCGCCCACCGTGTTGACGGACAGAAGTTCAGCCAAGCGGTTGCGGGCGCGGTTGACGCGGCTCTTGATGGTGCCGACTGCGCATCCGCAGATCTGCGCGGCTTCCTCGTAGGACATGCCCGAGCCGCCGATCAGGATCAGGGCTTCGCGCTGGTCGGGGAGGAGCTTCTGCAGCGCGGTGTTGAAGTCCGCCAGATCCATGTGACCGTCCTGCGCCGGATGGGTGGCGAGGCGAGCGGCCATCTGGCCATCGGCGTCCTCCACCTCGCGCCGGCGCTTGCGGTGCTCGGAATAGAAGACGTTGCGAAGGATGGTGAAAAGCCAGGCGGAGACGTTGGTGCCCGGCGTAAAGGAGTTGCGGTTGCCCCAGGCCTTCAGCAGGGTCTCCTGCACGAGATCGTCGGCCCGGTCGGGATTTCCGCTCAGAGACATCGCAAAGGCGCGCAATGCTGGCACGGCGCCAAGCAGGTCGTCCTTCATCCGGCGGCCTGCCTCGTCCATCACGCTTCGTCCTTCTTCTCTCCCCCGGTCTTGCTGTCCAGCTGGTTGAGAAGCTCGAGGAAACGATCGGGAACAGGCTGACTCACGACAGAGTCATAGATGGACCGCAATTGGCGGCCGATCTGGGCGTTGACATCGGCGTCGAATGCCACCGGGGCGTCCGGAGCCGCTCGTCCTGCCTGCTGATCCATGCTGCTACCTGTCGGGTCCCGTCGCTTTTGCTTCTTCTCGTCCATGCATGCCTCCGCATTGCCGATCGCGGCGTCATCAAACCGGGGGATCAATCGACGACCTGTACGTGAGGCACGGGGCGTAAACGTCGCTTCCCCCACCCGGTTCCGGGTTCGCGACGGAACTTTTGTGCATCCTATCCGTTTGTTTAACGTCAAGGTCCGGCTCGCCGGGACACACCCCGGGGCCTGACGGCCAAATCTCTCCAGCTCATAAGGGGCGTCCATGTCCATAGCCCAGGCGATCGCACCGCATCTTCCCTATTTGCGTCGGTTCGCCCGCGCTCTTACCGGCACCCAGCAAGGCGGCGACGCCTATGCGGTAGCCACCCTGGAAGCGCTCATCGCCGATCCGAGCTCGTTCGAGCGCGAGATGGAGCCGCGCGTTGCGCTCTACAAAGCCTTCCTGAAGGTGTGGGGCTCGATCGCGGTGAACCAGGTCACCGATACTCCGGCGACCAGCGGCGGCATCACGCGCAATCTTGCGGCGCTGACCCCGCCCGCCCGGGTGGCGTTCCTGTTGAGCTCGGTGGAAGGCTTCACGCACGAGCAGATCGCCGGCGCGATGGGCCGCAGCTCCGAGGATATCGGCAACCTGATCGACGAAGCCGGCCGCGAGATCGCCCAGCAGATGGCGACGGACGTTCTGATCATCGAGGACGAGCCGATCATCGCGATGGACCTGGAGTCCCTCGTGGAGGGCCTCGGCCACCGGGTCATCGAGGTCGCGCGCACGCGCGGCGAAGCCGTCGAGGCCGTGCGCAAGCAGCAGCCGGGCCTCGTGCTGGCGGACATTCAGCTCGCGGATGGTTCTTCGGGCCTGGACGCCGTGAACGACATCCTCGAGTCCTTCGAAGTGCCGGTGATCTTCATCACCGCTTACCCGGAGCGGTTCCTGACGGGCGAGCGCCCTGAGCCGGCGTTCCTGGTGACCAAGCCTTTCCGGGTCGAGACCGTGAAGGCCGTGATCAGTCAGGCGCTGTTCTTCGACCAGAAGTCGCACCGCAAGCAGAAGACCGCCGTCGGCTGAGCCGCCGCGTCGCAAACAGCAAAAAGGCCGCGACAATGTCGCGGCCTTTTTCGTTGGATCTGTCTGACGTTTGCCGGGAGATCAATCGCCGAGTTTCCGGCCGCCGACGAAGCCGGCCAGGATCGAGATGCCGACCAACGTCCAGGGGCTGACCTGGCTCGTCACCGAATGCGCGACGCGCGCCGCCATGCTGCCCCGGGCGTCATCACGCGAGGCGGATCCGCCACGGCCGACGCCCACCGCCTTGATCAAGGTCGCGATGTCGAGGGCCGAGTGCGTCGCCTGGCTGATCTTCTCGGCGACCTCGCGACGCTCGCGTTCAGCCTTCTTGCGGCGCGACGCGCTCGAGATGGCGCGAACCACGAACACGAAGATGGCCAGCACCAGGAAGACGCCCGCCATGATGAGGGCCGCGTAGAGCTCGCCGTATTTCTGGCTCAGCCAGATATAGATGGCGCCGATGCCGAAGCCGATCGCCAGCATGGCGAGGATGCCGATCAACGCGAACTCGATCACGTCCTCGACGATGTTCGACATGGCCGCGCGCACCGGGCGCATGGCCGTGTCTTTCAGGGTTGCGAAAAGCCCACCCATCAGCGTGAACGGCTCATGAGGCCAAGCACGAGGCCGACGCCGGCCGCGATCAGAACGGCCCTGATCGGGTTGTGCTCGATCCGGTTCTCGATCTGCTGGTTGGCTCGGTTGAGGCGGTCGCGAGCCTCGTCGGCCAGCATTCCGCCGGCCTTGCCGAGGTCGTTGGCGCGGGCATAGACCTTGTCGCGAGCCTGGTCGACGGCGCCGCGGGCGTTGCGGGCCACCCCGCCCCGTCCGGCCACCATGTTCGACACCGTATCGGCGAGCCGGGCCAGATCATTGCGGACGGCGGCAAGGTCGTCGCGAACGTCGGACATGCGGGTTTCCTGGCTACCAAACATCGGATCGAAGCTCCTTCTCGGACCGCCCAGCACGCCGGCGTAAGGCCGCGCCTGGGCCTGAGACTTGAAGTCGCAACGTCACCGCGCGACGGAGAGTTCCAAGCTCAAGCCAAAGCGTTCACTTGGGAGCGGCGGCGCGCGCCGAAGGGGAGGGCGGACACGGTTGCGTGCACAAAAGAAAGACCCGCAACGCGGACGTTGCGGGTCAAAGGCGGCGCGGCGCCAGTCGGAAGAGGGGGCGTTCATTCCGACCGACCCGCGCAGACATGACTACGAACGCCGGTCCGATGCGGCGGTTCCACTCGGGGGCGAATTTATTTCACGCCATGCCGCGGTTGCGGGCGCAACGATGGAGGGAGCGGCGGGCCTTCGCAAGCGCCTCGTAGCTCACCGCCTCCCTCGTCCACCGGTCGCGCGCATCCGTTTCGTCGAGCTCAATCAGGCAACGCACCAGATGGACCATGTCGTCGAGAACATGGGCGAGATCGGTGGACCGCTCGCAATCGGGAACGCCGCCCCTTTCGGCGAGCAACGGCAGCGGCGGCGTTGCGCCTGGAGGAGAAGCGGCCGCGCCGGTTCGGGCGCGCGCAACGTCCTGGACGTCCGTTTGCATGGGCGTCTCCTTCTGGAAAGCGGAACGTGGTCAAACGGAAACGGATGCCCCGCAACGCCTCCCCGGGACGATGGTTCCCTGCCGCGGCTCCGCGTACAGGGCCGGAACTTACGAAACCGGATTTATGGTGACAACCGCTCCGGGCTGAGGCCGAGACGAAAAAGGCCCGGCTTGGGGGCCGGGCCTCAGTTCGGTCGCGATGTCACATCTGGACGGGCGGCGGGATGGGGTCGCTCATGGGGGGCATCACGGGCGCGGGGTTCGGGTCCGGGATGTCCGGGCCAGGCGGGCTGGGATCCGGGATATCAGGCTGCGGCGACGGGATGGGGTTCGGCTGCGGCGTGGGGGTCGGGTTCGGATTCGGGGTAGGGCCCGGATCGGGCGCGGCTTGCTGCATGGTCGTCCTCCGTTGCCAAGGCGAACGCCGCATCGCGGCGTCCGTTCCGGGCCTCGTGGCGGGTCCTTGTCAGCTCGCCTTGGCCTTGCGCTGCTGCAGCTCCTCGGGCGTGGGCGGCGGCTCGGCGGCCTCGGCGGCGGCGGCCGCGATGCCTTCCGCCTCTTCGGCCGAGAGCTTGCCGCTGGGCACCTGGACGACCACCTGCGGCCGCGCGAACGCGATTCCGTTCTTCTCAAAGGCGTCGCGCACGCGCTGGTACACCTCGCGGCGCAGGATGAACTGCTCGCCCGGCTTGGCCATGAACTTGATGCCGATCACCATGCCGATCTGTTCCATCCGGCGCACGCCCTGGGACTTCACCGGCTCCAGGAAGTGCTGGCCGTACTCCTCGTCCTCCAGCAGCTCCTTGCCGATCTCCTTGACGATCTTCTTCACCAGTTTGAGGTCGGTCTCGAAGGCGAGCAGGAACTCCAGCTTCAGGATGATCCAGTCGCGGCTGTAGTTGGTGAGCCGCTGGATGGTGCCGAACGGCACCGTGTGGACCGCGCCGCGGTGGTGGCGGATGCGCAGGCTGCGGATCGAGATCCCCTCGACGGTGCCGCGGGTCTGGTCGATCTCGACATATTCGCCCAGCCGGAACGCGTCATCGAGCAGGAAGAAGATGCCCGATACGATGTCCTTCACCAGCGTTTGTGCGCCAAAGCCGATCGCGATGCCGACGATGCCGGCGCCGGCCAGCAGGGGGCCGGTGTCCACGCCGAGCGTCTTCAGGATCATCATGCCGGCGACGATGAGCACGACCACGAACAGGAACTTCTCGACGAGCGGCATGAAGGTCTGCATGCGCGTCTGCGGCTTCATGCTGCCTTCTTCAAACGCGACCTCGGCGTCGTCCTCCGGATCCACGGGATCGCCGCCGGCCTCGCTGCGCACGATGGCGCGGATGATCTCCCACACCACATATGCGAGCAGCACGATGATGGAGACGTCGATCACCATCCGGGCGACGCTCTCGCCCAGGCGGTTGCTCGCATAGGCGAAGACGTCGAGGCCCCAGATACGGCCCATCATGTAGAGCGCGGCCACGGCCGCCAGGATGCGGGCGCAGCGCACGAGGCTGGTGGTCCAGGGCGGGTCCACCTTCTCGTCGTGCCCCTGGCGGCGTGCGAAGCTGCGGCGCAGCGCCAGCGTGAGAAGGCGAACGCCGGCGGGCGTGTAGATCACCAGCAGAAGGCTGAGGACGCCGGCCTCGAACGCCATGGGCCCGGTCTCGAGCGCGCTCAGGAGGGTGAACACCCAGACGAGGCCGATCACCGCACGGGCGACCCCGTACCAGTGCGTGCGCAGCCAGCGGAACACAAAGGTCTCGCGCTTGAACCGGCCTTCCTCGACCGGCGCCTCGACCATGAGCCGCAGGCGGTTCACGCCGGCATAGAGGAACATGCCGAGCAGGGTCCACAGCGCCATGCCGACCAGGAGCCGCGCCTCGAATGGCACGCCGCTGGTGCGAAACTCTGTCAGGAGCAGCGCGCCGAGGATCACGGTGGCGTGCGCGCCCACCACGGTGCCGCGCAGCGCCCGCCGGACGCTCTTGCGCGCCGCGGCCGTGGACGGCGGCACCAGATAGGCGATGCACAGATACGCGAAGGTGTCGGCGACCCGCACGATCAACGCGCCCGCCACGAAGGAGAGGGCGAAATCCTGCTGCGCCTGGGACAACGCCCGGGGCGACGCCAGCACGAGGCCGGTCGCCACGGCCGTGAAGCAGGCGAGCCCGACGCTGCGTTGGCCGAGGCGTCCGCCGTCGCGCAGGGATTCGGGCGGAGGAGGAAGGCCCTGGCGGGCGCGGCGGCGGCGCAGGTTCCAGTCCACCAGCACCCGGACGGTCGCCTCGATCGCGCCCGCCGCGCCGATCGACAGGGCGATCCAGCCGATCAGGCCGAGCATCGAGGCCGGCGTGGCGTCGAGGTGGGTGAGGACGCTGTCGCGCAGCATCATCAGGTCTGGCGCGCCGGCCGCCACCGTGGCGACGCGGTCGGCATAGCGGCGACCTGCCGTCAGCACGCTGCCGAAGAGGTCCGTGACCGAGTCGTTTTCGGCGCGCTGCTCGGGCTTCGGCTTTGCGGCGAGCGTGTCGAGCAGCAGCGAGCGGGCCTGCCTGTCGTCGAGCCGGCTGACGAAATCCGGCACCTTCGCGGGATCGTCCGGCGGCTGCGCCTTGTTGTCGGCCGGCTTGGATGCGCCTGCGCCGAGCGCGAAGGGCAGCGCGGGATTGACGCTGGAGGACGACGAGGCGGCGTGGGCAGGCGCCGAAATCAGAACCCATGCGAGCGCGCACAGCGCCAGAGCGATCTTCATCGCCGCCCAGCACTGCGTCCGAGGCAGCCGATGCGCTCCAATGCTCAAGACAAGGCTCCGATGTGGATCGAGCTGTTCAACGCGGGCTTTGCGGCAGGGTTCCGGGTGCGCTCCCGAGTCGTCAAAAGAGGGCGGCGGAACTTCTCGAATCCGTCCTGCGTTGCGTTCGCCGAATACCGCAGTGCCGGCGCTCCGCCCGCGAGCGGTTTGTTGACGAGTTCCAGTTCGCCATGCGTCAGATCCACACCAGCGGCCCGAGGCAGGCCAGCATTCGCCTTCCCGACGATCCGATCACCGCCGACCTGCGGTCCTTTGCATTCGAAATCGGCCTTTCGGGGGCCTGCGCGATGACCAAGGACGAACTCGTCGAAGGCCTGCGTCAGTTCCACATGCTCCGGCATGCGATCGAGACCGCGACCGGAGGCCTGAAACCCGATCCCGCAGCGGAGGCGCAGTGATGCCCAGCGACGCCAAGACGCCGAAGTCGAATCCCGCCAAGACCACCAAAGGCGCACCCGCGCATCGCCCCGGCCAGCCCGGAGCGGCCGACGAAAGCCGCACCGGCACGGGCGCGGCCAACACGCCGGCGCGCGATAAGGAACAAACAGGCGACACGCCGCAGCGGAAGGCGTAAGTACCCGTGGCGAGCCGTCGCGCGAACGGGTCGCCACGAGGTCGCGTTCGCTGCCGAACACGACTGGTATCCGTTGGACGTGTTGCGGTACACTGCGCACGGGGCCGACGTCGTTGCTGATTTGCCCTGTCGAAGTGTCGGGCGGAAGGTGTTGCTTTGGACGGGGCCTCTTTCAAAGTCTTGCTTGTCGAGGACGAGCCGCTTATCGCGCTCACCCTCGTCGATATGTTGGAAGAGCTCGGGCATCGGCCGCTCGAGGCGCTCAACGGCGGGCAGGCGCTCGCCCTGTTCGGTGAGCACTCGGATATCGACCTGCTGATCACGGATCTCGGTTTGCCGGACATCGCCGGCGATCGTCTCGCCGAGCAGCTGCGCGCCAAGACGCCGCTTTTGCCGGTGATCTTCGCCACCGGCCACACGGGGCAGGGGCCCCAGCCCATCACGCCTAAGCCGCCGACCGCGCATCTCGGCAAGCCGTTCCAGGTCGCCGAACTCGAATCCACGATCGAGCGGCTGATGACCATGGCGGCTCGCGGCTGAGCTCAGGTTTCGGACAACGGCGCTTCGATCGGGAGCGTCATGGTCCAGCGCGCTCCGGCGCGGGCATCGCACGCGATGTCGATGTGCCCCTGCCGGGCCAAGTTGCGGACGAGCTTGAGGCCGATCCCGGTCGTTTTCGCGGCCTCATCGGCGTCGAAACCCGCGCCGTTATCCTCCATCGTCACCGTGATGCGCCCCATCGGGCTTCGGCCGACCTGAACGGACAGCGATCCGCCCTGGGCGGCGAGGCCATGCCGAAAGGCGTTGGCGGTCAGTTCCGCAAGGATCATGCCGAGAAGCGAAGCCGCCGCGAGGTCGATCGGCGCATTCTCGCCTGACACCGACAGGGCGGCGCGATCGCCATGGTGGATCATGGCCAAAGGCGGCATCAGGCGCTGCAGGTAGTCGAGCAGGCCGATGCGCGAGATGTCGGCGTCCTCGTGCAACTCCTGCTGGATCACGCCGATGGCCTGGACGCGCCGCCCGACCGACTCCAGCGCCAGACGGCACTCTTCGTCGTTCACGTCGCGGGCCTTCAAGCCGATCAGGCTGAGGATGACCTGGAGGTTGTTCTTGACCCGGTGATGCACCTCGGCAAGCAGCACGTCGCGCTGGCGAACGGCTCGCCGCGCCTCCGCCAGAGCCGCGGTGGCGCGCACTTCGGCTTCCTTGCGGTCCGTGATGTCGATGCAGGAGCCGAGATAGCCCGAGAACCGGCCCTCGGAATCGTAGAACGGCCTGCCGCGGTCCATCACCCAGCGATAGGCGCCGTCATGCCGGCGCAGTCGATAGTCGATGGTGAACTCGGCCCGGCGGTCGAAGGCGGTGTCGAAATGTCGGCGGCACCGCTCCGCATCCTCGGCGTGGATGGGGTCGAACCAGCCGTCGCCGCATTCGCTTTCGAGGGTCCGTCCGGTGAATTCGAGGCGAGGAATGTTGACGTAATTGCACATCTTGTCCGGACCGACCCGCCAGATGAGCACGGGTGCATGGTCCGCCAGTTCCTGGAACCGGTGTCCGCTGTTCATGAAAATTTCGCCCGTTCAATCAACGCAGGCCGAGGCGCCGGCCGTGTCACGCAGAACTCCTTAACGGGCGAGAAAGGGTTCGGTTGCCTTGCTGGCATCCAGCAGGCTGGGTTGACCGGCCAGGATCACTCCCGACTGCAGCCATCCAGACACGAAAAAGCCCGGCGGACCGAAGTCCGCCGGGCTCACTAAGCCTCGCTTAAGCGGGGATTAGAACTTGTAGTTCAGGCCGACGCGGACAACGCCGAAGTCGTTGTTCTTGCCGCTGGTGACCGCGTAGGTGGTCGCAGCCGTCGGGCCGGCGACAACGTAGCCGCGGTTGCCACGATCGATGTTCACGTAGAGACCTTCGATCTTGGCGGTCCAGTTCGGGGTGAAGGCGTACTCGACGCCGCCGCCCAGGGTCCAGCCGGCCTTGGTGTTGTCGTTGCCGAAGGCGCTGCCGCCGATGTCGCCGTAAGCGAGACCGCCGGTCACGTAGATGAGGGCGCGATCGAAAGCGTAACCGAGGCGGCCGCGAACGGTGCCGAAGTAGCTGCTGTCGTTGCCGCCGCCGTAGTAGAAGGGAGCGAAGTCGCTCTTGCGGCCGAGGTCGGCGTACTGGATGTCGGCTTCAACGCCGGCAACGATCTGGCCGAACTGCCAGTTGTAGCCGATCTGGCCACCACCGACGAAGCCGCCGTCGTTGCTGTCGCTGAACGTCGTGACGACGCCCGTGCCGCTCGTGAAGGTCACGTTGCGGTTGTCGGAGAAGCCGTAGCCGGCGTTCAGACCGACGTAGAAGCCCTGCCACGTGAAGACGGGGGCGTACACCACCGGCGCCATCGGGGCGCCCTTCGAGGTCGGCAGGTCGGCGGCCGAGGCGACGCCCGACATCACGGTCAGGGCCGTGGCGGCGAGGAGGAGATTACGGATCATTTTATTCGCATCCTTTCGAGGAGGGGTCTCGAGGCTTGAGCCTGAGAGACAATACCCGCCACAACGATCATATTCAATTCAGGTTGCGCTCGAAACGGGCGCCCGGAACGTTCACGCCCGCTGATGTGGCATTGAGGTCACGCCTGGAACGAGCAAACCAAGGCAAAGCCTCAAGAACTCGCAAATCCCAAGCGGAACCATAACCATTCATTTACCATGCGGGATGGCTGGAAATTGACCCAAATGTGGCGAATGCTGGGCAGGCGGAAGCGAGCCAGCGAGAACCATTGATATTTGTTATTTTACTCGTTCTCTCGGGACGGGTTTACCGAGACGGATCGACGGAGAATCGGCAAGGCCTCGCCTAGGGAACGAGTCGAAAGAGACTCACGTTCGGGAGTCCGGCGACGCGTGATGTCGCGGGCGGAGGGTTGCGTTATGGCGCCGCGTGCAAACTGGAAGGGCTATCTGAAGCTATCTCTCGTTTCCTGCGCGGTGGCGCTCTACCCTGCCTCGACGGCCGCCTCACGCGTCTCCTTCCATACGGTCAACCGCGAGACCGGCAACCGGCTTCGACGCCAGATGTTCGACCCCGACACCGGCGACGTGGTCGAGACCGAGAACCAGGTGCGCGGCTATGAGGTCGCCAAGGGCGACTACGTGATCGTCGAGGACGACGAGATCGAGAAGATCGCCATCGAGAGCAGCCACACCATCGACATTGAGGCGTTCGTTCCGCGCTCCGAGATCGACGAGCTCTATGTCGACTCTCCCTATTACCTCGCCCCGGACGATCGCGTCGCCCAGGAGGCCTTCGCGGTGATCCGGGAGGCGATGCGCAAGCACGACGTGGTCGGCATCGCGCGCGTGGTGCTCTACCGGCGCGAGCGCATCGTGATGCTGGAGCCGCGGGGCAAGGGCCTCTTCGCGGCGACGCTCCGCTACCCCTATGAGGTCAGGCAGCCGGACGCCTATTTCGAGGACATCCCGGACCTCAACATTCCGCCCGACATGGTCGACCTCGCGTCTCACATCATTGGCCGCATGCGGCGCAGCTTCGATCCCGCGAGTTTCACCGACCGCTACGAGGACGCGCTGATCGAACTCGTGAAGGCCAAGCAGTCGGGCCGCAGCGCGCCCGCGCCCTCGGCCGAGCCGCGGCAAAACAACGTCGTCAACCTCATGGACGCGCTGCGCAAGAGCATCGAGGCGGAGCAGCGCGGTGGATCGGGCGAAGCCGCCGGGAAGGGCGTCGCCCCGGCGAAACGATCCGCCGCGACCGCATCGGCCGCTCCCGCGAAAACCGGCGGCAAGGCTGCGGCTCCGAAGGCTGCGGCTGCAAAGACCGCCGAGCCCAAGGCGGCTGCAGCCGCCAAGCCGCTCGCGCCGAGCAAAACCGTCAAGGCGGCGGCCGGAAAAGCGGCGGCTGCTCGCCCCAAGGTCGCGCGGACCAAGAAGAGCGCCTGATCGGGCGCGGTTCGCCGCTGCAAATCGGTTGGCCATTCCGCCGTCTCGCTGGTGGAAGCCGGTCGCGCCGGCTTTGCAAACTCCCGGAATCAAAAAGGCCGGAGCGCGCTCCGGCCTTCGGCAGTGTTGCGTAGGGGTCAGCGCGCCATGGTGGCGACGATGCGCAGCTCGGGCGCCTTGCCGGCGGCCGGGCGCTGCGGCGGAAGGGCGCGAAGGCCGGCGTTCAGGCCGATGGCGTCGCGACGCAGCCGCAGGCCGTGCGTGTCGAGGCGGTTGGCGATCTTGTTGGCGAGCATCAGCAAGGCCCGGGACTGGATGACGCCCAGATCCGCCGCGTCCTCGCCGGCCATCCTGAAGGAGCCGTCCTGGAGCGCCGCGATCATGCGCAGCAGGGTCAGTTCGTCCTGCGTGGCGCTCGGCGAGCCTTCGGGCATGAAGCCGAAGTTTCCGCCCGTGCGCAGGCGGATCTCGTTGTCGAGCAGCAGCGCGTCGGACATCACGCCATCCACGGCGGCTTCGCCGAGCTTGTCGCGGATGGACTCGGCGGCCGCGTCCAGGTGCTTCTGGTCATAGCCGTTGCGGAAGCGCTCGAAGCGGCGGAGCACATCGATCACGAAGAGGGCGTCCCCCGGCAGGAGGACCCGTACGCTTGGCGGCAGGGCGTGAACCGTCATCGATGCCTCGCGAGAGTGAAGGGGGCGGATTTGCGAGACAAACGTGCATGGCCTGCTTTCGTTCCTCGAACCAACCACGATGGCGCGGAACCGTCGTTCTGCGGGTGGCGTTGCCTGCACGACCCGCAATGGAGAATGCGAATGGCCCGAGAGCCCTTGGATACACCGACTGTCGAGAATGAC
The DNA here is from genome assembly GCF_056400925.1 of Alsobacter sp. P4_H11. Classification (NCBI taxonomy): domain Bacteria; kingdom Pseudomonadati; phylum Pseudomonadota; class Alphaproteobacteria; order Hyphomicrobiales; family Alsobacteraceae; genus Alsobacter; species Alsobacter sp. P4_H11. The sequence continues at coordinate 378,091 of NZ_JBFUKI010000004.1, forward strand.
GTGCGCGCGAAGCAGGGCGTGACGGGCCACAATGTCAGATACGTGCTGGGCATCGGCCTTGGCCTCGCCATCGTGGCCGGCGTGATCCTGTATTTCACGGTCGGCAACTAGGAGCCTGCGGAAACTATTCGCCCGCCGAGGCGGGCGCATGGGAACGAATGTTGATCGACGCGCGTTGCAGCGTGTTGGGATCAAGAGGGCGGCTTGAGGGCAGTCCCCGGGTCGGGGCGTTTTCCGGCAATGATGAACACACCAGAACGGGAAACGTCGTCCGGCGGTCGCACTCCCGGAATGTTTCATCGTGGCGTGACGGTGGCGGCGCTCGCGGTGGCGCTGCTCGCCGCAGCCGTGCTCGCGGCTGCGCTGGCGGTCTTCAATACGGACCGGATCGTGACCCTCAACATGGCGGCCGCCCAGGTCCGCGAACATGCGTTCAGGCTGGACGCGTCCTATTGCGACGTGCTGGCGGCCGAATATGGCGTCCTTATCTCGGACGATCCGGCCGCGCGCCAACGTTTCCGATCCCTCCTGCCCGCGCCCGACCAGCATCTCTCAAAGCTGTTCGAGGCGGTCCGGGATTCCGAGCAGCGCAAGCGTCTCGAGCTGATCCGTGACGCCATGCGGTCCCAGGTCACCGAGGCCGAGCGCCTGCTGGGCCTCGTCGAATCCGGCAAACGGGACGAGGCGGTCACATCGGCGCGGGGCTCCGCCCCGGGTTTCGACCACGACGCCGTGCGCGCCGAGATCGTGCGCTTCCTCGATCATAATCGCGTGCTGATGCTGCGGTCCGAACGGGGCTACCGCAACGCCGCGCGCACGCAGATGGCGATCGGCGGCATCGCGGCGCTCGGCATCCTGCTGTTCGGGGCGCACCAGATCTTCAGCACCTACCGGTTCCTGCGGGTGGTGGACCACAGCCGCAAGGGTCTGAGCGAGGCCAACGAACGCCTCGAGGAGGAGGTGGCTGCGCGCACCCGCGAATTGGCCGGGGCGGTGCAGCGCTTCCAGGTGGCCTTGCGGGCCGCGAACGTGATCGTGTTCGCGCAGGACCTGAACCGGGTCTTCACCTGGGTAAGCGGCGAACTGTTCGGAAAGTCGCCGGAGACCATCCGGGGGCTGCGGGAGGAAGACTTCCTGCCCGCCGACGTCGTCCGGATCGCGGTGGCGGCGAAGGACGAGGTTCTGGCCAAGGGCGCGCCACGCGACCATCAATACAGCGTCGAGATCAATGGCGACCGGCGTTGGTATCGGGTCCGCACCGAGCCGCTTTTGGGCGAGGACGGCGCCCCGATCGGCCTGATCGGCGCCATCATCGACCTGACAAGCGAGAAGCTCGTGCAGCAGCGGCTCGCGCAGGTCAGCGTGGAGCTGCAAAGCACCATCCTGCGGTTCCAGGTAGCGCTGAAGGGCGCGGACATCACGGTGTTCACGCAAGGTCGCGACCTCGCCTACACGTGGGTGAGTAGCGATTTCGAGGGTCGGGAGGCGGCGGAGTTCGTCGGCAAGACCGATCCGGACATCTTCAAGCCCGAGCTCGCCCGCAAGCTCACCGAGCTCAAGGGCGGGGTCCTGATCTCCGGCGAGCCCGCCTCGGGCGAATTCCGGGTCGAGAGGCCGGGCGCCGAGAAGTGGCACCTGTTGCGTGTCGAGGCGCAGCGCGACGAGGCAGGCGCGATCGTGGGCGTGGTGGGCGCGAGCGTCGACGTCACCGAACGCCGGCAGCGCGAGACGCATAACCGCATTCTTCTGCGGGAGCTCACGCACCGCACCAAGAACCTCCTCGCGGTGGTGCAGGCGATGGCGCGCCAGACGCTCACCACCAGCGTCTCGGCGCGTGATTTCGAAGCCCGCTTCTCGGGCCGCCTGCAGGGGCTCGCGAGTTCGCTCGACATCCTGGTGAACGAGAACTGGCAGGGCGCCTCGGTGACGCAACTGGTGCGCACGCAGCTCAGCCACTGGCGCGACGTGATCGGCACGCGCATCACGCTCGAGGGCGAGGACATCGTGCTGGAGCCCGAGGCAGCGCAGAATATCGGCCTGGCGCTCCACGAGCTGTCGACCAACTCGGCGAAATATGGCGCCCTGTCGGTGCCCTCCGGCGTGATCGCGATCAGCTGGCGGTTGGATGCGTCCGGCGAGGCGCCGCGCTTCATCTTCGACTGGGCGGAGCGCAACGGCCCGGCCGTGCAGCCTCCCCGCCACAAGGGGTTCGGCCACGCCGTGATCGAGCGGCTCGTTCCGCGCGCCCTGAATGGCAAGGCGCAACTCGACTATGCCGAGGCCGGCTTCTCGTGGCGGCTCGACATCCCGAGCAGCTACATCCGTGATCCCGGCGCCGAGCCGAGCGAGCCCAAGGTGTGGGTGGGCTGAGGCCCGTTCCGAACCGCCGGGAACGAACAGCCAGAGGCCCCGTTGCTCCGTGGAACCCATCGGAAGGCGGCCATGGCTCCGGAGCCCGAACCCTACAGCTCGCAAGCGCTCGCGGCCTGGCCGCGGTTCCTGCTCACCCATGCGAGCTTTGGCCTCGTGCTCGGGCTGGCGTTCACGGGCGCCCTGCTGGCCCTGGATGCACACGGCATCGCATCCCTGATCTTCGCCGGCGAGACGCAGGCCGCGCCCATCGCCGTTCTGGCGCTCTCCTGCGCCTCGCTGGCGGCCTGCGGGTCGCTGGCCACCGCCATGCTGCAGTTCGAAGCCTATGCGGGACCCGAATTGGCGCGGTCGCCGCGCCGGCCGCCGACCCCGGCGGACATCGGACCGCATTCCTGACCATCGCCCATCCAGCGGAGCCCTCATGCCTGAACAGACTCTCCCGCCCCAGCACCAGGCGTCCCAGCCCGGCCACGAGAGCGAGATGAACCCGAAGCCGGACTATGCGCCCCGGTTCAGCGGCGCCGGCCGTCTGCATGGCAAGAGCGTGATCATCACGGGCGGCGACAGCGGCATCGGCCGCGCCGTGGCGGTCGCGATGGCGCGCGAGGGCGCGTCGGTGGCGTTCATCTACAAGGAGGAGCACGAGGACGCGCAGGAGACCGTCCGGCTGATCGAAGCCGAGGGTGGCAAGGCGCTTCCCATGGCGGGCGACGTCGGCCAGGAGGCGTTCTGCCGCGACTGCGTGGCCAAGGCGGCGGACGCTTTCGGCGGCGTCGACGTGCTGGTCAACAACGCGGCCGAGCAGCATCAGCGCGAGGACATCACCGAGATCTCGGAGGAGCAGCTGGAGCGCACCTTCCGGACCAACATCTTCAGCTATTTCTTCATGGCCAAGGCCGTGCGACCGCTGCTGAAGGCGGGAGGCTCGATCATCAACACGACCTCCGTGACGGCCTACAAGGGCAGCCCGCAGCTGCTGGACTACAGCTCCACCAAGGGGGCGATCGTGGCGTTCACGCGCTCGCTCTCGATGGCGCTGGCCAAGGACGGCATCCGGGTCAACGCGGTTGCGCCGGGCCCGATCTGGACGCCGTTGATCCCGGCGACGTTTGACGCCGAGAAGGTGAAGAGCTTCGGCTCCGACGTGCCGATGAGCCGGCCCGGGCAGCCGCGCGAAGTGGCGTCCGCCTACGTGTTCCTGGCCAGCGAGGATGCGAGCTACATTTCCGGCCAGGTGATCCACCCGAACGGCGGCACGGTCGTGAACGGCTGACGGAGTTAGTGGCGGGAGCGGGCTTCGACGGCCAGGTCGCCGGGGTTCGTTTCCGCGGCCTCCGCCTCGATGTCGTCGGCGACGCGGCGCAGCCAGGCCGCGAAGGCTTTGGGTTCGGCGTCCAGCATCATGCGGGTGACGCCGATGAGCAGCGCAGCGCATTCGGCGAGACGATCAGTCCCGGCGTCCTGTTCGGCCATGGGGGGCTCCGGCTTGGGAGCGGGCTGAACGCGCGTCGCCCGGCGCGGTTCCGTGCGTCGCCATGGCGGCGTGCGGCTTGGAACCCTCGCGAGGTTTGAACGTTTCACTCCAGACCCTTGGTTCTCATCAAAAAGCAGCCGCCCCAATCTGGCGACGCGATTCCGGTTCACCGGCCGGATCACGATGCGTCGCGTCCGGAATTCAGGATCGTCCCATGTCTCTTCCCACCGACACCTCCGCGCCTGCCGCAAAGCCGTCGCAGACAGAAAAGCCGCTGCTGATCTGCTTTGCGCACCGCCGCTGGCGAGAGGACGACGCGCGGGTTCGCGAGCTGATGACGCGCGCGGCGCGCGATCATCGGGTGATCGTGTTCGACGACCCGATGACGGACGGGGCAGGGGCCGGCTCGCTCGAGCGGGAAGAGGCGGGCGACGATTTGCTGGTGGCGACGCCTCATCTGCCGCCGCGGCTCGCGGACCGGACCGCGAACGCGCTGCTGCGCAAGCTGCTCGACGACCTTCTCGCCGAGACCGGACAGCCGACCGTGATCTGGCTCATGTCGCCGCCCGCCATGGCGTTCAGCTCGCACCTGACACCGGCGACGCGCATCTACGACTGCGCCGAGGACCTCGCGGCGCGCCCCAACGCGCCCGCAACGCTGCAACTCCTGGAGCGTCGCGTCCTGGGCCGCGTTGACCTCGTGTTCGCCGGCACGCCCGAGATGTTCGCCCGCCAGACCGGCCGGCATGCGGCCGTGCGCCTGGCCGTGAACCCGCCGCGCGGCGACGCGGCGGCATGGGATGAGACCTGGCAGAGCATGCAGGGCGAAATCCTTGCGCTGACCAATGGCTCCCGGCCCGCCGTCCGCCATACGCGCGAGCGGGTCCTCGACATCAATCTCAGCGAGGCCGTGGGCGCCTGAGCGCACACCCTTCCGGTTTTCAAAAACGCGGCGGTTCCACCCGCCGCGTTTTGCGTTTTGTCCCAGGCTCGGCGTCGGGAGACGCGGGACTGCTTAAACGCAAAAGGCGCCGATCCCGCCGCAGCGGGGCCGACGCCTGCAAAGAGGCCTGGTTGACGCTTCAGCGCGAACCGGCTTCGGCGTCCTTCATCCGACGGCTGTGCGAGGCCTCGCCACCCTTGCGGCCGGCCTCGGCGGCAAGCTTCGGGTCTCGTGAGAAGCTGCGGGACTCAGGAGCGACGCTGCGACCGCCCTTGCGGCCGGCTTCGGCGGCAAGCTGCGGATTACGGGAAAAACTGCGCTTCTCGTTGGGGACGCTTTCGCCGCCCTTGCGAGCGATATCCCGCTGCTTGGACTCGTCCATAGAAGCGAAGCCCCGGTTCGACCGCTGCTGCTTATCTGGCATTCCTGCGCTCCTCTGGTTTGTTTGTGTCCTCCAACGCTGGCCCTTTAGGTTGGTTCCGCCCCCGGGCAGGCAGGGACGGAGCCGCTGGAAGCCTTGTCGATCGCACTGATTCGACTGCTCCGCTGTGGCTTTCCGAGACGCGATCGCAACCTTTGTGGCTTGACATGCGTTGCCACCCGCAATGCCGACGAGACACAGGGTCTTCTGTTGGCCTGGGATGGAACGTTTCGCGTTCAGTTTGTCTGGAGGAGAACACGATGAAGAAGATCCTGATGATCTCGGCTGTGGCGCTGTCGCTCGGCGCCTGCGCGACCGAAGAGGGCAACCGGGCCGCCACCGGCGCGGTGCTGGGCGGCGCGGCGGGCGCGGTGATCGGCGGCGCGGCGACGGGCCGTGGCGGCGGCGCTCTGGCTGGCGCGGCGATCGGTGCGGCCGGCGGCGCCGTGGTGGGCGCGGCGACGACCCCGCGTCGTTCGGCGGACTGCTATTACGACGCGTATGGCCGTCGGGTTTGTGATTACTACTGAGCTTCCCCGATCGGGGTTGAACTCCAGGAAGGCCGGCCTCGCGCCGGCCTTTTTGTTTTCGGGCGGTATGTTTGTGTGCGGACCCGTTCCCGCATTGCGGATTCGTAATGGAACAGCCACAAGGGTGCGACGTTCCACCACACCCGGGGCGCAAAGTCGTCGCAAGAACACGCCCGGGTTGGCGGGAGTGTCTCGACGATGTCGTTCAAGTTTTCAGCCTTCGCCTCGAAGACCAGCAAGTTCGCCGGGAACCCGATGACCTTCGTGGGGTCGTGCGCGCTGATCCTGCTTTGGGCCGTCACGGGCCCGTTGTTCCATTATTCGGACACGTGGCAGCTCGCGATCAACACCGGGACGACGATCATCACCTTCCTGATGGTGTTCCTGATCCAGAATACGCAAAACCGGGAGTCGGCCTCCATCCAGATCAAGCTCGACGAGCTCATTCGCGCGACCCATTCGGCGCGCAACACGCTGCTCGACCTGGAAGAGATGTCGGAGGATCAGCTCAACACGCTGCTGGCCCGGTATCGTGACGTCGCCAAGCAGGCGCGCGACCCGAATGTCGAGGACATCAAGGAACTCGGCCGGCCCGAAGTGGTGGCGGCCCTCGAAGAAGAAGTGGAATCCGCCGCCAAGGCGCCGGCGGATTCTCCGGAGCGCAGCGAGCGGCTGAAGACCGCGGCGATCCGCGCCGTCGGGGTCGCGGCCGAGGACGTGCTCGGGGCCGCGCCGCCTTCGGGAAAGGGGCTGCGCAAAGCGGCCGAAGAGCGCGAAGCCGAAGGTGGCGAGGCGGAGAGTGCGCCAGCGCCGGCCCGCGCGGCTCGAAAGTCATCGTCCCGGCGCAACTAGGTCCGGGGGCGAAGACCTGAAAGTACAAACCTCCCACCCGCCGTCGCGCCGTCGGCGGGGGCCCCACGGAATCGAGGCGGCGGCTGGCGAGCGATGTGCGCCAACGCGCATCGGCGACGCGGGAACCTCCCTAGAGTCGCGGCGTTGTCGAATGCATCTACACGGAGATCAAAGATGAACGCGTCGCGAATTCTTCCCACCGTCGCTTTCTCGGTCGCGGTCTCCTTCTTCTTCGTGCCGCCCGTCATCGCGGTGGTCAAGAACGCGCCGGCAGCCGCGAAAGCCAGCGCCCCGGCGGCCAGCCTCATCGTGGCGAGCACGCCGGTCGCGATGACCCCCGTCCGCGCGAAGGCGCAGCAGGACGGCGTCTGCGCGCCCACCAGCGCCACCACGTCGGCTCCCGAGCAGGACGCGTCCGCCAAGGGCGCAAAGCGCTCACCCTGGAACCCCTGGGTCGTCGCTTCGCTGGAAGCGCACTGATCCCCGGCTTGTGGGTCCCGAGCGGGAACTCGGGACCGCATGTCGTGTTGGAGTAGCAAGGCACGGTTCGGGCTAGAACGCCCCCTCCCGCCCGATCGAACCGCGCCAAACGGGATCCGCAGCACCAGTTGCGGGTCCCGTTCTCGTTGGTGCGCGGAGTAGACGCGCTGGAGCGTCGAACCGTTTTTACTTTGAATACGGCCTGCGGCAGCCGGCCGCAGGTTGCAGGAACCTTCCCGATACCCTGAACGTTGCCGCAGGGATCGTGGTTCTCACGCCGGGAACCGAGGCAACAACAAGCGGACCGCAAGGCCGCACACGTTCAGGAGAATTCATCATGGGCATCAGCACAATCCTGCTGATCATCCTCATCCTGCTGTTGATCGGCGCCGTGCCGAGCTGGCCGCACAGCCGCGGCTGGGGCTACGGACCGTCCGGCATCCTGGGCGTGGTCATCCTGATCGTGATCGTCCTGCTGCTGACCGGCAGGCTCTGACCTTCAAGACTCTCATAGGAGACGCGCGTGACTGATTTCGACAGCACGGTTGGCGGCGGCGCGGACGACGTCAAGGACGATTTGACGAAGCTGCGCTCCGACCTTGGCAAGTTGAGCGACACTGTCGCCCAGCTCGTGAAGGAAGAGGCTGCGGCCCAGGCCGGGAAGGTCCGCGAGGCCGTCGGCACGGCCCGCGGGCAGGTCACGGACGCGGCCGGCAGCATCGCGCGCGCCGGCAGCGGCATCGCCGAGGACACGCAGGCGAGGCTCGAGACGCTGAGCTCCGAGCTGGAGGAATCGGTTCGCCGCAGCCCCCTGACGGCGCTCGTGGCCGCCGGCGTCGCCGGCATGATCATCGGGATGATCACCCGCTGAAACGAAGAAGGCGCCCGTCACGAACGAGCGCCTTCGCAATCTTTTCGATAGAAAAGCCGTTCCGCCGTTGCGGAGCGGCTTTTTTTTCGTTCAGGCCGGAATGGCGGCCTTATCGGTGCGCTGCGCGCGCCGCTGGAAGAACAGCGCCTGGCTGATCACGGCCTTCACGGTGTCGGTGAGGAACGGCTTGGTGATCAGGAAGGCCGGTTCCGGCCGGGTGCCGGTGAGGAAGCGCTCCGGATAGGCGGTGATGAAGATCACCGGCACTTCGATGGCGCCCAGGATCTCGTTCACGGCCTCCAGGCCCGACGAGCCATCGGCGAGCTGGATGTCGGCCAGGATCAGGCCCGGCCGAAGCTTCTGGATGGAGGCCACGGCTTCCTTGTGGGTGCGGGCGACGTCCACCACCCGGTGGCCGAGATCCTCCACGAGGCTCTGCAGGTCGAGCGCGATCAGCGGCTCGTCCTCGATAATCAGCACATCCGTCTTGATCTGGTCCGCGAGCTCGCGGCCGGCGGCGTCCAGCAGCGCCTGTGCCTCGCCAAGCGAGCAGTCCAGCGTCTGCGCGACCTCGGCGGTGCTGAAGCCTTCCAGCGAGCGCAGCAGGAAGGCGATGCGGGAGCGCGGCGTCATGGCGTCCAGGCTGCGCTGCGCGCCGAGCTCCACGGCGGGGAGGCCGGGATCGACCTGGGCGTTGATCGGCACCGAGCGCCACACTTCGAGCAGCAGCCGGTAGAGGGCGATCCGGACGTCGCCATTCAAATCGATGCGCGACGGATCGGAGACGATCGACTCCAGTGTCGCCTGAACATAAACGTCGCCGATGCGTTGATTGCCTGTCAAAGCGCGCGCAAAGCGACGCATAAACGGCAGATGTGGTGAGATGGCCTGAGAAATCGGCATAACGCCCCCAATGATGCCCGTGCCTAGGCGCGGCATTGGGCCACAACGTACGGCTGAAAAAAAGGTTCCAGCGTTCCGGGAACCGTACACCCGATCATGCGTTGTGGCTGCGATCAATCCTGCTGTGCGGGACAGTTGTCCCGTGCTCCCCGGAGGGTGGCAATGACGCAAAACAAGAGTGCTCTGCACTCGGATCCCGCAGGTGCGGATCCGGTGGCTGTCGGCCGTGAGTCGACGCCCGGAATGGTTCCGCAGATCCAGGATCACATCGGCCGTCAGCTGAGGGCGGTGTACGACGAGGTGCTGAACCAGCCGGTTCCCGATCGCTTCAAGGAGCTCATGGACAAGCTCGACGAGAAGCTTGGAGAGCAGGAATGAATCCGCAAGGCAGCGCCAGCCTGAAAGCCGAGCTACTCGGGGCGATCCCCAGCCTGCGCGCCTTTGCGATGTCGCTCTCCGGCAACATCGATCGCGCCGACGACCTCGTTCAGGAAACTCTCGTGAAGGCCTGGAGCAATCTGGGATCGTTCACGGAGGGCACGAACATGTCGGCCTGGCTGTTCACGATCCTGCGCAACATCTTCTATTCCGAGTACCGCAAGCGCCGCCGCGAGGTGGCCGATCCGGAAGGCCAGATCGCCGCCCGGCTCGCGTCCGCGCCGTCGCAGAACTCGCACATGGATTTCCTCGACTTCCAGAACGCGCTGCAGCAGCTCTCGCCCGACCAGCGCGAAGCGCTGATCCTGGTGGGCGCCTCCGGCATGTCCTACGAGGAAGCCGCCGACATCTGCGGTTGCGCGGTCGGCACCATGAAGAGCCGCGTGAACCGGGCCCGCAATCGCCTGGGGCAGTTGCTCTCCACGGCGGCCGACGGCGAATTCGATGGGGATTCGATCTGGAACCCCGCCGAACCCGCGATGGAAAAGATGCTCCGCGCCGGCGAATAGTTTTTTCGCCACGCTGACGGACCAGCCCGCGCCATTCGCGCGGGCTTTTTCGTGCCCGGTCGGGCTACTCGCCCCATGGTTGCTTGTTTGAACCCCGGCGCATGTGCCCTATCTCTTCATCGATCGACAACACAAAGGGAGTGGGACCATGGGCCTGTTCAAGTTCATCAAGGACGCCGGCGAGAAGCTGTTCGGCGCGACGCCCGCCGCCGCCGCGCAGCCGGATGCGCTGCAAAAGGAAGTCGCCAAGCACGGCCTCGGCGGCGACGGCATCCAGGTCACAGTCGAGGGCGACAAGGTGAAGGTGTCCGGCAAGGCGATGTCCACCGCCGACGCCGAGAAGATCATCCTGGCGCTCGGCAACACGCAGGGCGTGGCCGAGGTGGAGAGCGACCTGATTGTCAACAACGAGACGGCCGCCTCCAACATGTACACGGTCGTCAAGGGCGACACGCTCTGGGCCATCGCCGAGAAGCAGTACGGCAAGGGCAAGGGCAGCCACTACAACGAGATCTTCGAGGCTAACAAGCCGATGCTGACCCACCCGGACAAGATCTATCCGGGCCAGGTGCTGCGGATTCCGCCGCTCGCCTGATGCGATCCGGGGCGCGCCCACAAGGCGCGCCCCTTTTGCTTGGCGGGGCGCGCAGGGCTCTGGCCAAGCCGACCGAATGGGCTAAAGTCCGGTCCGGAAACGTTCGAGGACTGGCGCGCATGTTCGGATTTGGCCGCGGACCCAAGGTCGAGAATCTCGGGATCGAGGACATCAAGAAGGGGCTGGCGGACGGCTCCATCCTGCTGGTGGACGTGCGCGAGCCGAACGAATGGGAAGCCGGACACATCGCCGGCGCGGTTCTGTTTCCGCTGTCCACCTTCGACGCCGCGGCGCTGCCCGATCCGCAGGGCAGGCGCATCGTTTTCTCCTGCCGCTCCGGCAAGCGCTCCCTGACCGCCGCCGCGGCCGCCGCGGCCGGCGGCGTCACGGTCGACGCCCATTACGCCGGCGGCATGCTGGACTGGGTCCAGCACGGCGAACCCGTCGTGACGGGTCCCTGACCGCGCCCATCTTCCAGTTGCGTCCTCCCATACCCCCATTCGCTCCGCTTCGAGGATCACCATGACCGTCAAGAAGTTCGGCATCGGACAGCCGCTCCGCCGCGTCGAGGACCAGCGCCTGCTGACCGGGGGCGGCAACTACACGGCCGACTACCAGCCCGAGCGCCAGCTCGAGGCCGTGCTGCTGCGCAGCCCCTACGCGCATGCGCGCTTCACCTTCTCGGACCTCGAGACCGCGCGCGCCATGAAGGGCGTGAAGCTGATCCTCACGCATGAGGATCTGGCGCATCTGGGCGACGTGCCCTGCCAGGCGGCCCTGCCCAACAGCGACGGCACGCAGAACCACGTCGCCCACATCCCGGTGCTCGCCAAGGGCGTCGCCAAGCATGTCGGCGACGCGGTGGCCTTCGTGGTGGCCGAGACCGTGAACCAGGCCAAGGACGCCGCCGAGGCGATCGGGGTGAGCTGGGAGCAGCTCCCGGCCGCCGTCGACCTGCGCGCCGCGCTGGAGAAGGGCTCGCCGTCGGTCTGGAGCGAGCAGCCGGACAACGTCTCGTTCGACGCCGAGATGGGCGACAAGGCCAAGGTGGACGCCATCTTCGCCGGCGCGGCCAAGGTCGTGCGGATCGAGGTGGAGAACAACCGCCTGATCACCAACTACATGGAGACGCGCGGCGTCATCGCCGAGTACGACGCCAAGGCGAAGAGCTACACGCTGACGCTCTCCAGCCAGGGCGTGCACGGTATCCGCGACACGCTGGCCGCGCAGGTTTTGAAGATCAAGCCGGAGAACATCCGGGTCGTCACCGGCGACGTCGGCGGCGGCTTCGGCACCAAGACGTTCTGCTATCGCGAGTATCCGCTGGCCGCCGAGGCCGCCAAGCGGCTGAAGCGCCCGGTGCGCTGGATCGCGGACCGTGGCGACCACTTCATGGGCGACGCGCAGGGCCGCTCCAACTACGCGGTGGGCGAAGTCGCGATGGACAAGGCCGGCAAGTTCCTGGCCATGCGCTTCGACATCCTGGGCGAGATCGGCGCCTATTGCTCGCAATACGGCCCCTACATCCCGTATCTGGGCGGCACCATGATGACGGGCGTCTATCGCACGCCGGCCCTGCATGTGCGCGTGCGCGGCGTCTACACCAACACGGTGCCGGTGGACGCCTACCGGGGCGCGGGCCGGCCGGAAGCCGCCTATCTGCTGGAGCGCCTCGTCGACCGCGCCGCGCGCGAGACCGGCATGAAGCCCGAGCAGATCCGCCGCAAGAACTTCATTCCGGCCAGCGCCATGCCGTACAGCACGCCGATCGGCGACCGCACCTACGACACGGGCGACTTCGACGGCCACATGACCCGCGCCATGGAGGCGGCCGACTGGGCCGGCTTCAAGGACCGCGCCCGCGCGGCCCGCAAGGAGAACAAGATCCGCGGCGTCGGCATGGCGACCTATATCGAGTGCACCGCCTGGGGCGAGGGCGAGGACGTCGAGATCCGGCTGGAGACCGACGGCACCGTGACGGTGTATTCGGGCACGCAGTCCAACGGGCAGGGCCACGCCACCGCCTATGCGCAGTTCGCCTCGCAGCATCTCGACATCCCGCTGGAGCGCATCAAGGTGATCCAGGGCGACACCCAGTCGGTGAAGACCGGCCACGGCACGGGCGGCTCGCGCTCGATCCCGGTCGGCGGCGTGTCGGTGTTCGTCGCATCCGAGAAGCTGGCCGAGAAGCTGAAGGACCTCGCGTCGCAGAAGCTCGAGGCCAGCGTGTCGGACCTGGAGGTCGCGGATGGGGGCGTCCGCGTGGTCGGCACCGACCGGCGCATCGACTTCGTCGACCTCGCAAACCTGCCGGAAGCCACCCGGGAGGCGCGGACCGGGGAGGGCGACTTCACGCCCCCCAACGCGACTTACCCGAACGGCACCCACATCGCCGAGGTCGAGATCGACCTCGACACCGGCGTCGCCAAGGTGGTGCGCTACACCATCTGCGACGACTTCGGCATCGCGGTGAACCCCATGCTGCTGGCCGGCCAGGTGCATGGCGGCGTCGTGCAGGGCATCGGGCAGGCGCTGCTGGAAAAGACCGTGTTCGACGCGGAAGGGCAGCTCGTCACCGCGAGCTTCATGGACTACTGCCTGCCGCGCGCCGAGGACGTGCCGTTCCTGCATTTCGAAACCCGGAACGTGCCCTCGACCACGAACCCGCTCGGCATGAAGGGCGCGGGCGAGGCCGGCTCCATCGGCTCGTGCCCGGCCGTCATGAACGCCGTCGTGGACGCGCTCGACCGGGCCTTCGGAGTGCGCGACATGGACATGCCGGCGACGCCGGACCGGCTGTTCGCGGCGATCCAGAGCGCCACCGTGCGGGCGGCCTGAGCAGGCTGCCCGGGCGTCCAACGCGCGCCGATGACGCAAAGTTGATCTTGCACAGACGCAAGATTCGCTTTGCGCCCTCGCGCCTCGCGTTTAGCCCACGCTGACGGCAACCTGCGATTTCTTGCAAACAGAGCCCGTTCGAACGGGTCAGAGGGGAGTATCGGATGCTTCGCATCGTCATCGCCGCCGCCGCCATCGCGATCGGGGCGACCGCCGTCGTCGCCCAGAGCGACGTCATCGCCCAGCGCAAGGACATCATGAAGTCCGTGGGCGGAGCCACCAAGGATCCGGGCGCCATGCTGAAGGGCGAAGTCGCCTTCGACCTCGCCAAGGTGCAGAAGAGCCTCGCGACCTACCAGGACGCGGCCAAGAAGATGCCGGCGCTGTTCCCCGACAATTCCAAGACGGGCGGCGAGACCACTGCGGCGCCGAAGATCTGGGAAGACATGGCGGGCTTCAAGGCCGCTTTCCAGAAGTTCGAGGCGGACGCCACCAAGGCTTCGGCCGAGATCAAGGACGAGGCCAGCTTCAAGGCCAACTTCCCGGCCGTGCTGAAGAACTGCGGCTCGTGCCACGAGAGCTACCGCGTCAAGAAGAGCTGAACGCGCTTTTTTCTCCACGGTCATCCCCGGCCGCGGCGACGCAGCCGCGTAGGGGAAGGGGATCCAGAGCCGCCGCGCTCACTCCTGGATCCCCTTCCCGGCGCTGCGCGCCGCCGGGGATGACGGCGTCATTCGCAGGTCTCAGTTGAAGAAGCTCGCCATCGCCCTCGTGATCCTGGCCGCGCTCGGGGCCGCTGGCTTCTGGCTGCTCACTGCGCCGTTCACCTACGAGGCCCTGCGCGGGGCGCCGGACGTTTCCGTCGCGTCGGCCCCCAATCTGGAGAACGGCAAGACGCTGTTCTATGCGGGCGGCTGCACCTCCTGCCACGCCATTCCGGGACAGGACGACAGGACGAGGCTCGGCGGCGGCCTGGGGCTGCAATCGCCCTTCGGCACGTTCTACGCGCCCAACATCTCGCCTCATCCACGCGACGGCATCGGCGGCTGGACGGTCGCGAGCTTCATCCGCGCCATGCGGGAGGGCGTCTCGCCCGATGGGCGCCACTACTACCCGGCCTTCCCGTATACCTCCTACCAGCGCATGGCGTCGTCGGACCTCGCCGACGTCTTCGCCTTCCTGAAGACGCTCCCGCCCGTGGAGGGCCGGGTGCGCGACCACGACCTGCCCTTCCCGTTCAACCTGCGCCGTGGGCTCGGGCTGTGGAAGCTCGCTTTCCTGGACGGCAAGCCGATCCAGCCCGATCCGGCCAAGAGCGCCGAATGGAACCGCGGCCGCTACCTGGTGGAAGGTCCCGGCCACTGCGCCGAGTGCCATTCGCCGCGCGCCTTCACGGGCGCGATCGAGGACGGCAAGCGCTTCTCGGGCGGGCCGGACCCGGAAGGCAAGGGCTTCGTTCCCAACATCACGCAGGACAAGGGCGGGCTGGCGTCGTGGTCGAAGAACGACATCGCCGAGCTGCTGAAAACCGGCTTCACGCCCGAATACGACGCCGTGGGCGGCTCCATGGCGCCGGTGATCAAGAACACGTCCCAACTCAGCGACGCCGACCGCGGCGCAATGGCTGAGTACATCAAGAGCCTGCCCGCCGTCGCGAGCCCGCCAAGGCCGCCGAAAAAAGCGGAGTGAGGCGGTCTCTCGACGCGTAACCCTCTCCCGCGAAGCGGGGGAGGGCAGGGAGCGGGCGGTCGAGCGCCGCCTTCTGCTGACTGTCACATAGCGCAGATTGCCCGGCGGGCCCTCACCCTGTCCCTCTCCCTGTTCCAGGGAGAGGGGACGCGCACGCCCACCGCGCCCTCTTTCCGCGGAGCTTCCCGAAGAACCGCGACGGCTACAACGAGCCGCAATGGGCCCCCTCTCCCTGGCACAGGGAGAGGGCTGGGGTGAGGGCCTTCGTGCGCTAAAATCCCGGACGTGCTAGCGGAGGCCCCTCCTCAGTCCATCACGGCCGCCTTCAGGATACACACCATCGTGGCGTGCCCCGGCGCGGTCGAGACGCAGCGGACGCTGTGGGGGCGGTCGCAGCGGTAGCGCAGGGTTTCGCCCGCCTTGGCGCGCTGGATCTGGTCGCCGACCTCGACCTCGAACTCGCCGTCGATCACCGAAAGGCACTCGATGGAGCCGCGCTGGTGGGCGTCGGAGTCCAGTACGCCGCCGGGCTCGGCCTGGACGTCATACCACTGCAGCCACTCGACAGTCTTGATCCAGCCGATGATGCCGAGGCGCACCTTGCCGTCGTCCGACACCAGGATGGGCGTGTCGCCCTTGGTGGTCTTGTCGATGAAGGGCTCGTCGTCGCCGCTGGAGAGCACGCGCTCGATCGACACGTCGAGCGCCTGCGAGAGGCGCCAGATGGTGGCCAGCGTCGGGTTGGTTTCGTTGCGCTCGATCTGGCTGATGATCGACTTGGCGACGCCGGACTGCTCGGCCAGTTCGGACAACGACAGGTTGTAGGCCTTGCGCAGGCGCTGGATGGTCTTGCCCAGCTGGCCCGACAGGGCGTGCGCGCCGATGTCCAGAACCTTGACCCGCTCGCGGCCTTCGACGCCCATTCGCTTGCTCCCTCAACGCTCGAACTGTTTTGAAAAACGAACGGCTGTTTGTAAAGCCGGAACAGCCCAATCGAGCGCGCATCAGCGCCTTTCTCACAATTCGCCGCCGCGGCGTTCGTTTCAGCGGACCTTTGTTCAGGCTTGCTGGGCGTTGCCGCGCAGAACCGCCAGCAGCAGCATCGCGCCGGCCGCCAGCACGCCGAGGGCGGCGCAGAACGCAACCGCCGCGCCGGGTCCGCCGCCCGACAGCACGAGCGCGAACACGATCGGGGCTGCCGACTTCGTGGCCAGCGCGGGCGCGGCCAGGAGGCCGAGAATCTCGCCGTAGCGGTCGCGCCGAAACAGCGCGAAGGGCACCACGCCGCGCGCGATGGTGATCAGGCCGTTGGACGCGCCATAGACCAGCCCGAACGCGATCGCGACCGCGGTGGACGGCGCCGCGAATGCGAGCAACGCGAAGGCGAAAGGCAGGATCGCGGTGGAGAACACGCCGAGCGCGAGCGCGCTGAGCCGACCGCCAAACAGCAGCTCCAGCAGCCGCGCGCCCACCTGCGCTGGGCCGATGAAGACGCCCGCGAGAACGCCCTGCGCCTCCGTGAGCCCCAACTGGTCGAGCAACCGCACGAGGTGAACCGAGAGGCCACTGGTGACGAGGCCGTGGGCCGAGATCACCAGCGCAAACAGCGCGAAGGCGGTCCAGTCCATGTCGCGCAGCAGGGACGCGCGCGGCGCGGCGTCGGCTGACGCTTTCGCGGCGCGCCGCGGAGCCGTCCCGGGCAGCCCGAAGGCGTGCAGCGGCGCGCAGAGCAGCGCCTGTCCGGCCGCGTGGACGAGGATCACCTGCCGCCAGTCGAGATCGCGCAGCATCCACAGCGTGAGCGGCCACGAGACCGTGGAGGCGAAGCCGCCCGCCAGCGTCAGCAGCGAAATGGCGCGCCGGGTCTGCGGCCCCGCGATCTGCGCCAGCGTGGCGAAGGCGGGGTCATACAGCGCCCCCGCCATCGCGACGCCGATCACCGCCCAGGCGGCGAGATAGGCGAGCGGCCCGTGCGCGAGCGCCAGGAAGCCGAGCCCGGCGGCGCCGATGAGGGATGCGACCGTCATCACCGGCCTGCCGCCATGGCGATCGATCAGCCGCCCGGCCCAGGGCGCGGCCGCGCCGGAGGCGATCATCGCGACGCTGAAGCCGCCGAACACCAGCGCCTCGGACCAGCCGGTCTCGTGGAGGATGCGCGGGCCAACCAGCGCCATGGTGTAGAACAGCGAGCCCCAGGCGGCGATCTGGGTGACGCCCAGGGTGAGCAGCGCGCGTAGCAGCGCCCCCGGGGCAGGCGCTTCGGCGGTCATGTCTGGCGCTGGGCCCCGGCTTCGCGCTCGCGGCGGCGGCGATCCTCCAGGCCGAGCTGGCGCTCGCGCCAGATCACGAAGAGGCCCGCCAGGATCACCAGCGTGGCCCCGACCAGCACCAGCGGCTCCGGCACGTCTGCGAAGACCACAAAGCCGACCGCGAGCGCCCAGATCAGGCTCGTATAGTCGAACGGCGCAATCACGCTGGCGGGCGCGAAGCGGTAGCTCGATGTCAGCAGGATCTGGCCGACGCCGCCCGCGATCCCGGCCATCACCAGGATGGCGCCGTCGTGCAAGCTCGGCATGCGCCAGCCGAACACCGCCGTGAGCGCGCCGAACAGCGCCGCGGTGCTGGAGAAGTAGAACACGATCGCGCCGGTCTTCTCGATCTGCGCCAGCCGGCGGATCTCGACCGACGCCACCGCGCCGCAAAAGGCGCCGAGCAGGCCGAACATGGCCCCGACCGCCTGGCCGCCCGAGATGCCGCCGCCGCCCGCCTTGAAGTAGGGGATCATCATGATCAGCATGCCGACAAACCCGACGCCGAGCGCGCTCCAGCGATACACGCGCACGACCTCCTTCAGCACCAGCGCAGCCAGCGCCGTGGTCATCAGCGGTGTCGCGTAGCCGATCGCGGTCGCGTCCGGCAAAGGCAGCAGCGCCAGCGCCGTGAAGCCGCAGAACATCGCCATGGAGCCCGCGAGGCTGCGCCGGAGATGGCCGAAGAACCGGGTGGTCCGCACCGCGTCGATGAGTTCGTTGCGCGACGCGAGCCAGATCAGCAGCGGAACGAGCGCGAAAAACGAACGGAAGAACACGACCTGGCCCGTCGGATAGCCTGCGCCAACCAGTTTGATCAGCGTCGACATCGCCGTGAACGCAAGCGTGGAGATGATCTTGAGGCTGATGCCGAGGAGGGCGTTCACGAGCGGGTCTGGGCTGGCGGACAGGCGGAGCCGACCCTGAGGACGGCGGGCGAGGTGCAAAGCGAGATTGGCCGCCGGGCGGCGACGAGGCTGCCCGCAATGTGATCACAGGCGGCCGAGCGGGGCAAAGCTCCATTGCGCGCAACCGCGTCACGGGGGGCGCATGGCTCGACGGAGCCGCACGTTCCTCTCGCCTAAACGAAGAGCGCCAGCTTCTGCTCGACGCTGAGCGCGTCCACGGCCGCGAACGCCTCGACGCGCGGATCAACGGTGCGCTCCACCCGGGCGGGCGGCGGAGCGGCCGGGCGCTGCTCGGGTGGCGGCCGATCCGCGGCCGGGAGGGCGGGGGGCGCGGGCCTGCGCCGCTCGGTCGGCATCGCGGTCTGGCTGTCGACGAACACCACGTCGTCGCGCATGGCCGGCAGCTTGGCGTCGGGCCGCTGCGCCGGCGCGGCCACGCGGCCGCCGCGGGCGTCGGAGCCCAGCAGCGCCTGGATGCGCCCCTCGATGCCGCGCAACACCGTGATGAGCTGCCGCACGCGCCCGGTCGTCAGCGCGTGGCGGTTCGAGGC
This sequence comes from Alsobacter sp. P4_H11, assembly GCF_056400925.1. Lineage (NCBI taxonomy): Bacteria > Pseudomonadati > Pseudomonadota > Alphaproteobacteria > Hyphomicrobiales > Alsobacteraceae > Alsobacter > Alsobacter sp. P4_H11. Next base: position 396,775 of record NZ_JBFUKI010000004.1, read on the forward strand.
GCGGTAGATGTCCTGCGCGTGGCGGTCGAGATCGTCCAGCGCGCCCGCCACCTCGGCGCTCTCGGCGGTCTCACGCAGCGACCAGGCGAGTTCCTGGATCTGCTCGGCCGCGTCGAACGCCTCCGTGTCGGCCAGCTCGGCGGCCGCCACGAGATCGTCGAACGCCTTGTCGGCCACGGGGGCTTCGCCGGCGCCGGCCGCGTCCGCGACGCTGCGGGCGATGTCGTGGCGGGTGCGGGCGATCTTGTCGGCGATGTCGGCGAGGTCGCGCTGAACGCCGACGGCCGGATCGGGCGTGACGTCACGGGCCGACACCGCGCGTTCGATGCGGGCCAGCGAGGCGATGAGGCGCTCCGTCTCGGCGTGCCGGTTGCGCTTGGCGAATTCGGCCAGGAACCAGCGCCCGCGCGACGTTTCCATCACGGCGGCTTCGATTTCCTCGTATTCCACGCTGCTCAGCGGGGTGCTGGGGGTCTCGGCCATGGCGCTCGGTTCGGGCGGCGAATCAGGCGCGCCGCCTCCTCGCTGGCACAGCAACATTTCGCAGGCTGGCGCTCAAGCTTTTCGCCGTGCGGCTCCCCAGCGATCTCGCCGCCCCCTGTCGCGCGGCGGGCTGAAATCATGCTCTATCTCGCGCATGCGGTCCGACACTTCCGTGGCGCTTCGGCTCTCCACTCTCTACGCGGCGACCTTTTTCGGCATCGGAGTGTCGTCCCCGTTCCTGCCCGTGTGGTTTCGCGGGCTGGGCCTTGGTCCGGACCAGATCGCCCTGCTGGTGGCCGCCCCGCTGGTGGTGCGCATCCTGGCCAGCACCTGGACGGCCGGGCTGGCGGATGGGCGGGCCCCGGCGGGGCGCATTCTGGTCGGCGCAAACCTGCTGGTCGGCTTCGGCTATCTCGCGGCGGCGCCGGGCTGGGCGTTTCCGGTGCTGCTCGTGCTGATGGCCAGCATCGCGCTGGCGCAAAGCCCCATCATCCCGCTGTCGGATGTTCTCGCCATCGAGGCCGCCAAGAGCCGGCCGAGGCTGCATTACGGGCGCATCCGGGTTTGGGGCTCGCTCTCGTTCACGCTGGCGACCCTGCTGGCAGGCGCCGCCGTCGGCTGGCTGGGCGCGGCCGTGGTGCCGCTGGCGCTGGGCGCGTCCTATCTGGGCGCCGCCGCCGCGTCTCTCCTGGTCGCGGATCTCGACCGGGACGACGCGCCCCGCCCGGCGCCGCCCAGCGAGGGGCGCTTGCGCCTGCCGGGCGCGCTGGTGCTGGTCATCCTGAGCGCCGCCATGATCCACTCCAGCCATTCGATGATGAACGCCTTCGGGTCGATCTCCTTCGAGGCGGCCGGCGTCTCACCCGCCGGCGTGGGCGGCCTCTGGGCCGTCACCGTGGTGGTGGAGGTCGCGCTGTTTTCCCTGATGGGGCGCGTCGGGGGAGGGCGGGCGCCGCCCTATGGATTTCTGTGCGTCGGCGGCGCGGCGGCCGTGCTGCGCTGGATCGGGATGGGGCTGGAGCCCGGGCCCGGCGCGATCACGCTGCTGCAGCTTCTGCACGGCGCGAGCTTCGGCGCCACGCATCTGGGCACGATCGGGGCCTTCGCGGCGCTGGCGCCGGCGGCCGCCAAGGCGCGGCTGCAAGGCGCGCTCGTGGCCTCCATCTCGCTCGCGTCGGCGCTCGCCACGGTGGCGTCCGGGCCGCTCTATGGCGGCTTCGGCGTCCGCGCGTTTCTGGCGATGGCGCCGATCGCAGCGCTCGGGCTCGTTTTCGCGCTTGCGGCCTGGCGGCTCGCGCCTCAGCCCCAGAGCGCCCGCGAGGGCGGAAACACCAGCCCGCCCTCGTAGCGCAGGCCGGGCTCGCGGTCGCGCGCCAGCAGCAGGGGGCCGTCGAGGTCGACATAGCGCGCGCCGGGGCTCAGCAGCATGGCGGGCGCCATGGCGAGCGAGGTGCCGACCATGCAGCCGACCATGATGTCGAGCCCGGCCGACCGGGCGGCGGCGGCCAGCTCCAGCGCGGCCGTGAGGCCGCCGGTCTTGTCCAGCTTGATGTTGATGGCGTCGTAGCGCTCGGCCGTGGCGGCGAGTTCGGCGAGGCCGTGGGCGCTTTCGTCGGCGCAGAGCGGGATCGGGCTGTCGAGCGTGGCGAGGAGGTCGTCCTGCCCGGCAGGCAGCGGCTGCTCCACCAGGGCGACGCCGGCGGCCGCGCAGGCGGCGAGCTGCGCGGCGATGTCGTCCGGGCGCCAGCCCTCGTTGGCGTCCACCACCAGCACGGCGTCGGGCGCGGCGCGCCGGACCGCCGCGATGCGGGCCACGTCCTCGGCCCCGCCGCCGAGCTTGATCTTGAGGATGGGCCTGTCCGCCGCCTTGGCGGTCGCCTCCGCCATGACGTCCGGCGAGCCGAGGCTGATGGTGAAGCAGGTCGTGGCCGGCGCCACGCGGTCCAGCCCGGCCAGCACATGGGCGGGCACGCCGGTGGTCTTGGCCTCCAGATCCCACAGCGCGCAGTCGACGGCGTTGCGCGCCGCGCCGGCCGGCATGGCCTGCAGCAGCCCGTGGCGGTCGCCGCCGCCTTCCACGAAGGCGCGGGCCGCCTCGATCTGCGCCATCACGCTCTCCACGCTCTCGTCGTAGCGCGCATAGGGCACGCATTCGCCGCGCGCGATCACGCCGCGATCCCCGATCGTCGCGGTGACGACCACGGCCTCGGTGCGCGACCCGCGCGCAATCGTGAACGCGCCCGCAATCGGAAACCGCTCGACCGCGACGGAGAGGCTGCGGGGCATGGGATCACCTCGTGCAATGGAAGCCGGAACCGCTCTAGCGCAGCGCTCGCCGCCGCGCCACCGCCGCGCCATTCGGGGCGCAAGCTGGCCCAAGGGTCACACCATGCGGGAAAACGCTTATCGGTTGTGTTCGCGCCATTCACGCGCCGTCCCAATATGAACTAAAACAGCACAGGCGCCCGCTCCGGGCGCGCGGAACCCGACCCTTCATGGATCCTCTCGCAAACGTGGTGGTGGAACGCAACGGCGCGGAAGCGCGGCTGCGTTTCATCGGACGCTGGACGTCCGAGCAGGCCGCCGCCGTGGAGGAGGAGGCCGGCAAGCTCGCGGGCGAGGCCGAGGGCGCGCAGCGCGTGCTGCTCGACCTTTCGGCCGTGGAGCGGCTGGACACGCTCGGCGCCTGGGTGCTGGACCGGGCGCGGGCTTCGCTGGAGGCGGGCGGCCAGCAGGCCGGCTTCGTCGGGCTGGACGAGCCCAAGCGCATCCTCCTGCAGGAGGTCGCGTATCACGACTTCGGGCAGAAGACCGTGGCGCGAGGCTCGGCCGTGGTCGACATCCTGTCGGATGTGGGCTCGACGGTGTGCGGCGCCGGGCGCGACGTGGTCGGCGGCGTCAGCTTCCTCGGCTCGCTCGTCGCCGCGATGGGGCGGATGATCGTGAACCCGGCGCGGTTCCGCATCACCTCGGTGGTGTTCCACCTGGAGGCGGTGGGCTTCCGCAGCGTGCCGATCATCACGCTGATCTCATTTCTGGTCGGCTGCATCGTGGCGCAGCAGGGCATCTTCCAGCTCAGCAAGTTCGGCGCGACGCCCTTCGTGGTGGACCTCACCGGCATCCTGACCCTGCGCGAGCTGGGCGTGCTGCTCACCTCGATCATGATCGCGGGCCGCTCGGGCTCGGCCTTCACGGCCGAGATCGGCTCCATGAAGATGCGCGAGGAGATCGACGCGCTGCGGGTGATGGGGCTCGACCCCATCGAGGTGCTGGTGGTTCCGCGCATCCTCGCCCTGATGCTGGCGCTGCCGCTGCTCACCTTCCTGGCCAACATCGCCGGCCTGTTCGGCGGCGGCGTCGTCGCCTGGCTCTATGGCAACATCAGCCAGGAGGTGTTCCTCGGCCGGCTGCGCTCCGCCATCGCGTTCAACACCTTCATGGTGGGCATCATCAAGGCGCCCTTCATGGCGCTGGTGATCGGCATTATCGCGTGCATCGAGGGGCTGGCCGTGAAGGGCTCGGCCGAATCGCTGGGACGTCAGGTCACGTCCTCGGTGGTGAAATCCATCTTCATGGTGATCGTGGTCGACGGTCTTTTCGCCATGTTCTTCGCGTCCATCAAATATTGAACATGGCCACCGACGTCCTTCCCCCCAGCGCCCAGCCCGACGGACGCGCCAATGGCGCGGACGCGGAGCGTGAGGTGATCATCTCGGTTCGCGACCTCGTTGTCGGCTTCGGCGACAAGCTGATCATGAACGGGCTCGACCTCGACGTGTATCGGGGCGAGATCCTGGGCTTCGTGGGCGCGTCCGGCACCGGCAAGTCGGTGCTCACCCGCACCATCCTGGGGCTCGTGCCGAAGCGGCGCGGCACGATCGAGGTGTTCGGCCAGAATGTCGACGAGCTCGACGGGCCTGGCCGCAAGGCGATGGAGCGGCGCTGGGGCGTGCTGTTCCAGCAGGGCGCGCTGTTCTCGTCTTTGTCGGTGCGCCAGAACGTTCAGGTGCCGATGCGCGAGCACCTCAAGCTTTCGGACGAGCTCATGGACGAGCTCGCGTTGCTGAAGCTGGAGCTCGTCGGCCTGAAGCCCGAAGTCGCGGACCGGTTTCCGTCCGAGCTCTCGGGCGGCATGATCAAGAGAGTGGCGCTCGCGCGAGCGTTGTCGCTCGATCCCGAAATCGTGTTCCTGGACGAGCCGACGTCCGGCCTCGATCCGATCGGCGCGCAAGACTTCGACGAACTGATCTCGACCTTGCAGAAGACTTTGGGACTCACCGTCTTCATGGTAACGCACGACCTCGGCAGCCTGTATTCGGCGTGCGACCGCATCGCGGCGCTCGGCGACGGAAAGGTGATCGCCGCGGGGCCCATCGAGACGATGCTGAAGTCGGACCATCCGTGGTTGCGGTCCTATTTTCATGGTGAGCGCGCTCGTCACATGACGGGCGAAGCCGCGGCAGGAAGGTAACGGCATGGAGACCCGCGCGAACTACGCGCTCATCGGGCTGTTCACGCTGGCGGTTCTCACCGCCGCGTTCGGATTCGTGTTCTGGTTCTCGGGCAAGGACGCGGGCGCCAAGCTGGCGACCTACCGGATCGTCTTCAACGGATCGGTGTCCGGCCTCTCGCGCGGCGCCCAGGTTCTCTACAACGGCCTGCGCGTCGGCGAGGTGACGTCCATCCAGCTCGCGCCCAACGACCCCAGCAAGGTGATCGCCCGGATCGAGATCGACGCGGCCACGCCCATGAACGTGGACACCAAGGCGCGGCTGGAGTTCCAGGGCCTCACCGGCGTCGCCTCCATCCAGCTCTCCGGCGGCGGACCCGACAGCGCCAAGCTGGTGCAGAACGGAACCGAGCCGCCGGCCATCAACGCCGACCGGTCCGACTTCCAGGACCTGCTCGAAAGCGCCCAGCGGCTGGCCAAGAAAGCCGACGACGTGTTGGGCCGAGCCGACCAGATCCTGGCCGACAACCAGGGCTCCATCAGCGCCACGGTTCGCAACATCGAGACCTTCTCGGGCGCGCTGGCGTCGAATTCCGAGGGCGTGAACAAGTTCCTGTCCTCCACCGGCAACGCGGCCGACAAGATCGCGTCGTTGTCGGTGGACCTGCAGAAGCTCACCGAAACGGTGGACAACGTCGTCAAGGCCGTAAACCCCGAGGACGTCAACAAGGTCGTCGCCAACCTGCAGCAGATCACGAGCTCGGTGGCGGGCGAGAAGGAGCGCATCGCGGCGTTCATCCGCGACGCCTCGACGCTCGCCAGCCGCCTCAACGACACCTCCGTGAAGCTCGACGGCGTGCTGGCGGACGCCGGCCGCACCCTGCGAGCGGTGGACGCGGACAAGATCCAGCGCTCGGTCGACAACGTCGAGAAATTCACGGCCGCGCTCGGCAACAACAGCGAGCGCGTCGACGACGTGATCAAGAACGCCAACGAGCTCACCGCCAAGCTGAACCGCGCCGCCGACCAGGTCGACAGCGTGCTCGCCAGCGTGCGCACGTTCCTGGGTTCCGACGACACCAAGGCGGCGCTGGGCAGCATCGGCGACATGGCGAAATCCGTGCGCGTGCTCGCCGACAACCTCGACAAGCGGACCTCCGAGATCACGGCCGGCATCAACCGCGTGACCGGGCCGGCGCTGCGCGACTACCAGTCGCTCGCCTCCGACGGCAAGCAGGCGCTCGGCGAGCTCAACCGCACTCTTCGCAGCCTGCAGCAGAACCCCCAGCAGTTGCTGTTTGGCGGCAAGCCTTCCCTTCCCGAATATCGGGGCCGTTAGTGTCGACGCCCCCTTGCCCGAGGCCATTCCCCGCCATGCCCGCGTCCCTTTCCCACGCCGCTCCGGCCCGGTTGCGTTCACCCCTCCGGCCCGTGCTGGCGGCGGCCTTCGTGGCGCTCGCGCTGGCGGGGTGCGGCAGCTCGACGCCTTCGGAGGTCTATGACCTGACCGCGCCGGTCGGCGCCGCGCGGCAGAGCCCCGGCCGCAGCCAGCTCGTGGTGGCCGAGCCCACCGCCCTTCAGCCGCTCGAATCCGACCGGATCGTGGTGCGGTCGGCCGATGGGTCGGTGACGTCCGTCGGCGGCGTGCAGTGGTCCGACCGGCTGCCGCGCCTCCTGCAGACGCGGCTCGTGCAGGCTTTTGAAAACCAGGGCAGGGCGGTGGCGCGCGCCGGCGTCGGCGTGAACCCCGACTCCATCGTGCAGACCGACATCCGCTTCTTCGGCGTGAGCGTGAACGGCGGCGCGCAGGCGACCGTCGAGCTCTCGGTGAAGATCGTGAACAACACGTCCGGCAAGATCACGGCCTCGCGCGTGTTCAAGGGCGCGGTTCCGCTCAGCGACATCTCCGGCAAAACCGCCGCCCTGGCCCTCGACCAGGCCGCCAGCCGCGTGTTCGCCGACGTGGTGCGCTGGGCGCGCTGAGGCGCCAATTCTCAGCTTCCTCGCCGTCATTGCGAGCCAGAGGCGAAGCAATCCAGTCTAAAAGGCTGGCGTTAGACTGGATTGCTTCGCTGCGCTCGCAATGACGGCAGGGTGGCCCCGGTCGCTGCACGTGTGTGTCTCGCAGCGAGCCGCCGTCCCCTCATCCTGAGGAGCGTCCCCTCTTGGCGACGCGTCTCGAAGAACGAGGGGCTCCAGAAAGCTGCGTCCTCCAGCCTTCTGGACCCCCTCGTCCTTCGAGACGCAGGCCCAAGCGGGCCTGCTCCTCAGGATGAGGTCATTGGTGGAGCCGGCCACTCCTGCACTCCTCCGAAYGCCTCGCCGTCATTGCGAGCCGGAGGCGAAGCAATCCAGTCTAAAAGGCTGGCGTTAGACTGGATTGCTTCGCTGCGCTCGCAATGACGGGGAGGGTGGCCCCGGTCGCTGCGCTGAAGCGCCACAATCGTCGCGCCGATCCTCCGCCGTCATCCCCGGCGACCTGCGGAGCAGGTCGGGAAGGGTATCCAGGGCCAAGGCGCTCACCACTGGATCCCCTTCCCGGCGCTGCGCGCCGCCGGGGATGACGGAGAGAATTGGGCGCCATAAAGCACAAAAAGGCCCGGGATCGCTCCCGGGCCTTTTGAGCAGGTGACTACGCCGCAGGTCAGTCGAACTTGCCCGAGGCGTGGGCCAGGATGGTGTAGACCTTGCCCTCGTCCGAGGTGAGGATCGAGCGGGTCAGGGTCGAGTTGCGGTCGCCGGGGGCGACTTCGCCGAGCAGCTCCTCGAACTTTTGCACATAGGCGTTCACGGTGTCGCGGAACTCCGGGTCGCGGCGGTAGCGGCGGCGGAATTCGTCGAAGCGCTCCTGGCCCTGCGGCGTGTAGATGCGGCGGCTGAACACGTCGTGCTCGCCGGCCGTGTAGCGGGCCCAGAGCTCCACCGCCTCGTCATGGTCGATCATGCGGGCGATGTCGGTGGAGAGCGAACCCAGCGAGTCGGCCGCGCTGCTGGCCTTGGCGGCCGGCGCGCGCTCGCGCTCCGGCGGGATGGAGGCGCGCAGCTCGGGCTTGCGGGGCGCGGGCGCGTCGTCCTCGACGGAGGCCCGGGCCAGCAGTTCCGACAGCCAGCCGCCGCTCGCACGGCCGGACAGGGCCTCGCGCGGAAGCTCCGGCTGGCGCGCCGGCGCCGGCGCGGCGGGCCGCTGCTGCGGGGCCGGCTCTTCACGACGGGCCTCCTCGCGGCGGGGCTCCTCACGACGGGGCTCCTCACGACGGGGCTCTTCACGACGAGCCTCCTCACGACGCGGCTCCTCGCGGCGCGGCGGCGGGGTAACGAGCACGCTCGGGCGCGCGGCCGCGGCCGGCGGCTCGGGGGCGCGGCGGGGCGCCTCGGGGG